>JAFGXN010000130.1 GCA_016936615.1 Spirochaetales bacterium | reverse complement strand
GACATAATATCCAGCACCAACAAACAAGATAATCCCACATATTGCCTTAGCAACAACGAGGAACTTGCTCTGATTTGTCCAATTTATGTAACTTATGACTGATTTCCACGCAGTTCCAGCCAGAACAATTACTCCGCCATGACCAAGTGCAAACATCACAACAATCAAGATACTCTTGAACAAATTCTCATTTACCTGAAATATGAAGACACTCAAGACAGGTGCCATGAAGGCAAAAGTGCAGGCTCCAAGCCCGACGCCGACAACCAGCCCGAGAAGAAAAGCTGACAGTGTCCCATATTTTTGATAATCAACCTGTGGCATCCTTATTTTATTTAAAAAATTTAAATTAAAGAGACCAACAAAGACTAAACCAAAGAAGAAAAAAACTATAGCCAGAAACAGATTAACCCAGTTCCCAACATCCCCAATAATCCGCCCGGTCAGACCAGTAATCAAAGCAATCACAAAGATTGAGACAACAATCCCCAAGGCAAAAAGCAACGAAATGAAAAATGACTTTTTCAATGAAATATCTTTCTTCGAAATAACCCCAATCATCAGGGGAAGACTTGAAAGATGACATGGACTAAGCACGACACTCAAGACACCCCAGACAAAAGAGGCAATCAACGCCAAGTATATGGAAGAATTTACCCAAGCGACAAGAGTTTCAAACATCCTACCCCCGAAGCTCTCTCAAAAATTCCTCAACCTGAGCCTTAATCTGATCACGCACGACACGAGTCTTTGCCAGCTTATCCCCAGCCTCACCAGAGAATGAAGATGGATCCTCAAATCCCCAGTGCAGTCTTTTAGTTCTTCCAGGAAAAAGCGGACATCGCTCCCCATTTGCAGCATCGCAGACAGTCACAACATAATCAAACCCAAGCGGATCATGCAGATACTCAGTCACAAGATTAACCTTCGCACCTGAAATATCAATCCCCACCTCAGCCATAGCTTCAACCACAACAGGATTCAGCTTGCCAGGCTCAAGCCCAGCACTGAAGACCTGAAACCCATCTCCGCCAAGTTCACGCAAGAAAGCCTCTGCCATCTGACTCCGCGCAGAATTATGAATACATACAAAAAGCACCCTCATTGTCTTCATATTTTCCCCTTTTTTTATGAAAAAAATTAACAGCAACCGCCATTGCAACTGCAACCGCCACAGCAATCACTCTCTTTTTTGATTAAATCAACAATTTCCTGCGGATTTAACAGTTTACCTGTCGAAAGAAGCACGCCATCGACCATAAGCCCCGGAGTCATCATCACACCCTCAGCCATAATCTCAGAAAGATCAGTAATCTTTATCACACTTGCCTCGACACCCATAATCTTAACTGCCTCAGCAGCGTTTTTCTCTAAGCTCTTACACTTAGCACAACCAGAACCAAAAATCTTTATTTCCATAAAATTCTCCTTATTATTTCAAATATATATTAGCATATTATTATGCTATTTAAAAAACCAGATTAAAAAACCACCCAGCCAGGGTAAAAAATACAAGAAACATAGCAAAAATTATAAGCAAAAGCTTAACCTTCATGACCTTCTTCAACATCATAAACTCAGGAAGGCTCGCACCAACAACACCCATCATGAAAGCCATTACCGTACCAATCGGAACACCCTTACCAATCATCGATTCAGCAATCGGAATAATCCCCGTAACATTAGCATAAAGCGGAATCGCCATCACAACCGCCACTGGCACACTGAGAAACTCGTTTTTTCCAAGATGCTCGACAACCCACTCTTCTGGAACAAATCCGTGGAAGGCAGCACCAATACCAACACCAGCAACAATCCAGAGAGAGACCTTCTTGACGATAAAGCCAAGCTCACCAACTGCAAACTTATGACGCTGCTTAAAAGTCAATTTTTCCTTAGCAATAATCTGCCCATCTCCACCCTTTGTCTTTTCAGCCATTTCAAGCGCCTGATGACCAATCGGCATCAAGAACCGCTCAGCCTTGATCAAATCGATGAAAAACCCGCCAGCCATACCCGCGACAATACCAGTCGCAACATAGACAATGGTAAATTTCAGCCCAAGCCCGGCACCAAGCAGCACAACTGCAACCTCATTTATCATCGGCGAGGTAATAAGAAACGCCATTGTTACGCCAAGAGGAATACCCGCAGCGGTGAATCCGAGAAACAGCGGAATACTCGAACAAGAACAGAAAGGGGTAATCGCCCCGAAAAGGGAAGCAAGAAAATAGGCGAAGAATCTATTTTTTCCATGTAAAAAATTCCTGACCTTCTCTGTATCAAGAGATGCCCGCGCGAGGGAAATCAGATAGATCATCACAATAAGCAGTACAAAAATCTTTGTAATATCTTCAATAAAAAAATGAACTGAATCGCCAAGCTTAGACGATGGATCTAGCCGGAACAATCCGTAGACTAACCAATCTGCTAACATCGTAAACACGCTGAAAATCTTCGACATACACTCCCCTTTATTTAGCTGTTTAGCTAAATATAACAATTATTTACAAAATCAGTCAAGGTATTATTGAAAAAATTCCCCGATTTTGTTATTTTTAACATTATGGAAACAATTCTCACCCAGCTCAAGGCTGCAAGCGACTCCAACAGACTACGAATACTCATGATGCTACGACACAGACCACTATGCGTATGTGAAATCCTCGAAATTCTCGACATCGCAGGCGGCACCCTCTCCAACCACCTAAAAATCCTCAAGAACGCAGACCTCGTCTCCATGAAAAAAGAAGGCACCTGGCTAATCTATTCCATCAAAGATGACACGGCACTCAGCCTCATAGACAGCATCGCAACCTTCACCACCGACACAACCCAGTTCGACACCGACGCAGCCAGACTTGCTACAGTGAATAAGCTTAGCTGCGGTGCTAAATCTTGCTGCGGGGAGAAGAGGTAAAAAATCGATCAAAAATTAGGGAGACAAAATGAAAATTCAAGCGAAAAAAGTATTATGGGTAGCAATTATTTGGGTAATTTTCTCGTGTTCAAAGGATAATTCTTCGAACAATAAATCAATTTCAAAAGATAAGAAAATTACAGCAGCTGAATATTCTCATTATGAAGATGCTAAAAATATGATTGACAGAGATATTGATTTTCCTAGATTAAAAGAAGAACAAGGGCTGACAATAAATAAATATGAAATGTCAATCTCACATTACTCAGTCTTGCTAAAGCCTGATATGAAAATATTTATTGAACCCGAAAACTCCTCGAATTTCTTCCATTTCACTTCAGATCAAACTGCATATGTCTTATCAGAAAAAAGACTAAATGAAAAACTGTGGTATCTAGTAGCTACAAATGAACTACTATTCGGATGGATTCCTGATGAAAATCTGCAATTTGACAATTCATACTATTACACCCCAGAAGTTTTAAATTGTACAGATAAATCACAACTACAAAATTCTTTTAAGGTTGCAAAATATGAAGAATTAAACTATTTGAAGAGAGATAAAAGCATCAGAAGAAATGGTCCAAGCCTAATAATAAACGTAGACGAAATAAAAATTATAAAGAAAGACGAAATAGGGCTTAAGGGGCCATTTTATAACATAGTTGAAAAAATAAATTCACGATACTATATCTTCCATAAACAATACTACGAAGCAATAGCTTTTGAAATTTTTGACATCAAAAATAATGAACAAGTAGACGATGTCTATTCACTCCCCTATTATTCCCCAAACAAGACCCGATTTCTCACCTTTGATTTTTCTGATTACATGATCTTGGAATTACACCTATTTAAGTTTGAGAATAATGACTCAATAAATCTGCTTGAGGAAAGAGTTTATGTAGGAGAAAATGAAATTCATCAGACATATAAAATCGCAAATATAGAATGGCAATCAGATTCAGAATTTAAAATAACCATTATAGATAAAGCAGAGCAAACAAATTACTATATCAGAGGAAAAGAGAGCAACGAGAAATGGCAAATATTCTCCGATATAGCTATCTTTGAAAAATAATAATATATGAAGAGATGTATACCAGCCAATTCAAAATACAAAAAGCGATAATCTAAAGAAAACATCAAGTAGAACTTATATAATTAGCAACTGTTGCTAATTTTGCGATAGTTCAAATCGAAGGAAGAAGAAATATCGCAAAATCAGATTGAACACTATAATCTTGTGGAATCTGCAAGGCAATCTATTATTCTGATCGACAATTACGTTGATGAGAGCCGTGCTAATTTTATTTTCTGAGCGAGCAAAAAATACGTCTCTCACGATATTAACAAAAAACCCGAAACGTCTTCAAATTCATTTGTAAATTTAAAAATTGGTGGTAAAATAATTACATTAAGCTTTAAAAAAACGTTGATATAAAAATAAGTAAAAATTTAAAATGCGCAAATCAAAAATTTGAAAAATTGCCACTCTACTCATGAACCGGAGGGGACCGGAATAATGAAATTAAAAAGAAATTATCTCACGCAACGGAACATTCAGAATTAATACAATCTAAAATTATAACAATCAGAGAAATTCAAGTAATTTTTGACAGAGATCTTGCAAAACTATATGAAGTTGAAACAAAGGTTTTAAATCAATCAGTAAAGCGAAATATTGAAAGATTTCCAGAAGAATTCATGTTCCAGTTATCAAAAGATGAATTTGATAATTGGAAGTCACAATTTGTGACCTCCAATGCAGATACAATGAGATTAAGACGCCCTCCAAATGCCTTTTCTGAGCAAGGAGTAGCAATGTTATCAGCTATTCTGAAAAGTGAAAAGGCTATTAAAATAAGCATTCAAATCATAAATGCATTTGTTTCCATGCGCAAATTTATTTTAACTAACGCACAAATATTTCAAAGACTTAAATCTCTTGAAAAAAAACAAATAGAAACTGACAAAAAATTTTCAGATCTCTTTAATGCAATGGAGAGCAAAGCATCCCCCCGATAGCTTTTCCCCAAAAAAAATGATAAACTACACCTATGATATACGATTTAATAATTATCGGGGCGGGTCCTGCCGGCTTTGTGGCTGGAATTGAGGCTCTTAAACATGGAAAGAATGTTCTTATGATGAATACCGCAGCTAAGCCGTTATTGAAGCTGTTGGCTAGCGGTGGCGGGGCGTGTAATTTTACCCACGACGGGGATGCTAAAGAGTTCCTTGAGAATTACACTGTCGGGAAGAATTTCTTCCGCAAGCAATTCTATTCCTATGATAATTATTCGTTTGTCGAATATCTGGAATCGGCGGGAATTGCGACTTTCTGCCGCGAAGATGGAAAATATTTTCCACAATCAATGGAAGCGGGAGAAATCAGAGATTTTTTCCTTAAGGCCTTCCTTGAAAAGGGCAGACTCATCAACGACTGCAAGGCGCGTGCTGCAAGTTATGACGCTAGCACTAAATTATTTAATATAGAGACAAATTGTGGTGATTTTGAAGGGAAAAAGTTATTGCTTGCCTGTGGTGGTCAATCCTACCCGACAACTGGTAGCGACGGTTCAGGCTTCAAGCTAGCCACCCAACTCGGTCACACGATCGTCCCCCCACAGCCAGCGCTGAGCTCGGTGAATATCTGCGATCACATCCTTGCCCACGCCTCAGGCCTCTCCTTCGAGGAGGTAGAACTCTCCAGTTATTCCAATGGGAAGAAGAATTTCTCCGCCGCAGGGGCTCTGATCATCACCCACAAAGGTCTTTCCGGGCCAGTAATCCTTGACAACTCCCACCAGCTCGCGGCTGGAATGAAACTAGTAATAAATTTCTCTGGAGCCAGCCTCGAGCAGACAATCCAGGAAATCAAGCAGCAGAAGATTAACTCGCCGAACAAACTTTTCTCAAATCTGCCAATATTCTCGATACTGAGTCAGCGCATCCTCGAGGAGTATCAGAACTCACTGAAGATGAACTTTTTTCATAAGAAAACTGCCGATATCAATCTGCAAGAGATTAAACTCGCAGCAAGATTGCTTAGCGAACTCGAGCTTGAGATAGAATCTGTCGACAGCTGGAACAAGGCAATGGCTACTGCAGGCGGCGTCGCAACCTCCGAGGTCAATCCAGCGTCAATGGAATCTCGCATCACCCCCGGACTCTACTTCGCAGGCGAAATCCTTGACATCCTCGGCAAGACCGGAGGCTACAATATCCAGGCAGCCTACTCGACTGCAAAAGCATTTGCCAATAATATTTGATAAATTTGATTTTTTTGTAATATCTTCCTAGAATTATGATAGGAGAATTACGCATGAAAACAAAAACTAAATTTATAACATCTTTCTCAGGGATACTTGCAATGTTGATTATCTTGGCTCTTGCTAGCATAATCGGAGTAAATATTCTAAAGAAGAACACAACTTTTTTGCTAAAGACTGATGCCCGTTCATCTGAATATGCCTCGCGAGCACGTGCTAACATAAATGCTATGCGAAGATATGAAAAAGACATCTTTATCAACATCCAAGACGTAGAGACTGTAAAAAAGTACAATTCCAGCTGGAGTTCAGAATTTGAAAATACTAAGGAGAAGATTGCTCTTCTTAAGAGGACTGCCCACGAAGAGGATATGGAGATTATAAAAAACCTAGATAGACTATTAAATGAGTATAAAAAAGGTTTTGATATTACATATGGGGGGATTCTGAATGGTGAAATTACAACAACCAAGCAGGCATATCTAAAGATTGACCCTTTTCGAGATTCTATCAGAGAGTTAGAGGGGATAGTTCAGGACTTTGCATCAACTACAACAGATCGGTTGCATGAGATTGAGGAGATTGTTGATCAGATTTCTAGTAGAATAAATATTATCACGTTGGTAATCATACTGATTGCAACTGCTTTGACTATAGCTCTAAGTATTTTGCTTTCAGCTGGAATCCTCAAATCTCTAGGTGGCGAACCAATTGAGATTGAAAGCATCATGGATGAGCTTGCGAAGGGTAAGCTTAAGACTTTTTCTAAGAAAAAATACTCTGGTATTTTCAGCTCAGCAGTTAATCTTAACAACAGGCTAAGTGAAATTATTACGACTATCAAGGCTGCATCAGAGGCTCTAAATGCTTCTAGCTCTGAAATAAATAAGAGTGCTTCTAACATGACAGAAAATGCTACAAATCTTGCTTCAAGCATGGAAGAGATCTCTTCTTCGGTCGAGGAGATGTCTGCAACTGTAAAGCAGAACACCCAGAATGCGGTGGATACCAACACTATTACAAAATCTGCAACAAACAATCTTGAGAGCAGCAATAGCTTCGTGCAGAAGCTTAACTCTTCTAATAAAATTATCGCGGAAAATATATTCTCAATCGATGAGGTTGCTGGTCAGACTAACTTGCTTGCACTAAATGCTGCAATCGAGGCATCTCGTGCAGGTACTGCTGGTAAAGGCTTCTCTGTGGTTGCTGGCGAGGTAAGAAAGCTAGCTGAAAAGACTGCAGAGATTTCTCAGAAGATTATTGCCATGGCAGATGAGAATGTGAAGATGTCAGAGGAGACTTATTCAAGGTTCAGTTCACTTGTCCCTGAGATACAAAAGGCCTCAACGATGATTGAGGAGATTTCTGCATCATCTACAGAGCAAGATTCAGGGCTAGACCAAATAAGTGCAGGGATTGAGCAGATGAACCAGGTATCGCAAAATGTAGCGGCAGCGTCGGAAGAGTTAAGCTCAACATCTGTCTTGATAAAAAACTATGCAGTAGATCTAAACTCAAAGATAAACTTCTTCAAGTTTGAATAGCATGAATTATTCTCGATGGGGCTACTTGCTAGCCCCTCTTAACCATTTCAAGTAGAAGAGATAGGAGATCATCATCATACCATTTGCAAACTCACCTTCACCGACTAGTCTATCAAAATCTTTCACCGGGTATTTAACTAATTCAAGGAATTCTCCACTATCAAACTTCTCTAGTCCCCGGTACTCAGGTTTTTTTATTAAAAAAGTATAATTGAAATTATTCAAATAGGCTGGATTCGGGCAGACATGACCTAGTTCGACAATGGAATCTGAAAAATACCCTGTCTCCTCAGCAAATTCTCTAAGAGCTGCTACCTTTGGCTCTTCTCCAGCATCAACAAGCCCTGCAGGAAATTCTAAGGTAACCTCACTAGTTCCATGCCGAAACTGTCTCACCATAAGAAAGCACTCTTCTCCCTCATCATTCTCAACAATAGAAATCACTGTCACAGAATTAGGACTATCTAGCAAGGTAATATCGCTATGATATCCGCTCGGGCTTACCCGTTTTGCCTTGTAGTAATCAAAGATTTTACAATCTTGGACTTTTTCTCTGGAAATCTCCTCCCAGAGAAGGTGTTGATAACTTTTTCCCATACTAACCTCATTTCTCTTCAAAAATTGTATATAAATAATAAGAATTAACTATCACTGGTAAAT
The DNA here is from genome assembly GCA_016936615.1 of Spirochaetales bacterium. Classification (GTDB taxonomy): domain Bacteria; phylum Spirochaetota; class Spirochaetia; order JAFGXN01; family JAFGXN01; genus JAFGXN01. The sequence goes on along the minus strand of JAFGXN010000130.1, from coordinate 39,876 downwards.
TGTCATCGCCAAAGCAGACTATCCCAACCATATTGCCAAAGTAATCTAAGACAGGCAGACCAACAAGCTTACTATCTATCTCTCGCTTATCTTCAAACCCCATAGCAAAGGCCTGTTCATTTGAATACTCTTGCCCATATGGATCCTTCAAGGTTAAAGGGAGAACCTCAACTGCCCCTTCCCATCTGTACAGGTCTAAATAATTTGTTAGTATAAAGATATCAGAATTATTATCACTGTCAAGAAGCCCTACGTCCATGGATTTCTTGGAAAAAAAAGGGAATTCAACAAAGGCTATATTGAATTTTTCATCATAGAAATGAAGTTTTCCCTCAACCATTATCCCCTTGCCTATCTCCAAGAGATATGTTGAGCCTCTTTGTAGACCAGCGACAATGGCAATATTCTTAGAATTGAGGAAGATACCAGTTGAGGCTTTATCATCTACATAGACAGTGTGAATAGCAGAAGAAGCCTTCGAGATAATATCAATCTGCTTCTCCTTATTCCGCGAGACAAACTCCTCCCTTAACTGATTAACAAAGATATATTCATCAAACAGAAGATCCTTATACAATGAGGATTTAAGCATCAAGTCAATATATGCACTCTTACGATTTTCAGAAAAAAGCTGCCACAATCCTTTCTGATATAGAATGTTGCTTGAAAAAAGATGTTTGAATAGCTGATAATCTGATTTTAGCGGAGATGAGAACAGGAGATTTATATTATACTTCAGATTAAACATCTGAAAACTAGTAAAAAAGCAATTATTAAAGATCTCTAGGAAATAGTTCTTCGAATAAGAGATTGCAAAGAAATTCTTTATCATGGGGACTTCTCGCGAAACTACCTCAGAGTAAGATAAAAGCTCTAAATCATTTTTTACATCGTAGAGTATCCACTCAACATCCATCTCCATGCGAATTATTCTATTGCCTTGGTTATCAGGGCTATCAGTTCTGTTTGCAGCACTTACCTTAACAGATTTTATAACACTAGCTATTCGATAATCAGGAAGTTTCATATCTCTTGGAAAAAAAGGTACATCTTTAATTGAGTAGAGATTGTAACCAGCAAGTTCAAATCCAACAATTATATTTATAGAAAGAGAGTCAGAACTCAGTAACTCTACGAATTTAAGACTCTGCTCCTCTAAAAAAACTTTTTCAGTAAAACCAGAGAAATCAACTCCCTGAAAATCAAAGAATACTCCAGAAAAATCAATATTTGGAAGATCTTCTCGATTCAACAAGGCTGACTTCTCACCTTCAGAAGAAAAGAGAGAGCCACAAGCAATCCAGCTAAAAATAATTAAAATAACAAACCTATTTCTCTTCATACCACCTCATTGATTAAGACATTCTACTACGTTTTATATCAAAAGTAAATAAACTCATATATATCTGAAAACTCAAATGATAAATCACCTGTTACCTGACATAATATCACAAAAAGCCCTTCCTTGCTAGCTCGACACAGAGCAAAACCACCCTCGGGAGTGGCGTTATCCACTGTGAAGTTTATAATCTTCTTTCCTGTCTGATGGTTTACTATCCATCGCTTTACTAGATGATGGCTATGACCAGAAAGGTAACATCATAATCAGCTTCATCCATATTCCATAAATCTCTACCATTTACAAAATCCTCTTTTAAGACTAAAAGTAGTCGATTGAGCATGAAAAAAGAATAAAAATAATCTTTTTTCTCATATTCTCCCCTTTTTTGAAGTGTTTAATTATAACCTGATAATAAATATATTAGGAGGATTTATGAAAAAAATACTAATCTTTTTTATCCTTTTAATATTGCTAGGTTGCAAAGAGGATACCACAATCGCATTAGCCTACGAGAAGGCAATGGTCGCTTATTCGGAGAATAGGATTATTCAAGCAAAGGAGCTCTCAGCGAAGCTTCCTAATTCAGAACCAGAGTATATTCTACTGAAGGCTGGGATTTCATTCTCTGAGAAGGACTTCACAAGGACAATAGAGTTGCTTGAAGAGAAAAATAAGCTTTTCGGATTGTCAAAATTCGCAAGTTATATTCTAATCCGTTCATATCTTAATCTTGGAGAGTTTGAGAAAGGGGAAAATTTGCTTAGAGAGATGCTAAAGGATGATCCAGCTGACTTCCGGGCAATTAGCCTATTCGGAGATCTCAAAATTCTACAAAAAGATATTCAATCTGCGATTTTTCTCTACGAGAACTCTGTAGATGCCTGCTCGGAGATTGCTGCTTCGTGTCTAAAGCTTGCACAAATATACAAGAACCACGGGCAGGCTAAGCAAGCAGATCTCTTTTTTAATAAGGCATTAGTCCTAATTGGTCCAAAAGACCCTAGTCTTTCACGAGAGATAGAGAAGGAGATTCAAATACTCAGAGGAGAGAGATAGCATGAGAAGAGTGATTATTCTTTTTTTATTATTATTTCCAATAATGGCACATGCCCAAATCTCCATTGATATCGATAATTTCACAGAGATTCTTATCAACAAAAACATTGAGATTGCTAGACAGCTCTACAAGCTAAGAGAGACTGAGATTGCGAGCAGGTTAAACTACCTAAGCTTTGTCCCTAAACTCTCAGGAAACATTTCTGGAAACTCCACTATACTAGAAAATAACAAGGATATGATACAAAAGAATCTCAACATTACTATTTCACAACTTATCTTTAACGGTGGAAGAACAATTCGAAGCCTAGATGCCTCAAAAGATGCTGAGGAGAATGAACTGCTGAAACTTCTAGCAATGGTTGAGAGTGAGAAGAGTAGAGCACGAAATATCTTTTACGAATATCTACTTACTCTCGAGAAATCTAAGATACTTCAAGAAAAGGTGAAGCTAATAGAACAGCAACTTTTTTACTCAAAAAAACTCAGAGAGATGGGGAAGACAACTGAACTTGAGAGTGAAAATGCAGAAATAAATTATGGTCAGGCTATTCTTTCTAGTCAGTTAATGAGTTTCCAACTGCAAACTGCCTTATCAAATATCCATCACGAACTAGGGCTTGCTAGATCTGAGGAGATAAATATTGTCGGAGATATTTATGAGCTTGAGTCAAATAGTCTCAAATTTGAGACTGAAATGAAGGAGGCTATTTTATCAGCAGAACAGAACAATCTCAAGATAAGAATATCCAACAAGATTCTATCTCAGATGCAGAATACAATTTATAATTTTAATACTATTGCACTTCCCGAGATAAATGCAGATTTGAAGCTGACAGCTATAGCAGATAAAGATATTTTTGATCAGTTTAGCTTCAATTTTATCTTTAGGTTTAATTTTCCTATCCCGATATTACCTCTCTCTGCAACCATGCAAATCGGACGGGGAATCCACAATGAACTTAATTCAGGGTTTTCACTTAACTTCTCTCTCTTACAAAATCTCGACTATCTAATAAAAAAAGAGCAGATCGACAAGGAGTATAGATTCCTGAATCAAGAAAATATCTTATTAAAACAAAATACTAGACTCAAAATCGAGCAGTTATACCAAGAGATAGAGTTTAATCAACAGACACTGAATATTATTCAGCAGAAGATTGTCCTGAGTGAAAAAAAGGTTGAGATATACAAGAAGATGCATGAACTTGGGAAGATAACAAATATAGAGTTATTCAGCGCGATAAATTCTCACTTCGAGGCTAAGCTAGAACAACTCAGCCCAATTGTGGAATTAATAAAACTCAAAGAAGAGATAAAGCAGATTGCGGGGATCTTCAACAGTGAGGCTTGGCTATGAGAAGATATATCTTTTTTCTAATTATTGTGGTCTTCAGCTGCAAAGAGCAATCTAACGACAATCTCCCAATCTATGCTGTGGAAACAATCAAGCCTATAGTCTCCACAATCTATGCTCAAAAAGACTCTAGCGGAATACTTGAACCTGAAAATGTTGTCAAATTAACAAACTCAATCTCTGGGTATGTAAAGAAAATTTATGTAAAAGAGAACCAGCTGATAGATAGAGATGAGACTTTTATAGAGATCGAGAATAAGGATCTTGATATTGAGCTACTGCAAATTGAATCACAACTTCGAAGTGCTGAGATACAGCTCAAACTTGCACAAAATAACTATATCAAGGCCTTAACAAATGTTGAGAAGAAGATGATACAGCTTTCAAAAAGTGAGATTGAGATAAAGAATAAGCAGCTAGAATTAGAGCTAGCAAGCCAGAACACTGCCAAGGCCAAGGAGTTATTCGTAGCAGGAGCAATATCAGACGAAGAGATGGAAAAGATTATCTTTTCTAAAAAGATGCTCGAAAGCTCTCTAATTCTACTTCAAAAGGAGTTCGAGGTTCAACAGATAGGATATAGAGATATCGATATAGAAAATTTCGGACTTCCTCTCGAGATTGATAGGCTATCTGCACTTCAACAGCTAAACACTATTGACCAGAAGGCTCAGATTAGACTAGCAGAGGAGAATATCTCCTCAATCAAGAACAATCTTAAAATCCTCGAAATAAATAGAGAAAAACTGAGAATAAAGGCTACCTGCGATGGGGTGATATTTGGGATAAAGGTCTGTGAGGGAGAATTGATTCAATCAGGCACCCAGATTGCAAGTATTCTCGAGACTAAGAATCTGAAAGCAACCTTCAGACTTCCTCTTAATTTTGCAAAAGAGATTAAGAGAGGACAGAAGATTAAAATAAATATAACTGGGATGGAAGAAGAGATAGATGCTTCATTTTTAAATTTTACACCAGAGGTTGATCCTGTTACTACAACACTTGGACTACAAATATTTGTGGACAATTCGAGAAGGAGACTGAGGCCTGGGATGTTCTTCACAACAAAGATAACAGGGAATAGCAAAAGGGAGATCCTCACTCTCCCATTCTCATCAATTATCGATACTGGCAAGGCTAAATTCGTCTTTATTGTAGAAAAAGGCTATGCATTTTTGAAAGAGGTAGAACTCTCAGGAGAAGATGATGACCAGATAATTATTGAAAGTGGAATCACAAAGAGTGATATTGTCATAGATAACCCACCACCAAATCTAAACGAGGGGGCTAAAATTGATATTAAATAAAATTTTTCTTTTCTGTTGTCTCTGTACTCTCATAAATTGCGATTTTTCTCAAAGAAAGGGGGTACAAATAAGAATAGACAATATAAGTGATGAGAATATTCTCAATACCAAAGAGATTAATCTCCTCTTCAGCAGAGAACTTAACCAAATTAAGAGTAATTTTCAAATTACGATTACAGATAATCAAGGGAATCAACTAAACTCTTCACAAGAGTGGGCAAGCAATCAGGAGTTATCGCTTGAGATAATAGCTGAGCTTACGAGAAGCCAGTTATATCAATTAGAAGTCAATGGGTTAGCCTATGATCTTGAGATGAGAGATTATAGATTGCAAAAAACCTTTTATTTTTACTGGGAGAGTGACAGATATGAAGAGAGGGCGACAATCTCAGCTCTGCCACAAGAGCTGTTTGCTGCGAGTGTAGACCAGGTTATTCAGCTTAATTTCTCTAAGTCGATAGACAAAGAGGCTGTTGAGCAGGAGATTATTATCAGTCCGAGGGCTAAGCTAATGTTTGATTGGGAATCTGACCATACAGTGAGAATCGCACCTCAGCAGAGATGGGAAAATCATCTATTTTATACAATAACAATCCCCGAAGCTGTAGTTGATAGCCAAGGACTAAGAATTAGTGAAAAATTTGAGTATAGCTTCTATACAGATCAAGATTTTCCAGAATTCAAGCTAATCTCGACCTCAATCCTAGTAGATTATCAGAGTGACACGAGGATTCCATATCAGAACCAGGAACTCTCATCCGGAGATATTCTACTCTTTGAATTTTCAAACTTTTTAACAGAGGATAATCTACAAAGGGCAGTTGAGTTAATGCCTCGAAGCAACTTTGATATCTCGACAGAGGAGAACCTACTCTTCTTCAAGCTTTCAGATGGCTCTCCAATCAAGAACTATCAACTAAATATAAACTCACAACTCAAAGATATATTTGGACAGCTACTTGATAAGGAGTATAGGATTGAGTTTTGCAATGGGGAGGAGTTCCTGAGGATTAATAGAATCAATTTACACGATATATTTGCGAATAGAGATTTTATCTTTGAAGAGATTGATGAGTCAACAATCTACGAAGTCGAGATTCTTCAGGATTTAGAGGATATCGCCGAGGTAGATCTCCAGATAGACTTCTCACAGCCATTTTTCTTTCCTGAGAACAACCTAGCGACGCAGCGAATAAGTTTTCTAAAGATTTTCCCCCACTATCTGGGACTTAGAGCAGATCTGCTCTACTTTAACTGGAACCAGTCTGCGAATATTCTCAATCTGCGTTACCAGATCAAAGATGCGATAGTCGACCAGGAGTATTTTTTTCAAATAGTTATCAATGAAAAAATTGAATCTTCAGCTAAACAAACCTTAGCTAAAGGGTGTGAGTTAAACCTAAAAATTAAATTCACAAGGAGTTAAAATGAAGAGATTATTTCTTTCAATATTTTTGTTAATATTCATGCTTGCATCATGCTCTATATTTGTCTACCTCGATATCGAAGCAGTCGATCCAGTCGAGGGGGAGATCCAGATAGAGAATAGTAGATTTGTCTTTGATTTCTCAAAGGCTGTAGATCCTCTCGAGGTAGAGGCGAAGATGATATATCTAGAAAATGGGATAAATGCTAGAAAAGCCCTGAACTGGAGAGAGAATAGATTGGTGGTTGTACCGGAGAACAAGACAACAGAAGATACTGAATATAAGATTATCTTTCCACTAGGGATTGAGGGGCTAGATGATACAAGCCTCAGTGGCGAGAAGGTCTTTGTTTTTTCAACAAAAAAACAGAGACCCCCTACTCAGATAATTGAGATAGGAGCTGACAACAGAGAATTTTCAACTATGACTCAATTCTTAATAATCGAATCATCAGCACCGCTTAATCTTCTTTCACTCCATAATAACTTCTCTATCGAGCCTAAGCTAGAAGGCTATCTCTCATTCTCTGAGGATACTATCAGATACACAATAACCGGAGATATTTCGCCTAATACTCCATACATTGTCAAAATTTCTGAGAAGACAAAAGATGCTTATTCAAATTATATAAAGAGAGAGTTTGAAAAGTCTTTCAAACTAGAGCAAGAGGTAAACGAAGTAGATATTGAGTCGCTATTTGCTACAAAATTAGGAGATTTTCTCGTTTCGACAGAGACAAATCATCTTATAGCAGAGCCAATAGAAAATTTTCCTACAGATGAGACATTTTCTCTACGATTCTCTCAAGAACTCGACGAGGTTGACTACTCAATAAGGATTTCCCCTCAAATCGAGATTGATATAGAGGAGAGAGATCAAAGAGTAGTTGAGTTTCGCGCAAGTCCACAATTTTCATTCAATACGGAGTATACAATTTCTATCGATTTCAAGCAAAACCACTCGCCTGGGAATTTCAGCAACAGGACTTACAAGATAGTTACAAACTATGAGCTTGAACGCCCACCCTCAGTAGCTGCAATTTTTTTCCAAAAAGATCAAGCCTCACCAATGATAGAGCTAAATAATCATGATTTTGTGACCGCAATACTACAAGAGTTCAACACTGAGGCAAGTGCTGAATTCTATCTCCTAATCAGACATGCTCCAACCACACAAGTACCTCTACTTGAGATTATAAAATCCCTCTCAATCACATCTCAAGTCGCAGATATAAAGCTTTTAAATATTCTCGAATCTCCAATAAGCGACTTCCCTGGATTTACTCAGCCCCAAGATCTTTGCATCTTCAAAATTGAGACATTGATTAGGAATAGACCATTATCTAACGGAATAATTAGATTTTCTCTCGCTGCAGGGTACAAGGATCTGTTAGGCAACAAGGCGCAAAAAAGCTATGAGATATTGCTTTTCAAATAAGGAGGCGTGATGAAAAGATTTTTGGAGTTCTGTTGCAGAAGGAAGATCTCAACAATCGCACTTTTTATATCAATCTCAATATGCAGCTTCTACTCATTGCGGATTGCTAAGATTGATTTTTTACCAAAAATGGAACTTCCCTATTTTCTGATTCAGACAAGGGTTGAAGGGTTAAATGCCGATGATGTGGAGATGCTTGTAACAATTCCACTCGAGAAAGGGCTCCAAAGTCTGAGCAATCTAAAGGAGATTTCAAGCAAGAGTAGCTTCGCAAACTCTGAAATTTTTATAAAATTACACTGGAATACTGAGCCTCAAAAGGCTCTACTTGAGATACTTAATCTAACTGATACTATCTTTGCCCAGCTCCCACAGAATAGCAAGAGGCCTGAGGTTATCCAGATAAATCCATCTGAAAGAGCTGTCTATTCGTTAGCAATTATTCCAAAAGAGTTTGATATCTACCAGACCTCTGAATTTGTCAAGGAGACTATTCTTCCAGAGCTTAGTAGAATAGAAGGTAGCGGGGTTATCAGGGTTGCTGGATTGAAAGAGAAGGATATATTTATCCACTACGACCAAGACTCCCCAATTCCGATTGAGGAGGTTGTAAAGGTTATTAACCAGAATAATTTCATCCTTCCTGCTGGAAAGATTACAGAAAACAGTGTAGAAAAGATGATTACAATCGAAAGTAAGATAGAAAATTCAGCTCAGATTGAGAATCTAAGATATTTTAACCAGCTGAATCAAATCAGACTAGGAGACTTCCTCGAAGTAGTAGAACAAGAGGCAGAAGTTGATGATTTTTTTCTATATAAAAATAAAAAAGCTATTGGAATCTTCATTTACAAGTGTGATGGTGCAAATCCAGCTCAAACTGCGAAGGGAGTTAAGCAGTATATTCAAACAATTGCTCAAAAATACCCTGATCTATTCGAGATTAAACTTCTTGACGATAGGTCACAAATAATAAAGTCTTCAATCAAGACCTTGACCCTAGCTGGGCTTACTGGTGCAATCTGTATTGTTCTAATTGTCTTTATTTTCTACAGATCTATATGGACAACTCTGATAATAATCGTTCCTATTCCACTATCTATCGCCTTGACAATTTGCATCTTAACAATTCTCGGAAAATCAATAAATATCATCAGCATCTCTGGTATGCTAACATCGCTTGGGATGCTTGTCGATAACACAATGATTGTTAGCGAGAATATTCTTAGGATTGATCTTAGGAAAAATCCTCATAAAATCCCAGAGCAGCTCTTTAGACCCTCTTTTTCAACTCTCTCCTCGACAATTACAACTATTATTGTCTTTCTCCCTGCTGCAATTCTTCCAGGAATAGCAGGAATACTTTTCAAGGATCTTGTCATTGCGATAACAATTAGCCTTAGCATCTCATGGCTTGTATCTATAACCCTGATTCCTGCACTTTTTGCAACATTCACACCAAAGATGAGAAGTAGGGAGTTACAAGGCTACCAGCGATATTCGAGGCTTATCCACTATTTTGAAAAAAGATTTATCCTTGTTCCAGCAATAATAGTGGTCACAGTTCTGATTCTAATTCCACTCAGCATTCTTGTGCGAAAAGAGATTGCACAAGAGCTTAAACAAGAGAGAATTGAGTGTATTATCGATTATAAACAGCAGATTACTCCTAATTTACAGCAAATTTTCTACCAGCAAGTGATGAGAAAGATAGAGGCTGAGGTTAAAATTGAGAACTTTTTCACCCTCTCTGATGCGAGGATTGGGAATCTCTCAATCTCGTCATACATTAAAGACGAGAAACAACTTTTTTCACTACTTACAGATGGGAAAAAATCAACACTTAAAAAGATTAACAAGATTGTTGAGGAGTTAAATATGTCGAACCAGCAGGCGGTGATAAATATTCTGCCCTTCTCTACAATCCTCACCGAGACACTAGGGATTAAGCAGGGAATAGATGAGTATATTGTTACAGGAAGCAACGCATTTGAACTGACAAGGAATCAGGAGAGATTCCGAGCAGCGCTTAACGAAGATGGGGAGTTGCGCAGATTGGAGGATTTTCAATACATAAAATTGATCCCAGACTTTGCGATGCTGCAACTTGCTGAGATTAGTGTGAATGATTTGGCGCAGACTATCAAGACAACAGTTAATGAGACAAAGATTGGGCAGATCTACAATGACACAGATGAAAAAGAGATCTTTATCAAGAACTGTATGGGATATCAGAATATAGAATCGCTGAAACTAAAGATAAAGGGAAAGGAGTTCAAGGTTAACCAGCTTTGCCGATTCGAAAATCTGACTGAGAAGTCAACAAACTTTAGATACAACTCTAAGCCAGCTAAATTGATTTTAACAAGGGGGAAGAGAGCAAAACTATCTGGAGTAACTAATTTTATCGATATAAAAAAGGCAAATCTGGAAGATTTTATAAGTGAGTTTGTACTACTTATCATATTAGCAATAATTATTCTTTTTCTTTGCTTGTGCACACAGTTCCAGTCAATAAAAAAAGCATTAATAATCTCGATAAATATACCGTTTAGCATTACAGGAGGTATAATCTTTCTTCTCGTGACTAACAATAGCCTAAACATCTTCTCGCTTATCGGTTTGCTAGTTCTAACTGGAAGTAGCATTAACAGTTCAATACTGCTAATTGACGAATACTCAGCTCTGCGAGGTAGAGTCTGCCTTGAGAAGATTATAGAGACAAGCTTTATGAGAGCAAAGGCAGTATTGCTAAGCTATCTGACTACAGTCGCAGCACTGATACCTTCGATACTAATGATTCCTGAAAAAACCGACCAATCTGCAAGTGCTGCCGTCCTTGTCGGAGGGCTCTCTGCTTGCCTATTCTCAACCCTCGTTATCACACCAACAATCTATTTTGTTCTAGAAAAAAGGAGAGACAATGTTCCGGAATAAGGCTTTCTTCATATATCTAATCTTAATCGCAATGTCGCTACCAATTATTAAATCAATGCAGCTAGGAAAAACCGAGAATAGCAGCTATTTCAACATTACTATAAATGATAATGGGAATTCAGCTGAGATAATTGAGAAATATATCACAATCCCATTTGAAAAAAAGATAAGACATCTCTATTTCATAAAAAATATCCAGACAATATCGAAAAACCAACAGATGCAGGCCTTTGTTGAGCTTCATAAGTCGCAGGATACAAGCTACAATAGGATTCTGCTACGTAATAAGATTTTAGAAGCCTATGAGCTTATGCCAAGGAGTTGCACAAGACCTCAAATACTAGAGGGAAAAAACAACTCGCCTGCACTACTCTTTTCAATTACAGATAGCGATACTGAGTTCTGTCGTGATGTGGTTAAGCCTTTGCTTGAAGCCTTAAAGGAATCGACCCTTGTGGAGATGTACGGGGAGGAGAAAAAAAACCTCTCTCTCAGAAATAAGCTAAACTCGGCTAGCAATAATTTGCTTGCTCATAAAAATATTGCGAATATTCTCGATAATAATACTAACCCTTGCTTTGCGGGAGTAGAACGCAAACAAGGTGTTCTTCTCCCAATAATCTTCTCAAACAATAGGCTTGAATTAGAAGATCTCAAGATGTTCATGCTTTTTGACAAGGCAAAGAACTCTACACTGCTTGGAGATCAGTTGAAAATAGAGATAAAGCAGTCAAAACAAGAATCATTCTCAAAGAGGGAGAACTCTGCGTCGATAAGCTTTGCAATCTATGCAAATCCCAGCGACTACGCGGAGTTGTCGGACAAGGTGAAGATTCTGCTAAATAAATTTCCACAGCTTGATGTAAAGATTATAAAGGATTTAGGAGAAGAAGAGACTCAGAGATTCAGACTCTACCTCCTTCTTCTTATAATTCTAGCTATAATTGGAGGGATTTTTCTCGCTTTAATTTTTAAAAATTACAAGATTCTGTTGAGAAGTCTATTCTTTGTATTCTCTTCACTCTACTTCACAGCTATTGTTCAAATTGCCCTTAACCTGAAAATCTCAGAGGATTTCTTTTTTCTATTATTTCTCAATATGCTATATAATTTTTATTTAATTTTCTGCACTATCAGATCATCACGGAGGTTTGATTATTATCGCCAGCTGCTACTTAATGCTCTGATAATCGGAATTTCGTCTATAATTCTCTCTCAAATCCTCGCCGATTATGTGGGAAATATAACAACAATCCTCTCAAACTTCCTAATATGCTCACTTTTCCTTCATTTTTTTCCTCAAAAAGAAGAAGAACTTAACTTTTACCTACCAAACAAGTTAAAAATATTAAAATCTCTGCCTCTAAAAATAGATAGATATGGAATATCGACGCTTCTTGTAGTAATAATTGCAGTAATCATGCTAGACAACTCAGCAATTGTTCTTGAAAGATTAGAATCTGAGAGGCAACTCACCTTCTCCGCAAACTTCAAATCAGGGACAACTGTGGAATTTGCAGAAGAGGTATGCGAAAAGATTTACAATTTCATAAAAGTTGAAGATGAAAAATCTCAAGTTATCTGCAACTACAGATCAGAAAAGGCTAATTTTACGGTTGAGAATATATCGAAGAGAAAGAAGATTCTCCTAGCAGCAAGACTAAAAGAGCTCGGAAGCCAGATCACAGATTGCTCAATCTATATTCCTCAAGATAGTTCGACCAATGGCTCGCAGCTACGAGTAAAGATTTTCAGTAAAGATTATAATTTTATTACAGAGTCTATCAACAAGCTTAACCTTGAACTGCAAAAGAGTAACCTCGAAGTTCAGCTCTGGAACAATTTCAAGATGCCGGCTCAAGGAATCACAATCAATATTAATGATACTCTTCCATCAATAAACTCAAACAAGCTTTCTCTCGCTGCTGAACTCTCAAACTATCTGAAGAATCCAATTATAGCAATACTTATTGTAGGCTCTAAAGAGTTAGAGACGCGGCTGATACATCTTGAAGAAGAGTCATCACTAAGTCAACTTAAAAAATTAAAGATTCCCATAGATGACCAGGAGGTTGGGATAGAATCTTTTGCAACAATTTCTAAGAAAATTGAAGATTTTACGATTTTCAGGGAGAATACACGGCCATATCTAGAGATTACAACTGTGTCGCAGACTCTAAATCTTGCACAGCTTCGAAGAATTACCGAGAACTCGCTAGAACTACCCCCGGAGAGGGCTACATTCGAGATACAAGAAAAGAGTGATATAGATGGTGTAAATATTTTAAAATGGCTCTTAACTCAGATATTAGCCATAACAATAATTTATTTCATATTCTACGAGAAGATAACGGCTTCAGTGGGGGTTCTAAATCGAGTTACACTAGGTGTTGGAATTGCTACTATCTTATTCTGCTCAAATTTCACACTTTCATCCTATGAGATAATAACCCTCTTCTATTTGTCTACCTTTCTCTCAAATTCTAAAAAAGCTCCTGGTCTTTGAGAACCAGGAGCCAAATGTCAAACAGATTATTTTTTATATTTCTGTCTTGGAATATAGTGAGTGTGTAACAACTCGTGAGCTTTGTGACCATTTGGTTCACCTAAGAACTCAGCATAGATTTGCTTAATCTCTGGGTTCTGGTGAGACTTTCTGATAGTACACTCTTTATCATCTTGATAAAGACCTGCAATTCTCTTAGCTCTAACTTCATCATCAGTAAAGTATGGCTGTCCACCACCTGCGATACATCCACCTTTACAAGCCATAACCTCAATAAAGTGGTATGGTGGTTCTGAGCCTTTTTCTCTTGCTTGTCGAACTTCATCGATTAGGCTCTGAACATTTGCCATTCCATGAGCAACCGCAACCTTAATCTTTGTGCCTTTGATATCAACTTCGCCAACCTTGACTCCGTCCATACCTCTAACAGCATCGATATCAATCTCTTCAAGCTCTTCACCAGTAACAAGAGTATATGCAGATCTGATTGCAGCCTCCATTACTCCTCCAGTAGCTCCAAAGATTGTACCAGCACCAGTGTAATGTCCGATTGGGCTGTCTGCCTGCTCGTCTTCAAGTGTAGCAAAATCAATTCCGCTTCTCTTTATCAATCTAGCAAGCTCTCTTGTTGTCAATACAACATCGACATCATCACAGCCTGAAGATTTCATATCATCGCATCTTGTAATCTCGAATTTCTTTGCAGTACAAGGCATAACTGATACAGAGTAGATCTTCTCTCTTGGGATATTGACTTTCTGCGCATAATAAGTCTTTGTTACAGCTCCCTGCATCATCTGTGGAGATTTTGCAGTTGAGAAGTTTGGAATCATATCATTAGCATATTTTTCCATAAAATCAACCCATGCTGGGCAACAAGAAGTAATCAAAGGAAGTACTCCTTGGTTTGTTAATCTATGAACAAACTCAGAGCCCTCTTCCATGATTGTTAAGTCAGCTGCAAAGTTTGTATCAAAGATTGCATCAAAACCTAACATTCTCAATGCTGCGTAGATCTTTCCTGTTGAGATAGAACCTGGTTCCATTCCAAAGGCCTCACCAACTGCAACTCTTACTGCTGGCGCAATCTGCACTGCTACGTGTAGCTCTGGATCTTTCAATGCATTGATCACTGTAGTTGTCTCATCTTTCTCATAGATTGCTCCAACAGGGCAATGAGCAGAACACTGACCACATTTGATACAAGGAGTCTCGCTCATAAGAACATCTCCAGCACCAGCCATCCTAGTTCCTTCTCCACGTCCGATAAACTCAAGAGCCCATACGTTCTGAAGTTGCTGACAAACCTGAACACATCTACCACAATTGATACATTTCTTCTGATCAAAGATCAAAGAAGGTGTAGAATCATCGATAGCAACATCTTTCACATTTCTCTTGAATGGGATCTCTCTGATTGCAAAATCAGCAGCAATGTCCTGAAGTTCACAAACTCCATTTCTTGCACATCTTAGACAATCATTTGGATGATCTGCAAGAATCATCTCAATAACAGTCTTTCTAACTCCTTGAAGCTCTGCATCATGAGTGATATAGTTCTGACCTTCTACAACATCAGTTGCACAAGCCCTTACCATTCTTGGAGAGCCTTCAACCTTAACAACACAAATACCACATGCAGCCCATGGCTCTAGATCATTGTGGGCGCATAAGGTAGGAATTTTTATTCCAACTTTCTTAGCAGCTGCAAGGATCTTAGTCCCCTTTTCAACTACTACAGGTTTTCCATTTATTTTAATATTTACTGTTTCCACGGTAATAATCTCCTTATCTCTTTACAATAGCGCCAAACTTACAGCTCTCATAACAAGCACCACATTTGATACACTTAGACTGATCAATAACATGAGGAACCTTCTTATCTCCAGCAATACAGTTTACAGGACACTTTCTTGCACAAAGTGTACAACCAATACACTTGTCTTCCAATATTGTAAAAGTCACAAGATGTTTACATTTACCAGCTTCACACTTTCCATTTTCAATATGTGAGATATACTCGTGTCTAAAATTCTTAATTGAAGAAAGAATTGGATTTGGTGCTGTTTGACCAAGACCACAAAGGGCAGCCTTCTTCATTGCAGAACCAATCTCTTCCATCTTCTCAAGATCTGACATCTGGCCTTTTCCTTGAGAAATCTTTTCAAGGATATCGTATAACTTTCTTGTTCCAATTCTACAAGGTGAACATTTTCCACAAGACTCTTCAACACAGAATTCCTGATAGAATTTTGCAACATCGATAATACAATCATCTTCGTCCATAACGATCATACCACCAGAACCCATCATTGAGCCTGCTGCCACAAGTGTATCAAAATCTACAGGAGTATCTAAGAATTCAGTTGTCAACATACCACCTGATGGACCACCAGTCTGAACTGCTTTGAAAGCCTTTCCACCCTTTATACCACCACCGATATCATATACAATCTCTCTTAAAGTTGTTCCCATTGGAACCTCAACAAGACCTGAGTTTGCGATCTTTCCAGTCAAAGCAAAGACCTTAGTTCCTGAAGACTTCTCTGTTCCAATAGATGAGAACCATTTTCCACCTTTTAGGATAATTACTGGAATATTTGCAAAAGTCTCAACATTGTTGATTACAGTTGGCTTACCCCAGAGACCTTTAACTGCTGGGAATGGTGGCTTAGGCCATGGCATTCCTCTGTTTCCTTCGATTGAAGAAAGAAGAGCAGTCTCTTCACCACAAACAAAGGCACCAGCACCAAGTCTAATCTCAATGTCAAAATCAAACCCTGAATCAAGGATATTTTTTCCAAGAAGACCATACTCTCTTGCCTGCTTCATAGCAACTTCCAATCTATGAATTGCAAGCGGATACTCAGCTCTGATATAGATCAAACCAAGAGAAGCACCTACAGCTCTACCAGCAATTGCCATTGCTTCAAGAACTGAGTGAGGATCTCCCTCAAGAGTACTTCTGTCCATATACGCACCTGGATCTCCCTCATCTGCGTTACAAACAATATATTTCTGATCAGCCTCTACACCTTTTGAAAAATTCCATTTCATCCAAGTTGGGAATCCAGCACCACCTCTACCTCGTAGACCTGATACCTTCAACTCATTGATAATATCATCTGGAGTCATATCAAAAAGAACTTTCTCTAAGGCGCCGTATCCATCACGAGCAATATACTCATCGATATTCTCAGGATCTATCATACCACAGTTTCTAAGAACAACACGAACCTGTTTCTGATAGAATTTGATCTCGTCAGCATCTTTCTTCGCAGCAGAGTTTGGATCTTCCTTGTATAGAAGTCTCTCAACTAAACGACCTTTAATAATATTCTCTTTAACAATCTCTTCTGCATCAGAAGGTTTTACCTCTACGTAAAAAGCCTCATCTGGAAGAACCTTAACGATTGGTCCTTTTTCACAAAAACCAAAACAACCTGTCTTTACAACTTGGCAATCAGACTCAAGTCCGTTAGCCTCGACAGCACTTAAAAGTGATTTGTAGATATCATCAGCCTTTGCTGACTCACAACCAGTTCCTCCACAAACCAAAATATAATTCTTATATGCCATTATTTCCTCCGTACTTATTTGATAATATCAGCAGCTGGCCTATCAAAGATATGATTGCTTACTAGTTGCTTATTCACAATGTGATCAACAACAATCTTAGCTGCAACCTCAGCATCAACCTTTCCGTAGATTGTATTTGGCATTCCAGGAGCTTTAATCTCTACAGTAGGCTCAACATAACAAAGGCCCATACAACCAGTCTGTCTTACTATAACATTTGAGATGTTGTTCTCTTCAAGTTTCTTCATGAAGGCAGCAAGAGTCTCTTTTGCACCTGCTGCAATTCCACAAGTTCCCATTCCGATAATGATTTCAATATCCTTACCTTCAGTATCTCTCTTGTTCATCTCTTTTTTTGCAGAATTTCGTAAATTTCTTAATTCTTCGAGGGTCATCTTCCCCATAAATATTCTCCTACTTAATAGATTTTTCCTGTGAAACAAGAAATTGGTTAAGCAAACTCAAAGACTCTATATCTTCTAAAGAACCTAAAGCCTCTATTAGCTCCGACCTTTTTACAAGATACTCATCTTCACTTCCATCATCCTCAACAAAAACCCTTCTCACCCGAAGATCAAAAGCGCCAGGATAATTGAAACAACTTAGCAGTGTTGAAGGAATATCCCCAACCGGCGGGATATCTATATTATCCTTCCTGAGAGAAAAGACAACCTTAGTTCCTTCGCCTTTTTTAGAAGTAATAAAAAAACTTCCTCCAGCTAGCTCTGCTGTTTGCTTAACAAAAGGTAGTCCAAGACCAACCTTTCTGTTCTTATGTTTCACTCCATCTGTATGGAAGGGATCTATAACCTTCTTCAAGGTCTCCTCATCCATACCCTTTCCATCATCTTCAACAGAAATCTCTATAACAGATTTTAAATTATTCTCAATAAATTCTAAATTAACTTCCGAAGCATCAGCCTCGACAGAATTCTGAACAATATCAAGAATCATATCGCATATTGTTCTATGCAACTATTTATCTCTGTATTTTGCAATAATCTCTGGAAGTTGATCTGGTAAAACCTTACCATAGACATCCTCACCAATTACCATAACTGGAGCAAGACCACAACAACCAACACATCGCACTGACTCTACTGAAAATAGTTCATCATCAGTTACTTCACCAGGAGCAACTCCCAACAAAGTCCCTAACTCTTCTAGTAGCTCTTGACCACCCTTTAAGTAGCATGCAGTACCCATACAAACCTGAATAATATTCTTTCCAGGTTTTGTTAATTTAAAGAAATGATAAAAAGTAGCAACACCATAAATCTTTGCAAGTGGTGTGTTTATCATTTCAGAAACCTTTACAGCAGCCTCACGCGAAATAAAACCGAACTCTTGTTGAACCTTGTGCAAAATCATGATTAGATTTCCTGGTTTCTCCTTCCAGTCCATAATAAACGCTGTAAGACTGTCTGAGAATTTAATTTCTCCAACATTTTCAACAGACATCAAACCTCCTCGTCCAAGTTAGACAATTTAACAATATATTGATAATATTGTATTTAATAAAGTAAAAAAAAGCAACATAAAAATTTATTTTTTTATATATTGATTTTTAATAACTTTTTATATATCATTTTAGCATGTTAATGTGATTAAGTTCACATAAAGAGAGGTAAAATGAACAAAGAAGTTATTCTTAGATTAACAAAATACAGAAGACTACTTTATAAACTTAAAAATCTAGGATTAGAAAAAGTTTTTTCAAATAACCTAAGCGACCCTATTGGGATAAGCTCAGCACTTGTCCGCAAGGATTTCTCTCTACTTGACATAACCGGGCAAAAACGTGGTGGTTACGAAATCGAGGATCTAATTGAAAAGCTAGACAGTATTCTCGGAAGAGATAAGACAAAAAACGTAATCATCATTGGTTGTGGAAGAATCGGCTCAGCACTTCTTGAATATGAAGGATTTAAGACAGAAAATATTAAAATCCTTGCTGCCTTTGATCGTGACCCAAAGATTATAAATTCTAATGCGAATATTCCAATCTTAAATACTAGCGAAATAAAAAGCTTTGCAGAATCAAATGATATTGAGGTTGCAATAATTGCAGTACCTGATATTGAAGCAAAAGAAATATTTGAAGAGTTGAAGAAATCAGGAATCCGAGGTTTTCTAAATTTCGCACCAATAGAGCTACGTTGCAGTTCTGAATGCACTGGAGTTGACTGCCCTGTAAAGTGCGTAATCCACAATGTCAACATAGGATTAGAACTAGAACACATTTTCTACCAATTAAAATTCAGGGAAGAGCCTCACGATGAGTAATCAAACACTAATTCTCGGGGGACTCGCCCTAGTACTGGCCTTCCAGCTAATTATTACAGGAACTCTTCTTCTCTACAAAAGAAAAAAAGAGACCAACTCGCCAGAATTAAGACTCTCGCAGATTGAGGAATCTATCCGGGAGATAAGCAATATATTTAAGAACCCATCAAAGAGAGCAAATTTTGGCGAGACTGAATTAAACAATCTTCTTGCCGACCTAATCCCCCAGAACCACTTCAAGACTCAATACTCTTTTGCAGATGGGACAAGGGCTGATTCAGTTGTAATTATCAACAATAAGATTGTCGCGATAGACTCTAAATTCCAGTACGAGAAATTGCTCCCCTATCTTCAAGGAGAAAGTGTAACAAAAGCAGCATTGATAGCTGCGGTTCGCCCTCACATTGAAGCAATCAGCAATAAATATATCAAGCCGAGTGAGGGCACAATGAATTTTGCATTGATGTTCATCCCCTCCGAGAAGATCTACTACTCTCTCTTTGTTGAAAATCCGTTTCTCTTCGAAGAGGCTACAAGACAAAACGTCTATCCTGTTGGACCATACACAATATATCTCTACCTGCAGACTATTGCTTACGGGCTACGAGGTCTTGAAATTTCAAAGCACTCAAAGCATATTCTCCAAGAGCTTACTGAAGCACAGAATCAGATTGAGAAGACCTCTCTTCAACTAACTACTGCAGCAAAACAGTTAAACAACTTCACCTACAATTTTAATGAAGCTGCTACCAACACAAACTCACTTCTCCAAAGATTGAAAGCCTTATCAAAGAGAATCTAATTTAACTTAAAGATTGCTAGAACAGGTAGATGATCTGAATATCCGCTTGAGTACTTTGAAGACCAGCGCAGAGGCAAACCAAGACTGTTCAATAATTTGTCACTTCGAATCACCCGCACAGACTCAAGCTCCCATCCAACTGAATCCACAAAGGCCTGAGAGACAAATACTGCATCAAAAGCCAGCCACGACTCCTGGTAATAATAAGAACAACCCTGTTCTCTATCAAAATACATAACACCAGCCCCATCCTCCAGACAGTGGCAATCCCTATCTGCGGTAATAATCAACTTCCCCAAATCATCTTCCTCAGCCCACGCTAACCCAGCGCCATCCTCATAATCTTCCCCAATTTCTGGCAATTCGACACTGCTAATCTCTTCGAAGAATGTCCCACAATAATCAAAGGCCTGATACTCGCTCGGCAGAGCATATTCACCACCATTCATCAGATAGACAGGTTCATTAAAGTCCCCAAGAGCGATACAATGTTTCACATCGACAAGCGACTCTGCTATAGCAGAAGCAAGAACCCTAGATTGGGCTTGCCTAGCCGAATACGTATAATCTGCACCACCAAGCCTGCTCTTCCAATGATTCACAAACAATCTGAAGCTAATCGGAGAGTCAAAATCAACCGCAGAGATATCTCTCAACCCAGAAAACTCCTCAATCGCAACACTATACGAAGCCACCGACTTAATTCTAATCTTCGAGATTATAGCATTTGCTATTGTAGAATCCTCACTCTCTAGGATGGAATAGTAGTGATAGCCATAACCTCGCAAGTAATAGTTTAACAAATCCTTGATAACATTCACATTCTCAACCTCCTGAAAGACTAGAATATCAGCCCCACCACTGTAAGTATCAAGAATTACCTCAGAAAAAAGCTTAATCCTCCTGTGATATAGCTCTGAATTCCAGATCTGAGAATTACTCGGATTGTACTGAGAATACTCGCCACCTTGAACCTTATCATCAAAAATATTGTACAAGTTGTAACTCATAACTGAGAACTCAAATAGATCTTTTGAGCAAGCGCAGGAACAAAACAAGATAAAAAATAGAATTATATTTTTTTTCATAAAAAAACCCCCATACTTTATTATTATACAGGGGTTATTTTTTTCTTCAAAATTATCAGATTTCAGAAAATTTTATTCAAAATCCTCAAAATCGTGGTCATCTCTTGTAAAGAAATCATCTTGCCTAGCCTTCTTAATTGGTGCTTTATTTACAGATTGTCTACTAGCTGGGGCAGAGAAGTGATGGTGAAAATCCTTTTTATTCGCCTCCTGCATTGCCTTAGAGACTGTTGCTGCAATCTCTTTGTTAAGTTTAAACTCACTGACCATGGCCTTTAGCTGTTGAGCCTGGGCTGCTAACTCTTCACCAGCCGAAGCACTCTCTTCTGCGCTCGCAGTATTTGATTGAGTAACTAAGCTGACCTGGTTAAGCCCAGAATTTATCTCTTCAATGGCTGCAGCCTGTTCTGTACTTGCAGATGCAATCTCATCAACAAAATCAGCAACCTTTTTAACCCTCTCGACAATAGTTGTAAGTTGTGTTGCAGTCATACTCGCAGATTTATTACCAACATCGATATTCTTTATAATATCATCAACCATATTTGTAGTCTCATCTACAGCTCCACTACTTCGTACTGCAAGATTTCTAACCTCTTCAGCTACAACTGCAAATCCCTTTCCATATTTTCCTGCACGAGCAGCCTCAACATTTGCATTCAAGGCAAGTAAATTTATCTGAAAAGCTATATCATCAATAACCTTAACGACATTCTTTATCTCATCAGAAGAGAGATTTATCTTTTCCATTATGGTTAACAATTCAGACATCTGCTCATTGCCTTTATTTGAATCATCAGCTGCATCAGCTGCCAACTTCTTAGCATTCTTAGACCCCTCAGCATTCTGAACAGCTTGACTACCAATCTCATTAGCTGATGCGGTAATCTCCTCAATCGATGAGGCCTGCTCGGTTGCTCCTTGAGAGAGGCTCTGACTTGCCTGAGAGACCTGATCAGAACCAAGTGAGACCAACTCAACAGCAGAATCTACACGAGCTAGCAACTCGTTCAAGCTACGGTTCATAACAATTAGAGCCTCACCAAGACCATCCTTATCCGAAGCCTTTTTCACCTCTTGTGAGAAATCTCCCCGAGACATTGTCTCTATGGCACTCGCCTTATATTTTAACGAATCTAACATCATTCTTAAGGCATCAGCTAGCTTACCAATCTCATCTTTCTGGTAAACATTTAACTCAATATCCATATTTCCAAGAGCTATCTCCTTAGCAAAATCCACACCTTTCTTCAATCCACGTGAAACAGCCAGAGTAATAAAGATACAAATTATAATACTAAAAAGAATAGCTACAATGATAAAAATTATTATCATTACATTTGTTCTCTCCTGTTCTGCTTCCATCTTAGAAGACTGGTCTGCACTTGTCTCTGCAACAATATCTTGAACCTTTTTTGCAGCTACTACCATCTCAGCTTCAAATCCAGCCTGTTGTTCCATAAACTTTTTTACATCCTGATATCCAGTCTTATATCCTTCCAAGGATTTAAGGACTACATCTAACCTCTTTATGTCAACATCAAGCTTCAACTCAGACCTAACACGTTTTGCCATCTCAGAAAGCTTCTCCATTCCTTCTTCAATTGGTACAATATATGAATCCCCACCACCACGCTGATAATTGACAGAAGCAATTCTAGTATTTAAAAAAAGCTTAACAATCTCATCAGCCTCATTCGCAAGATTTACTGCCCGCTGTATCATAGCCGCAGAAGCATCTCTATCAGTTAACTCAAGAACCTCACGTTGCTTCTGAGCGTAGAAATCATCAATTGCCACAGCTAACTCCTCTGCAAACTTTATCATATTAGAAGTTACACGACCTAACTCCTTCTCCGATTCTAGATATTTTTCAAAAGCTTGGTTATAGCTCTTTACAGCAGCCCGAATTGACTCCATTCTCTGGTGATCTACTGAAGATGACATCATAGATAATGTCAAATCTATATTACTGTTTATCTCCGAAGCTTTAGCTTTAACATTCTCAATATATTTCGGATCCTTTCGCATTATGTAGTTCTTCTCTTCACGTCGCGTCTCAAGGGCACCAACTGTGATCGCGTTTAACTTAACAACCTTTTTTACTCGCTCATTGATGTTCCCGACACCAAGGAAGGAGACCAAACCAATTACAACTGTAAGGATAACTACCAAACCGAAGCCTAGAGTAAGCTTCACACCCATCTTTAAATTTTTAAACATTTACGCCTCCATTTTAACCGTACTTGAAGAGATATCTTCAATATCTTTTTTCAATAAAATTTTTGAAATATCTAACAAAATTTTTACTTTTTCCCCAACCTTTCCAAATCCTCTAATATACTTATCAACCCCCGACTCATTCTTCAGATCAATCGCAGGTTCTACACTCTTTGCGGGGATGTTTGAAACCTCAGAGACTGTATCCACTATCAACCCGACAAAAAAACCGTTAACATCGACAATTACAATGCATGAACGGTCATCATACTCACGCGTCTCCATATGGAAACGCAACCTGAGATCCATCGCGGGGATAATCTTTCCACGAAGATTTATTACACCTTTAATGAAGACAGGCATATCAGGAACATGAACAATATTCTGCATCTCCTCAATAGATTGAACATTTGCGATATTGATACCGTATTCTTCACTTCCTAACTTAAAGAGCAAATATTTATCTGCTTGGTAATCTTCATCATCGTCATCAACTAACAATAAATCATCATCGTCTGACATTGCTCCCTCCTTTTTGAAATATTCCTTTCTCACATTAAGGGTAGGAAAAAATACCATTTTTTGCAAATTTCTTATTATATTTTAATTTTAATCAGAATAAAATTTGAATAGTTTTGTTTTCAGCCTTATTATTAAAGAAAGTTATTGTTCCATTAGTACTGGAGGTAAAAATGTTTTCAAATACATCATTTAAAAATAAAGTTTTCATAAAGGTGGAAAATGTCGAAGATTATCTTGATGGCTCACAAAATGCAATATGTAGCATCTACAATAGCCAAGGAGGAATTCTTGTACTAGCTGGACGTCAAGTCCCAGACCATCTTAGGAAGCACGATCTTTACATCCTAACAAATCTCCAAAAATCAAAGGAGTCTATGATACCTCTCAAACCATCAGATGCGATAAGAGATGAGAATATTCCAGTGCTTATCACTGATTCAAAAAAATACAATGAAAAAAAGAAAAAACTAATAAATACCTTAGGGAAAGATGCAATAGCTACATATGAAGATATCCTCTATGATATTGATTTTATTTTTAACTCTAAGATGTTTCTTCCAGAAAATATCAGCCGTGCAAAACGAATAGTAGACAGTGCATTTAACAACCAACTTGAGTCAATTGCGACCTGTGTTCAGACCTTAAGAGACACTGATACATATATCTACAGCCATAGCATCTCTGTATTTCTTCTTTTTGCAAAGGCTCTGAAAGACTTTAGGAATATGAACTCAGAAGTTGAGTTCTATGATACATTCAAACAAAAAAATAACAATATAAACTTCAACAACAACAGTATTAAGAGTTACTGTATCGGAGCTCTACTTCACGACTATGGAAAAACTAAGATAAATCCACTAATCCTTAACAAAGAGGAGCCTTTGACACCAGAAGATTTCAGAGAGATAACAAAACACCCCCTCTACGGAGTTGAGGAGGTTCAAAAGGCAGGAGTCACAGATGGAGCCATACTTGAACTTATCGGAAATCATCACCCAGGCTACAAGACGTTTCTTCATGAGCATGTAGCACCATTGAGTCAAATCCTAAATATAATTGATATCTACGATGCATGCAGATCTGACAAACCTTACCGACACCAGGCATCGACCTCACAAGCCTTGCAAATTTTATTAAACGAGATGCAATTAAGGAATTGGGATTTTTTTATTTTTTCAAACCTTCTAAAAAAAACAATCCGGAACATGGAGATGTTCCGGAGTTCGTACTCATTCGAGAGTTAGAGATGTTCCTGTGAGATAAAGACATCCCGCGGTTTACTTCCGTTCTGAGGGCCGACAAGACCTCGCTCTTCCATTATCTCAACAATCCTAGCTGCTCGGTTGTAGCCAATCTTCAAACGCCTCTGTAAGAAAGAAGCCGAAGCCTTCCCAGTTGAACTAACAATCTCTAGAGCCTTCTGCATAAGCGGATCATCTTCCCCGCCTACATCAAATAGCGTGTAATCCTCTTCATCATCGATAAAGATCTCTTCATCAATATACTCAGGCTCGCCAAGGGTCTTCACATGGTCTACAACCTTTTCCACTTCCTCCTCTGACAAGAAAGCGCCCTGAATTCGAGTCGGAGCTGCCTCCCAAGCAGAAGAAAAAAGCATATCTCCCTTGCCAAGTAATTTCTCAGCACCAACAGAATCAATAATAATACGTGAATCAAACTTACTTGCTACCATGAATGCAATCCTCGAAGGGATGTTTGCTTTGATAATTCCTGTGATAACATCCACAGAAGGTCGCTGAGTAGCAAGAACTATATGAATTCCAACCGCACGGGACATAGCAGCTAGCCTAGCAATTGTAGCCTCAAGTTCTTTACCTGTAGTCGCCATTAAATCAGCAAACTCATCTATAACAACAACAATATACGGTAAATGGTTTGTTGCAATCTTTTTTACCTTAATCTTCTGATTGAAAGATTTTATATCTCTAACGCCAAGAGAGTCTAACAATGAATAGCGCCTCTCCATCTCCGCAAGACAATATTGAAGCGCCTGATAGGCCTTCTTTGGCTCAGTAATCACCGGAGTCAAGAGATGTGGAATATCATTATATAATTTTAACTCTACGATTTTCGGATCTATCAAAATCATCTTTACTTCGTCAGGATTTTTCTTATATAGGATAGAAGTAATCAGCGAATTAACACAGACAGATTTACCCGAACCAGTAGCACCTGCAATCAAAAGATGAGGAGTCTGGGCAAGATCTATAATATTAGAATCACCAGAGATGTCTTTACCCAATATAACCGGAATATCTAGCTTGGTGTTAGCAAAACCCTCATCCTCAACAATCTCCTTAAAACTAACTAGAGATCTCTTCTTATTTGGAACTTCAATTCCAACTGCATGTTTACCTGGAATTGGAGCAACAATTCTTACACGAGAGGCAGCAAGTCGAAGCGCAATATTATCTGCAAGATTGACAATCTTCGAAAGCTTAACACCAGGGGCTGGAAGAACCTCAAACATAGTGATTACAGGGCCTTTTCGTATCCCTGTTACCTCAGCCATGATTTTAAACTCTTCCAACGTTGTCTTAAGAATATCAGCAGCGCGCTTTGTCTCTGCGTCAACAATCCAGGACTTGCTATCAGCATACTCATTTAGGATGTGGTTTGTTGGGACATCATATTTCTTAGCCGCACTTCTAGCCGGTGACTGTATCTTTGGCGCAACCTCAATATCTGCTTCAAGCTCCTCTTCAAGATCTGTTTCAACCTCAAAATCATCAATTTCTTCTATTTTATCTATACTTTCTAAGGTAGGATGGTCTGGCTCATCATCAAACTCATCATCATAATTCTCATCAAAATCATCATCAAGCTCTTCGCAAAAAGGTGGCTCAGCATCAAAATCCTCATCATCGCTAAGCTCATCAACAAAACAGATATTATCCTCATACAATTCAGGCTCTTCTTCTGTTGAAATCATCTCCACAGCCTTATCATCATATAGATCCTGAATCTCATCTAGTTCTTCTTCAATTTCATTATAGTTATCTTGCTCATCAAAGCTTCCAAGAATCTTTGCAGAATTCTCAAGAATAGAGGTAACAGAATCATCCCTGTGGTTTAGTTTTAAATCAATCACAGTCTCATCAGGATCAGCCTCATCGACCTCATCCTCAACAATCTGAGTCTCTCTGAATGATGAAATATTCGACATACCCTCTAGAATTGCTGAATTCTTCTTTTTTTTATGGAAAAAAGTCTCTTTAACATCATTAGGCTTAGCCTTTGTAAAATCTTTGATCTTCTCATCAGTGCCAAAACCTTTTACCCTTGTTTGCTTCGTGGATTTCTGAGAAGGTTTAATAATTAATGGACGAGGCGCCTCCTCTTCAAGCGAAGAGATCATATAATATCTAACAATTATAAAAAACTCGGCAACCGCAGAGACAAGTAGAATAATAACAGCAATAGAACCTCTATTTGATGCATCAATATACTCTCTCAAAGGCTGGGAAAGATGAATTTCACGGATAGCAATCTTCATCGAAATTAAAATCTGAAAATATGGGATAAGCGTTAAAAACAAAGAGACTAGATACTCTTTTTTAGCATTCATAAACAGAACAAAGGCTAGAAAAAGTGAAAAAAGACCCCAATAATATCCAGAATATCCAAAATGGAGTATAATCCAAGCACCTGTCTTGTAGAAAAAAAGATCCTTACTTATGAATGCTGATGCACAGAACAAGGATGATAACAAAAAAATCGATAGAACTAGTGAGAAAATCCCTAATAAAAATCTAAAAACAGTCTTAGCTTGCAAATTAAACCTCCGTTTTTTAGTTATCGGCTAGATATCATAATCTTTTAACCTTGAAGAAAATTTATTTAAAAATTATCTCAAAGACTCCAGCTAGACCTAAAATTCCTAAAGGAATCAAATAGATGCTAAACAGATAGAACCGTCCACTCTTTATAAGCTTCATCAGGAGAGCAAGTGCCACAAATCCAGAAAAAAATGATGCCACAAACCCAATCAAGATAGCATTGAATGAGACTGAATCTGCTAGGCTAGAACCTTCGGTTATTAATTTCAAGATAAGGGCGCCGCAAATCGCAGGAACAGACAATACAAATGAGAACTCTCCTGCCTTAGCTCTATCAATACCTGATAGCAGCGAGGCTGAAATTGTCGAACCAGACCTTGATACACCTGGCAAAATCGCAACACATTGTGCTAGACCTGTGATAAAACCATCGCTTAGACGAATATAATTACGCTTCTCTCTGTTTTTTTTCACAAATAGAGTTGATAACAAGATTAGACCTGTAAAAATAAAAAGCCCATAGACAAATTCAATGCCTAATTTTTTCTCAATATCAAATTTTTCATAGATAACTCCAAAGACAACAGTCAAAAGAGTACCGATAAGAACTGCAAAGATCATGTTCAAGTCATCTTTGTCAGAAGCCTGTTTCTTTCCACTTATAAATCTGAAAAAAACCTTCAACAAGCGCCATATTATATCTCTAAAGAAGATGATAATAACTAAGAGCGTAGCAAAGTGTAATATAACATCATAAAGTGCAGGAACATCAGGAATCTCCATGAAATCCTTAGCAATAGCTAAATGACCAGAACTTGATATAGGTAAAAATTCAGCAATCCCCTGAAGAATACCTAGTAAAAATGATTGTAATAACGACATAATAACCTCAAATTTTCTTATAAACTAAATTTTTCGCTAAGAGATGGAATAAATCTCAAAACCGCAAAACTCACAAAACATAATAATACCATTAAAAACAAAAATAAAGAGAGTTTAAAACTATTTTTGCTTTTTTTTCGCTTTGATTTTTTTTGTTTTTTGGGTTTCTTCTGAGGTTTCTCTTTCTTCGCTCTCTTAGCTGATTTTTCCTTACCCTTTGAAGCTCTTTCTTCTGAAGTCGCGGGTACTTCCTCAATCCCAAACTCACCTTCTTCGAGCGAGGAGTAATCTTCATCACTTGAAGAAAAGACCTCTAAATCATTATCAGAAATGTTGTGTTCTAAATCTTCTGATTGGTCATCTTCTGCAAAAAGATCAATTAACTCACCTTCGAATGGATCTTCAAAATCCTCATCACCCGCCTCACCTTGTTCTGAATTTATCTCAACACCTGAGAAGTCATCCTCATCAAACCTTCCAAACTCCTCATCTGCACTCTCTTGCTCTTCGAATCCTTCAAAATTTTCTTCACTTACATCTTCACTTACATCTTCACTTACATCTTCACTTACATCTTCACTCAAGTCCTCACCAAAATCGAAATCACCTAAACCAGAATCGTATCTCGAAGTCTCAATCTCATTTATATCATCTAACGAGACCTCTCCACCGATATCCTGAAACTTCTCAGGAATATTAAAAATCTGATTTATTATTTTTCCTGTAACCTTATCAATAACTTCAACATTAAGAGCACCTATATCGTCTAATTTTATGTAGGCTGAGAATTCTGGCTTCGAATTAGATTTAACATTTATATCATCAATAATTATTTTCCCCAACTCTACACTCTCGTCAAAATCTTCACTTGCAATAAATAGTGGAAATATAATCTTTGAGACCTTTTTATTAGCTGCATAAAATTCAACTTTTTCTGTTTTGAGATTACTTGGAAGGTTCATAATTTTAAAAAAACTTCCATCAGCTAGTTTTATGTAAATTGCATATTTTTTCATAATTCATCCTTGAAATGTTGTTCAAATTACCTGATACGAAGAATCAGATACTATATTATCGGAACAAAAAGAAATAATATCGTATTTTTTTCAAAAATTGTTTTTTTATTGACAATATATAAGAAATTGACCGATAATAAATTTATGATAAACTATATGTATGTTATTATCCCAATTGTAGTATTCGTTATTCTAGTGATAATTGCCTTATCGATGAGAAAACCGAAAGAGAAGAAGTCTACAAAAAAGAAAATAACTAAAAAAGACAAGTCAGCTATACTAAAGAAGACAACAAAGAAATTATCGAAAAACCCAAAAGATCCTCATGCTCTCAAAGATCTTGGAGAGTTATATTTTGAAGAGGGTGACTACGAAAAAGCGATGCGCGCATACAGTGTTCTATCAGACCAGGTGAGTAATAGGTCTCATGGAGAAAAGTTTGATATCTACCTAAAATATGGAATTTCATTGCTCAAGACAGGTCACCGCGATGAAGCCTTCATGGCTCTGTTAGATGCATATGAACTAGAAAAGGATAGCTTTGAGGTTAATTTTAACCTTGGTTATATTGAATACCTAAATGGAAATTATGTAAAAGCTCTTAGTTACCTAAGAATTGCAAAGACTTTAAATGCTAGTCATTCAAATACATTAAGAATTATGGGGCTATGTTACTACAAGGAGCAGAAAACCGCAGATGCTATCTCTCATCTAAAGCGGGTTATTGAGATGAACCCGGACGACAGAGAGTGTCTCTTTGCCCTTGCTCAATGTTACAATCTTAATGGTCAAAAAGATATGGCTCTGAAGCTTTTTTCACAATTGCGAGCTGACTCTAACTGGGGGCCTCTTGCCGCGCTAAATTCAGGAAAGATTTGTCTTCACTACAACCAGTACAATAATGCAGCTGGTCACTTCGAGATAGGATTGAAACACAATAAGATTCCTGCTGCTACCAAGTTTGAATTAAAGTATTACCTAGCAAATATTTACATAAAAGAACAAAATCTAACTAGAGCAATAACACTCTTGAAAGAGATAGCAGAGATCAAACCTGATTATAAAGATACTAAACAACTGATTGCTAAATACTCCGATCTTGTGGCAAACAACAACCTTAGAATTTTCCTAATGGGTGGTAATTCTGAATTTGCAAATATCTGCCGTAAATTAGCATCGAACTCATTTAAGAATGCTCACATGAAGGTAATTGATATGAATATTGTAAAAAACCTTTATTTAGATATTATTATCGAAGTTAACACTAGAAAATGGGAAGATATTGTTCTATTCAGATTTATTAGGAATACAGGACAGGTTAGTGATCTACTAGTAAGAGAACTCCATGCAAAACTGAAAGAGGAGAAGGCAGGACGAGCATTCTGCTTTACAGCTGGATTCTTCACCGAAGAGGCAAAGAGATTTGTTGAAGCTAGATTAATAGACCTTGTTGAAAGAGATAAGCTAGAGAAGATGCTAAAATCTATTGAGCCTGAATTTTTGTAGAAAATAAAAAACTTCTCTCAGCAGGACTAAAGGTTTTGTCAGAGAAGAGAATCTCAAATCCAAAATTTTCAGAAAATTTTGGATTTTCTTTTAATAGGAGAAGCTCTCGCTGAGTTTCCTCTTTTTTACCCTTGTAAGCAAAGATAAATCCTTCTGGCTTGACAATATTTGCTATCTGCAAGAAGAACTCATCAATCTGTCTAAATGCTCTGAAGACAGCACCATCTACCTTTGTATCAATATTCTTAAGCTCATCTTCAACGATTGTTACACGAGAAGCAATGCCAAGACTTGCGACACATGCTCGAAGGAATCCAGCCCTCCGTGATGATTTCTCGATCAACAAAAACTCTTTATCAGAGAAGAGTATTGCAAGAGGGATTCCTGGAAAGCCTCCCCCGGAGCCAATATCTGCTAACAACTGAAAATTGTATTTTTTCAAAAAGGGATATCCTACCAATGAGTCAAAGATGTGAAACAGAACTGAA
This sequence comes from Spirochaetales bacterium, assembly GCA_016936615.1. Classification (GTDB taxonomy): domain Bacteria; phylum Spirochaetota; class Spirochaetia; order JAFGXN01; family JAFGXN01; genus JAFGXN01. Next base: position 8,318 of record JAFGXN010000130.1, on the reverse strand, counting down.
TCGCTTGAGGTCTCTGAGATTAACCTGAGAATATCATTTCTTTTCAAGATATAGTCATGGTATGCGAGTAAGAGTTCTGCCTGCTCTTTGGTGTGAGGAATTTCTAAATACTCCAGAGCTGATTCAATCTTAGTCAATGTCTTTGCCATGGCTCCCCCGGAATTTGCCGACAAGCATCATCAAAACAGCAATATCTGAATTTCTCACTCCTGATATGCGGGAAGCTTGCCCAATCGAAACAGGTCGGATCTCTGCTAACTTCTGCTTAGCCTCTGTGGAGATACCATCAACCTTGAAGTAATCAAAATCTGCTGGGATTTTCATCTTCTCAGTCCTTCTAAACTTATTTATCTGGACTTCTTGCCGAGCAATATACCCCTCATATTTGATATCTATTGCAGCCTGCTCAAACCACTGCAGAGGATACTCCTTAAGCTGAGGTTCTAGCTCCCGCAATCTGAGGATGTCTGAATCTGGTGTCTTTAGAATTTGCACTAAATTTTTACCAATTGCATTTGCGCCCATTGAAATATCTTCTTCACCACTCTTAATCTTTCTTTTCTTTAAAATTTCCTGAATCTCATCAATGCCTCTCAACTTCTCCTGTAATCTGTCAAATGCAACTTGAGTCTGGAGTCCAAACTCATATGATCTTTGTAAAAGTCTTCTATCAGCATCATCATGTCTCAAACAGAGTCGATACTCAGCTCGAGAGGTAAACATCCTATACGGTTCATTTGTTCCCATTGTCACGAGATCGTCGATTAATACGCCAGTGTAGGCCTCACTTCTGTCCAAAATCAATGGTTCTTTTCCTTGAAGCTTCAATCCTGCATTTATTCCAGCAATTAAGCCCTGACATCCAGCCTCTTCGTAACCTGAAGTTCCATTTGTCTGCCCCGCGAAGTAGAGACCTGAGACCTTTTTAGTCTCAAGTGAAGGCAATAATTGACGAGGATCTACAAAGTCATACTCAACAGCATATGCTGGGCGCATAATCTTAACATTTTCAAGTCCAGGAATAGTCTGTAAAAAAGCCTTTTGGACACTCTCTGGAAGAGAAGTAGAGATTCCGTTAAGATACATCTCTTCTGAGTCAAGCCCCTCCGGCTCAATAAAAATCTGATGCCTCTCTCTATCAGGAAACCTCACAACCTTATCTTCAATTGACGGGCAGTAACGAGGTCCTTTTCCTGTGATCTTACCACCATAAAGTGGAGATCTATGCATATTCTCACTAATAACCTGATGTGTTTTCTCATTTGTGAAGGTAATCCAACAATCTTCTGAAGGTCTATCCACCTTATCGTTGGCAAATGAAAAAGGCTGCATCTCCTCATCGCCAGGTTGCCTCTCCACCTTTGAAAAATCTATCGAAGATCGGGCAACTCTTGCTGGCGTTCCAGTCTTCATTCGACCAAGGACAAAACCTTTGTCTCGCAGATTTCTTCCAAGACCAATCGCAGCTGGCTCTCCTAGACGACCACACTCAGCCTCGTACTCACCAATAAAGATCTTACCATCCATGAATGTCCCTGTGGTGATAACAACAACCTTCGCTGAGATTGAATGTCCTCGTTCTGTAACAACTCCAACAATCGAGCTACTATCCTTTGACAAGATTATATCCACTACAGTATCCTGAAAAAGGTCGAGATTCTTGCGCAACTCCAACAGCTGCTTCGCATAGAAATTATATAAAAACTTATCAGCCTGAGCTCGTGGCGCCTGAACCGCAGGACCTCTGCGTCTGTTCAAAATCCTAAACTGTATCATTGATTTATCAATCAATTGAGCCATAGCTCCGCCAAGGGCATCAATTTCCCTAACAATATTGCCTTTAGAGAGTCCACCAATCGCAGGATTGCAAGACAATCTTCCAATAGCATCTAAATTCTGAGTAATCATAATGGTTGAATAACCAAGACCTGAAAGTGCGTAAGCTGCTTCAATCCCAGCATGCCCACCGCCGACAACAATAGCATCATAATCCATAGGATAATTATACAAATTTTTTATATTTTTACTATACTTCCCTCCCTATTTTTCGCCTTTTGTCGAGAACACAAAATATCACTGAGAATTAGAAGTAGTGATCTAACTTATTTTGAGCAAAAAAAGTAGCTATCTTAAATGTTTTGAGAGGCTGAATATCACGGATATAATCCCCAAGGTAAATCATTGATAAAAATATACAGAGACGAACTAAGAACTCACAATTTCTGGAAATTTTTGTAGAAATTTACGAAATCAGCATATGGTAGAGGTCTGCTGAAATAGTAACCTTGAATTGTTGTTGGATAATACTTTTTCAAAAATAATAGCTGTTCCTCCTTCTCTAAACCTTCTACAACAATATCAAGATTCATATTCTTAGCGATTGTCATGATAGTTGCAACAAGACCTTTCTCATCTTTCGAGCCTAATCTATCGATAAATGATTTATCAATTTTCAAAAAATCTATCGGCAACTTGACTAATGAGCTTAAAGAGGAGAATCCAGTACCGAAATCATCGATACCAATCTCAATTCCAAGACTTTTTATCTCTGAAAGGATTGCTATTATCTTTGGAACATCCTTATAAAAAAGCGATTCCGTGACTTCAATTTTTAAATCTTTTGCCTTGATTCGATTTAAGAGAATCGCATCTTTAATAACAGAAACGATCTGAAAATTTTCTAGCTGCCTGACAGAGATATTTATAGAGATTGGGAGACTTATTCCTTGTTTATTCAGCTCAGAAGCCAACCTTGCTGACTCCTCAATGACAAAGTTGCCGATATCCACAATCATCCCCACATCTTCTGCAATTTGAATAAACTCATTGGGAGGAACCATCTGATTGTCTGGGGTAATCAACCTCAACAAGGCTTCAGCACCACAAAGATAATTATTTGTCTTTGTCACACAGATTTGAGGTTGCAAGAATAATTTAAAACCTCCATTTTTCAGACCACATTTCATTTTTTCTTCGATATCTAAGTATTTTTTCTGGCGAAGCTGTACTTCAGATGAATAAAAAGAAAAATTACCGCGCCCGTTATTCTTAGAATAGTAGAGTGTCGCATCTGCCTTCATCAACAATCCCTCAGCAGTAACATCATCAGTAGGCGCTATCGCGATGCCGATGCTTGCGCCCACAATGAATTCACGATTATCTAAAGTTATTGGCTGAGAAAGTGCTTCAAGAACTCGCTTTGCAATTATGATAGCTTGATGAGGAGAGTCCAAATCCTCTAAAACTATAGTAAACTCATCCCCACCAAGTCGAGCCACAGTGTCGGAACTTTTTACCACTTTTTTTAGCCTCTCTGCAACAATGATCAGAACCTCATCGCCTGACGAGTGACCTAAACTGTCGTTGACATTTTTAAACCGATCCAAATCAACAAACATCAATACTGTCATCTTGTAAAACTTATTCGCTCGGACCAATGTCTTTTCTAAAATCTGGTTAAAATAAAATCGGTTAGGAAGACCTGTTAAAGAGTCAAAATATGCTAATTTTCTTATCCTCTCCTCTGCAGTCTTAATCTTCGAGATATCAGAGACAACTACAATGTAATGAGAAATAGTTTTGTGCTCATCCTTTACAGTGTTGAGCGAAACCCAATTTGGAATTTTTTCCCCATCTTTTCTTCTATTCCACACCTCACCTTGCCAACGCCCATACTTATCTGTTTTTTCTTTTACATTTGCAAAAAAAGATTCTCCCTGTTGCTCTGAATTTATCATCATAAAATTTTCATCTAAAAGTTCAACCGCATTGTAGCCTGTCATTGAACAAAACGAGGCATTGACTGAGAGAAATCGCCCTTCAGGTGAGATAACGCAAACACCCTCTGAGGTCTCTTTGAGAATTTGCTCTGAAAGACTAAGTTGCTGATTTGCTTCTTGAAGCTGAAGTGTTCGGGCAAAATATAGTTTTTTTATATAAAAAGAAAAAATCAAACCAATTATCAAAAACAGTATCCGAGAAAAATGGATAAATGGTGTGAAAAAAGGATCTAACGTGGGTGCAATAGCCCAAGATATTGCTGCAACTAAGAATGAGACAGTAGCAATAACTACAAGGAAGAATCTGCGATTAAAGACTACAGAGATTGTCATAAAGACAAGTGGCAGAGCCCAGACAGTCCGGCTACCATTCTCAAACAAAAATCTAAAATGAATTACAGGAATAGAGATTGCAACAAAAAATACAGTTAAAATATCCTTGTAGAGTATCTTGAGATTCATGAAAGGAATATAAAAAACAACACCACCAAGTAGAACTAGACCTGCGCTGAATACTATAGAATTATTCAGAGATATCTCATAGTAAAATGAGTGAGCAATGCTAATCAAACTTCCTATTATATAATTTATAAAAAGGTAAAAATGAAATTTTTTCCTTGTTGAGTCGGAAAATATAGAATCATCGTGAATTTCAATCTCATGAGGTTCGACTAACCTAAAACCTTTTCTTCGAATTATTATCCCAAGAGCAATTAAGGGAACAGTAAATGAAAATGGTGCTATTGATGGAATAGGATGCTCGAATAATCGGTTTGCGACTACATCTGTCAAGGAGCCAGAGACAAACGCAAAGAGAAATGAGAAGAAGAATAACCCTGCATTTACCCTTTCATGTCTATCTTTTTGTCTTACCCACCAAATTATAAGAAGGACAAATGAGATAGCAATATAACCGACATAATATATGTAAAAGAATGTATCGCAAGGTCCACCTACAGGAAGTTGAGCCCACCCATACGGGGTCTGAACAAGGTTGATATATTTTAATGTAGTAGGGTTATAAAGACCAAAGAGAAAAAATGTTATAACTGCTGGGATATATAGCAATAGGAGTGAATACTTATTTATCTTAGAGGAGTACCCAGTTAATATCAAAACAAAATGAAGAATTACAGAGTAGGCAAAGCCCCAGCCTAGCGCGCTAAACCGTCTCCAAATTATTGCATAATCCTGGCTAAGCGCAGAATTAGACAATGCAAAAGTAAGTGACCAAACTGAGAGACATAAGCAAAGCAAGAAAAAAACACGACTCAAGGCGTTCTTTGAGGAGGCGCTCAAGTACCAAATATTTGCAACAAATATGAAAACAAAGAGTAGATAAAATCCTAATGAAATCAAGCCAGCTACAGAAATAATATCAATCATCAATATTAATTATCATAGATATTACTCGGATTTACAAATTGTGGTGGAAGATAAACATGAATTTGACTATAGAATTTTGCCCTCGTATCGATTGATACGGGGGCTTTATTTTAGATTATTCTGTTGTGGCGATGGATGCGATTTTTTCTTGATAATTCATTGTATGAACTGGAGTGTCTTCACTAAATGTGAACTCTTCTATCAAGGAGAATCCATTATTCACAACTTCGATTCGATACCGACCATAAGGAAGATTGATCTCAGAAGCATTCGGGTAGTATCTCTTATTCTTGTTCTCATCTTCGACAACAACCATATAGTCTCGAGAATGGACAGCTTTTAAAGTGAATGTCCCAGCCTTCGGAGTAGGCTTATAATTTATCACAATCTCTGGGTTTTTCGAATTTACTTCAAAAAACTGCTCAAAATCGATATAGCCACTTCGAACAATTCTAAGTTTATAGAAACCATACTCAATCTTTCTCTCAAATTTTTTCAAGAAATAATAACCTGCTCCATTGAATATTATGTTAATATCATAATCTTCAATATTATTTATCTGAATTGTACCAAGCTCTTCAGATCCGATATACTCACTGTTGGCATTTTTGATTGTTAAGGTCTTTCCATCAGATTGCATCACAACAAAGAGATCATCTGCTAGATATTGGTTAGAGTACCAGCTATTGTTCATAAATCCGCTAATATACCCATAACTTGATTCTTTCGCATATGGATTCCATGTATTGAATAAAATTCTATCATTTGTATCAGTATAGGTGCCATTCGAATCGCTATCAAAAAGGATTACTCGCACATCCTTTTGGCTATCCCCTGACTTGAATGAGTCAATATATGAAAGATACGAGAGATTCAGATAATAGACTTCCTCTTCTTGTGGAAAAAAAGCCAATGTCTCGCCTGTATCAAGGGTTATTTTAGCATAGTCATATTCTGGTATCAGGACATAAGGCTCCTGAAAATCTTTCCATACCCACTCTGTCTTAGAGACGTAACGAGTCTCATATTCTGTATACCACTCTGTCCTGTAGGCTGTGTACCACTCTGTGCGTTGATAACCATCAGGAGTGTAGACTTGACGCGATGCTTGATATGGAACCTGACGGGTCCTCTCTACTGCGACCTTCTCTTCGACATGGACTGTAACAGGAACCCAACGAGTAACTGTTCTGTAGGCAATCTTTAGCTCGTTAAGATTATAGTAGATATCCCTACTAGATCTCTTGATCTCAGCTACAGCCTCAAATTCTCCACTACTGCCAGTAACTTTTATACTTTTTTCTTCTTTTGTATAGGAAAAATTGTATTTTTTCCCTGAAAAAATAAAAGAAGAGGCAAAATTATCGCCGTTGTATTCTCCATCTAGCTTAGAACCAGATGCTGGTGGTGTAGTCCACAGATAAGCAGCAAAGATGTTGTCTCCCTTTTCGACACTAAGTGTCTTTGCGTCAATCGAAGTAACAACCTTGTTGTATGACCTCCTAACAGTTGAAAGGCATGATGTCGAGGTCAAGGCAAGTGCAAAAAATAAAATTCCCCAGATTTTTTTCATATAAACTCCTCTGTATGAGAAAAATATATAAAATCTAGGGAAAAATTTCAACTAGTAAAAAAGCTGCCTGCCTTACGGCAAGCAGCAAAATTATGTTATATACCTTCTACTCCCAAGGGTTAGATGGATTTGGATTCTCCAGACATCCTGGATAGACAATTGGTTGATTAAGATACTTCCACTTAATAGAAGTAAATCTCTCATTGTACCATTTCGCAGGGTTGTCGTAGGCTCTTCTCCAGCCTCCGCCCATCCACTCTCCTGGATATTTATAACCAGCATCTACCGCATCTAGGTAGTTAGAACTTTGACCAACAACCTTAACCGTAGCTAAGAATTTAGCGCCACCGTTGGTGTTGTGTAGTCCGTGATAGAATGTTCCGGCAAGAAGATCTCCTGTAATAGCAAGGTATCCTTCAAACTTTGGCGTATAGAAGTCAAATCTTGTGCCATTCATTACTCGCTTTGGTGAGTGATCACCAATTCCTATAGAAAATTGGAAATCTGTCCAGCTAAACTTCATAAACATTCCTGGGAAATCTGCAATTCCCTTGCCATGAACACCATCAGTACTAGCAAACTTTCCTTTAACCGTTGTACCAGCCTGAAGATCCCAAGCTCTAATTCTTCCATCAAATCGACCAGCTACATCCATATTATTCTGAGGCGGCTGATTATCTTTTGCGTTTAAAAGCTCATCGGCAAATGTTGTTGGAAGAGAATGGAAGGCGATATCTCTTATGATAGCGCCAAGTCCTGCAAACTCTCTTGCAGTCAATGCAGCCCAACCTTGCTTCACGGGAGAGGTCATATTTACTGATGGATCTGCCTTCAAGGTAATCTTTAGCCTGTAGTCACATGCTGTTGCCTCCTCAAAATCAAATCTGTGGAACTTATTTGTAATTGTCGAGTATCTTGGATTATCAGGATGTTGCATGTATTTTCTTAGCACCCAATCCCAAATCAAATAATGCCACTCAAACTCATCATTTGCATCAACTATTTCATAGGTGCTCGGATAATTGTTAATATGAGATTGAGTTCTCTGATACCAAGCAAATGTGGTTGTTCCATATCCATCATAATCTATTCCAGCATTAAGAGGTTTTACCTCTTTGTTTCTAACTGCTATTAACTTTTCACCGTTATCAGCTACATCGTACTGAGTATCAATTATCTGTTCTGGCAAATCTCCGCCACCTATACTTGAATACAGTTCTATTGTCTTTTCCCAAGGGGTTGTTATCGGGTTTGGATTAAATAAATCCACATGAGATTGAAGGTTTCTTTCACCATAATCTACAGCGTTATGACCTCGGTATCCACCACCATAACGATATGTTCGAGTAAACTCGATATCAAACCTATCCTGATTTGCAACAAAACTAGCAGGAATATTAAAATCTATCTTAATCTTTCCTGGAATAGTGGTATCACAATCACTAACTGAGAACCAAGAACTTAAATCATGAGGCATCAAGAATCCAGTAATGACCTTGCCATTTGACAAGTTATAACCTGCATCAATCAATGCTTCCTCATCAATCTTAGGATTAGCCTCACTTGCAACAGAGAAGACT
>JAFGXN010000129.1 GCA_016936615.1 Spirochaetales bacterium | reverse complement strand
TACTATCTTTGATAAAATCTCTTGTAACACTCTTGATCAGAACAGGTTTAGTACTGCTTTAGTCTATGGTCGTCCATTTAAGATTGAAGACGATTGTGATAGACAAAAATGTGAAAAAAAAATAATGAGACTGAAAGGTGTTTTGTCTGAGAAAAAAGAGAAAGCTCTTGAAATCTTTGGGATAGATGTAAAAGAAGTAGTTTTTTGACATTTTTGCTTTGCCTAATCTACAATCTAGAAGTATAATAGTGTATAAAATGCAAGGAGAATACTTTTGAAAATAGGCGTTTATACTGTAGATCTTTTGTTAGGCCGTTCTTTTACTATTGAACAGAAAAATTTATTTTTGCGTGAGTTAGTAGATCGTTTAGATTTAGGTCAGTATCTTGTGGCAAGTGTTAGTGGTCGTCACCACGATTCTGATGTTGCTGAGATTACCTTTGTAATCTTTTCAAAAGCTGAGGCTACGATTGAATCAGTTTTAAAAATATTAAAAAAGAGAATTTCTGTGATTGCGCCTAGTATTTCGCTTGCGTCGCAGGAGACTGTTGTATTTTAAGAGGTTATATATATGAAAAGAAAATTTGGATTGTTTCTAATTATTTTGCTTTCGGTTTCTTGTCAGAAGGGTGGTAAGAAGATTCCTACCGAGATTATGTTTCTGAATAAGATTGATGGGGTTCCAATTGCTGTAGCATATGAGATTGTCTCTAGTGAGTCGAATAAGGTTGCTGAGAGTGGGGTAGGCTCAGGCGTTAGGAAGGATCTCAAAGAGGGTACCTACTCGGTGAATGTTAGCGGGCTTGGCTGGAAGTCTTCGTATATTGTTAATGTCGATGGTTTAGGTGAGGCTTTGAGAAAAGATATTGTGTTAAATGTTGCTGTTTTTGATTATAAATATCAAGATTTTGCAACTTTTGATTTTTTTAGTAGTTTGATAAATATAGATTTGCTTGCAATTACAGAAAATGGCAAGATTTTGATTAAGTCTTTTGATAATGTCGATTTTAGAGAGGCGCTTAAGCCAGGAAAATATGAGTTAAATCTACAATATACAGGTGAAAATACTGCTATTGAGAGTGTAAGTTATGATTTTTCCATTGAATCGGGACATGTTTACAGGGTAGTTGATTTAATAGATAAATAATTAACTAATTTTGTTTATTTAAGTTAAATCAATTGACAATTAGATATCTTTTTTTGTATTATTTTAATATAAACGAAAAACAATTTAGGAGTTTTAAATGAAAATAGCTATTAATGGTTTTGGTCGAATTGGAAGAAACGTATTTAAAATTGCGTTTGAAAGAAAAGATGTTGAGATCGTAGCAATCAATGATTTGACTGATGCGAAGACTCTAGCTCACCTTCTTAAATATGACTCAACTTATGGAGTTTATGCTAAAGAAGTATCTGTTGATGGAGATGCTATTGTTGTTGATGGAAAGAAAATTCCAATTTCTGCAACTAGAAATCCAGCTGAACTTCCTTGGAAGGCTCTTGGTGTTGATGTAGCAATCGAGTCAACTGGTGTTTTTACAGCAGCTGAAGGTCCAAGAGGTGGATATTTAGATCACATCAAGGCTGGAGCTAAGAAAGTTATTCTTACAGTTCCTGCTAAAGATGCAATTAACACTGTAGTATTGGGTGTTAACGAAGAGGCAATCACAGCTGATTGTGATGCATATTCAAATGCTTCATGTACAACAAACTGTCTAGCTCCTGTTGCTAAGGTTCTTAATGATAACTTTGGCTTAGTAAAAGGTCTTATGACAACTGTTCATGCTTATACAAATGACCAGGTTATTCTTGATTTCCCACACTCTGACTTAAGAAGAGCTAGAGCTGGTGCTATGTCAATCATTCCTACAACTACAGGTGCTGCTAAGGCTGTTGGTCTTGTAATTCCTGCACTTAACGGAAAGTTAAATGGTATGGCAATGAGAGTTCCTACTCCTACTGGTTCTGTTGTTGACTTAGTATTCGAGACTGAGAAAGATGCTTCTGTTGCTGAAGTTAATGCTGCTATCAAGGCTGCTGCTGAAGGCGCTATGAAGGGAATCCTTGGTTATACTGAAGATCCAATCGTTTCTAGTGATGTTAAGGGCAATAGCCTTTCATCTTGGTTTGATGGTCTTTGCACAATGAAAATGGGCGAAAGATTTTTCAAGATTGTTACTTGGTATGATAACGAAATGGGTTACTCAACAAGAGTTGTTGATTTAGCACAGAAAATCGTAAAATAATTAAACTCCGGAGGACATAATGTCATTAAGAACCATAAAAGATTTAAATCTTGAAAACAAGAAGGTTCTTGTCCGGGTTGATTTTAATGTCCCCCTCAAAGAGGGGGTCATTACTGATGATACCCGTATAGTAAGAGCACTTCCTACATTAAAGTATATTCTTGAACAAAAAGGTGCGTCTCTAATAGTAATGAGTCACCTAGGAAGACCAAAAGGTCAAAAAGATCCTAAATTTAGTCTTGCTCCTGTAGCAACTGCTTTAGGTAAACATCTTGGAACTGAAGTTAAGCTTGCTTCTGATTGTATTGGTGCAGAGGTTGAAGAACTTTCTGCTAATTTAAAAGCGGGTGAAGTTTTAGTTTTAGAAAATGTAAGATATTACGAAGAAGAAACAAAGAATAATCCTGATTTTGCAAAAAAACTTGCCTCTTTAGGCGATATTTATATAAACGATGCATTTGGTGCTGCGCATAGAGCTCACGCATCTACTGAAGGTGTAGCTAAGTTGTTGCCTTCAGCTGCTGGATTCTTGGTTGAGAAAGAGATTGCTGCTTTTAAGCCAATTCTTGAAGCACCTGCTAAGCCTTTAGTTGCTATTATTGGTGGCGCAAAGGTCTCTAGTAAAATCTCTGTTTTGGAATCATTGTTAAGAACAACTGATGCCTTTATCATTGGTGGAGGTATGTCTTTTACCTTTTTGAAGGCTCAAGGTTATACAATAGGTTCTTCTTTGGTTGAAGAGGATTATATTGATACTGCTAAGCAATTCCTAGAAGCTGCAAAGGCTAAGGGCGCAAAGGTTGTTCTTCCTGTAGATCATATTGTTGCTTCTGAGTTCTCTGAGACTGCTACAGCTGAACTTGTTGACGATGTAAATGTTCCAGCAGGTAAGATGGGATTAGATATTGGTCCAAAATCAATTGCTTTGTGCGAAGAGGTTATCTCTACCGCGAAGACTATTGTATGGAATGGTCCAATGGGAGTATTTGAGTTTGATAATTTTGCTGAGGGAACTAAAAAAGTTGCTGAGGCTGTTGCAAAATCAGATGCTTTTTCTGCTGTTGGTGGTGGAGACTCTGTTGCTGCTGCAAATAAGTTTAACCTTGCAGATCAGATGAGTCATGTTTCTACTGGTGGTGGAGCTTCTCTAGAGTTTCTAGAAGGAAAAGCTTTACCAGGTATTGTTGCATTAGAAGATTAATAAAAAGGAAAATTATATGAGAAAACCATTTATCGCAGGAAACTGGAAGATGAATAAGACGCCTTCTGAGGCGAAAGTTTTGGCAGCTGATCTTGTTAATCAGTTGAAAGATAGTACAAATAAATTGTTAGTAGCGCCATCTTTTACATGTTTGGCAACTGTTGCTGAAGTTGTGAAGGGGTCTAATATTATGTTAGGTGCTCAGAATATGGCAACTGTTGAACAAGGTGCACATACTGGAGAGACTTCAGTTCTTATGCTTAAAGATTTAGGCGTTGAAGCTGTTATTTTAGGACATTCAGAAAGAAGACATATATACGGCGAGACTGACGCGATGATAAATCAGAAGGTTAAGCTCGCAATTGCTCACGGTCTAGAGGTTCTTTTATGTGTTGGTGAGACTATTGATGAGAGAGAGGCTGGAAAGGCTGTTGATGTAGTTAATACTCAACTTGAAGAAGGCTTGAAAGATGTTGCAGAAGCTGATTTGAAGTTTGTTACTATTGCATATGAGCCTGTTTGGGCAATTGGTACTGGTAAGACTGCTACTCCTCAGGATGCGCAGGATATTCATTTGGCAGCTCGAAGTAAGGTAGCTGATTTGTATTCAAAAGATGCAGCTGATAAGATTTGTATTCAGTATGGTGGATCTGTTAATGCTTCAAATGTTAAAGAGTTAATGGGTCAGCCTGATATTGATGGTGGACTTATTGGTGGCGCTTCCTTGACTCCAGATGCATTTTTACCTATTGCAAATTTTAATAAATAATAATATATTAACTAAAAGAGGTATATAATGGGAGCGTTGGGAATAGTTTTTGTAGTAATTATGGTTATTACTGGTTTATTGTTAGGTTTTTTTGTATTGATTCAAGATGATCAAGGTGATGGAATGGGTGGAGTCTTCGGAGGTTCAAGTACTTCAGCTTTTGGTTCAAGAGCAGGTAATGCTTTGACTAAAATGACTTCGACTTTAGGTATGATTTTCATACTTTCTGCTTTGGTTGTTGCTTTTGATATAAAGAGACAGCATGATTCTTCATCTTCTACTGATGTGACTTCTGCAAGCTTTGTTGAGGCATATGAAAGTAGTCTTGAAGATGGTGATTGGTATGGTAATAATACAACTTCATCTGAAGAGGGTGAGTTAGATAACTAGTTTTAGAGCCCCGAAAGGGGCTTTAATAGTATTAAAGTATTACGGAGAATTTATGAAAAAAAAGATGTTCTTAATGCTGTTTTCTTTTGTCATTGCTTCAGCGTCATTTGCACAGATGATAGATCAAACAGTAGCAGTTGTCGAGATTACTCGACGAGAGATGTTGTCTAAGCGTCAATTAGATAATATGTATGAGATGTATAATCGTCAGTTTGGTATGTATAAGATGATGATGGGTGCTAAATCAGAGATGACTTTATCTCGGGCTATGATTGTCGAAGAGTGGATTAAGAAAAAAGTATTAGAACAGACCGCCCTAAAGGCTGGTGTTGTTATCACTGATGAACAGTGTGAGCAATATATTTTGCAAATGATATATCAATCAAATCCAAGTCTACCTCGAGATAGACAGACTTTGGATATGGTTATGATGCAGAATTTTAATAAAAGCTATAATGATGTTCTTCTTGAGTATATTCCAGAGGTTAAATCTATGTTGACAATTCAGAAGTATGTTCAAGAGGTTAAACAGAAAGAGCTGTTGCAGGCGCAGGAACTTACAGATAAAGAGGTTCAGGATGCTTTTGATTTGCTTTTATTGAAGGGTGAGGTTAGAAGACCTGTCTTTTTAAAGGTTCACCATATTTTTATGAGAACTGTAGGTCTTTCTGAGGCTGAGCAGAAGCTTGCTTATCAGCAGATGCAGGAAGTTTTGACATTACTTGATAATTCTGCAGAGAATTTCTACAAATATGCAAAGGTATACTCCGAAGATGGATCTTCTAAGCGAAATAACGGACTGTTAGGTTGGTTGTCAATTGCGGATGAGAATGTTCTTCGTACATTTGGGGATGAGATTTTTATAGATCTGTATAATATGAAAGTAAATTCAGTCTCTAAGATTTACCAGACACCACAGGGATATCACATTTTTTTGGTATCTGATAAGTTGCTTCCTGAGGTTTATACGTTGAAGAGTATTAAAGACCCTCAATCAAATCAGACTTTTGAAGAGGCGTTGAGAGGTATGCTGGCTCAGAAAAAGTATCAGGAAATTTATGCTAAGGCGATGAATGATATCTATGAGAAAGAGAAGCAGACCGCGTATATTGAGATTTTTGATAAGGATCTCCTTTAATGAAAAAGAGAAGGCAATCTAGAATTATTGCATTGCAATCATTGTACAGCTATGAGATTTCTCGACCTAATTTAGATTCTCTTCTGACATTTGAGTGGTTAGATGAAGGTGAAGGGGCAAAAGACAAGGATTTGTTGTTTTTTGCTTCAATATTGATTAGAGGCACTGTCGAAAATCTTTCAGAGATTGATAGTATTATTGTGCAGCAGTTAGATCATTGGTCGCTTGACAGGATTCCGAAGGTTGATTTGTCAATTCTACGACTTGCTACATATGAGTTGATGTTTCATGAAGAGATACCAGGGCGTGTTACTTTTAATGAGGCAGTTGAGCTTGCTAAGGAATTTGGAACTGATGAGTCTTATAAGTTTGTAAACGGTGTCTTAGACGGTATAAGTAAGAAGTTTAAAAATGAAAAAAGAACTAAGTTATAAGCCGAGATTAGAGAAAAAATGGATTTTTCTTATTATCGCATTTTCAGTTTTGGTTACTTTGTCTATTTCGATATCTGTTCCTGTTCTTATTGTTCGTCATAAATTGGCGACTCAGGTCTCTCAGACATTGAAAGATGCTAGCTCCTACGCTGGTTCTGGCTATGTCGAGAAGGCAAAGCGTACTTTAGATAGAAATCTGTCGCTTTTTGAGGGACCTGAAGTCTTATGGATTGAGATTCTCCGGCTAGTCGAGGATCTTTCTTCACGTACTGAAGATTCAGATTTTTACCTTAAATGGGCAGATAAGGCCTATTCAGATAAGAAGACAAATTATTTGTCTATAATCTATGCTGATGCGCTCTGCCGCAATGACGATTTCAAGAAGGCCTTTAATGTACTAAAAAAATCAAATAAACCTGAAGCTCAGGCCTTGAAGGCTTATGCTTTAAAGCGTTCACTCTCTGATGATTTGAAAGATTTAGATTCTATTGATGTTGAGTATCGGATATTTTTTGATATGGAGAATATAACTAGCTCTTCTGAGTACTTGACTTTGGCTAAAAAATATAATCGAGATGAGTTTAAGAAGAATGCTGCTCTTTTAATGATGGCTGAGGCAAACTTAAAGGATGCCTATCAATTATCTCGCTCTGATTTGTGGGAGAAATATCCTTTGTTACACTCCTATATCGCTTATGATAATTCTGAATATGAAGATGCGTTGAGCGTTTTTGATTATTATTCAAGTAAAAATCAAATTAGCGATGATTTGAAATTGTATAAGATAGATCTTCTAATAAAGTTGAACGAGATAAATCAGGCATTGAATTTATACTATGAGTTTATTGATGAGAGACCAGATTACTCTTTTGTTCCATACAATAATATAGCCTTTCTAGAGAAGGGCACAGTTACAGATGAGTCGAGAATGAAAATTTTGAAAAAAGGTCTTGAGTATTTTGAAGGTAATATAGATATTGTCTTGTCACTTGTAGATCTGCTAGTCTCAAATGGCGAAGATCAGGCTGCTGTCGAGATGCTTAGTGAGTATCTTCGTTTGTATCCTGAGAATGTTGAAGCAAGGTTAAAGTATAATTTTTTATCTGAAAAAGATTCTATTGAGAAGTTTATTGGAATTTTATGGCACATGGATTTTGAAAATCCTGATAATGAGAGAATTTTGCAGATGCTTGCGTGGTATTTGCTTGGAATATATGACTATGTAGAGTTGGAAATTGTTCTTGATACTGCTGAGCAGAGGTTCGGTTATAAATCTTGGATACAGCTCTATTATGGGATTTTGTATGCGTATCAGGGGAAGAGTATTAGTGCTCATGATTCGTTTATTGCTTCAGTGAAGTATAGGAAATCTTGGGAAGGATTCTATAATGCTGCATTGATTTCATACACACAGGCTAATTATGGTGATGCTATTGAGGAGTTAGACTCAGCTAGTAGCTTGATAGCATCTGCAGATGATAGTGTTGCGGAGAGTAATTTTTACTGGTTAAAGGCTGAGATTGCTAACTCGCAAAAAGATTATATTAAGGCAAAAGAGTTGCTCATGAAGGCAATTGATTTGAATCAAAAGAATTTGAAGGCACAGTTGAGATTGAAGACTGTTGATTCATTGTTGAAAGGATTATGAAATGATTAGGTTGAAAAGCTATGATGATATTATGAGGATTAAGGAGTCAGGTCACATCCTCTATGAGACTATGTGTTATCTTGAGAAGTTGATAGCTCCTGGGATCTCCACTGGGGAACTAGATAAGGAAGCTAGGAATTTTATCCAATCTAAAAAGGCAAAACCTGCTTTTTTAAACTATGGGGGCTTTCCTGGTTCTATTTGTACCTCTGTGAATGAGGAAGTTATTCATGGTATTCCTGGTCGGCGACGTTTGCGAGATGGAGATGTTGTTGGCGTTGATATAGGTATCGATTTGAAGGGTTTTATTAGCGATTCAGCTAAGACCTTTGCTGTGGGGAAGATTGCTTCTGATGTACAGCAACTGCTTGACACTACAGTTAAGTGTCTTGAAGCTGGGATATCTGCTGCTAAATTTAACAATCGGATTAAGGATATTGGTCAGGCAGTCTTTGATATTGCTGATGCTGCAGGATATGGAGTTGTTCGAGATTATTGCGGTCATGGTGTTGGTTATGGGGTTCATGAGTCACCTTCAGTTCCAAATTATCCTTTTCGCGGAACAAATCCTCGCATGAAAGAGGGGTTAGTTATAGCTATTGAGCCGATGATTAACATTGGTGGAGATGATGTTGATTTGTTAGAAGATGATTGGACTGTTGTGACTAGAGATAAGAGTATTTCAGCACATTTTGAACATACTGTTGCAATCTTTGCAGATAGAACTGAAATTTTAACCCTCTAAACTTCGAGATTCTCTTTTTATGAGATATTATTTAGTTAAATAATTGAATTTGGGGCAATTGAGTAACTTTTTTTCTTTTGAATGTTTTATTATATATATCTTTTTTTCTGGAGGTATTTATGAGCAAAATAAAAAAGATTCTAGTAGTTGTGTTAATTCCTGTGTTATCGTTTGGTATGGCATTCTTAGGTGGGCGATTGTCAGAGAGTAGGGGTGTTGAACCTGTTTCTGCCGATACGAATATCGAAGATTTGCAATTTTCGTTAAGAGAGGTCTCCTCTTCAATTCTTCCGTCTGTTGTACAACTTGACGTAACAGATGTAACTACTTTAAAATTACGAAAAAATAAGATTCCATTCCCATTTGATTTCTTTTTTCAGGAAGAATCTGATGGTGACTCTGAAGATGAGTCTGATGAGCAGGAGAGCCGGGAGTTTCGCAGACAAGGGCTTGGTTCTGGGGCGATAGTTAAGCACGAGAATAATAAATATTATGTCTTAACAAATGAGCATGTTGTTGGTGAGGCTGAAGAGATAAAGGTTATTCTTCATGATAAACGCGAATACGATGCTGAGATTGTGGGAGTAGATAAGAGGAAAGATTTGGCTCTGGTTGTCTTTGAGACAAAAGAGAAAAATATTCAGGTCGCAACTCTTGGTGATTCTGGAAAATTGTCGGTGGGTGACTTTGTTCTTGCTGTTGGAAGCCCTATGGGATTCACTTCTAGTGTGACATTCGGAATAGTTAGCGCTATTGGACGACAAGGACCTGCTGGGAATATTAGCGATTTTATACAGACTGATGCATCTATCAATCAAGGTAATTCAGGTGGACCTCTTGTTGATATGAATGGTAACATAGTAGGAATAAATACGTGGATTGCATCTCGAACAGGGCAGAACTCAGGTTTAGGCTTTGCAATTCCTATAAATAATGCGAAGCAAGCGATAAATGATTTCATTAACAAGGGATCAGTTGAGTATGGCTGGTTAGGTGTTGCTATTTCAGATATTCCAGAAGAGATTGGGGATGCTTTAGGGTACTCTTATGATGAAGGTGCATTTGTTAATAATGTTTATTTAAATTCTCCTGCTGATAAGGCTGGAATTAGCGCTGGGACAATTATTACAGAGGTTGACGGCGAAGCAATCAAAGATTCTAGCCAACTTGTTCGAGTTGTTGCCTCATTAGTTCCAGGAAAGGATTATAAGTTTGTTGTGTTTAAGGATGGAAAAATCCTCTCAAAGGTTGTTAACATTGCAATTCGTGAATCTGAGGCTGATATACTTCAGAAAAATTCTAATCTTTGGCCAGGAATAAATCTTCTTCCTATTTCAAAAGACCTTGCAAAAAAATTGAATTTAAACGATAATCAAAAGGGATTGG
>JAFGXN010000128.1 GCA_016936615.1 Spirochaetales bacterium | reverse complement strand
TACTATGAAAAAGATTATTATTTTAACTATAGCAATTTGTCTTGCAAACCTAGGCTTTGCAAATCAGATATTCACAAACTCGGTAGATCTCGAAGTAACTATAAATACTGGAAAATTCGGAATCCCCGACGGCATAGACTCCCCCGGAAAAGAGGCGTGGCTTAACCTAAGCGATAACTTATTAACCTACACTGAGTTTGGAACTAAACACAATGGTCAGTGGGATATTCTCTTCACATACGTAGTCAGAACTGTCTCAATGGGTCCCATGGGCAAAAAGCATATACCATTCTTTGCTGCACGGGTCAATGACAAATCCGGCGCTAGCTTCTACATGGTCGAAGAGAGCTTTGATTCAGTAACTACCGCATCTACTAATGGGTTCAAGACTGAGGGCTGGAGTGGCTACGGTCATCAACGCCGATGGAAGAACAAGATCCTTGACAAAGAGATCTACAAGACGGTTTTTCCATATCTCTCCTACGATTGGTACGAGTTCAAAGATGTAAAATCATTTGAGTATATCGCATATGCTGGGCGAACTTTTATCATCCGCTCTAACCAAGGCGAATACTACAAACTAGAATTTACCCAGGTCAAGGGCAGCAATGGCAAGACCCTCTTCTCTGCCGATTTTAGATTCTCAAAGGTTACTGCGGAGTAGTTATGAAAAAATTTACAATTACCCTGTCGCTTTTACTTCTTTCGTTATGTTTCACAACAGCAAACGAACTAGAGATTCAACTCGAACAGCTGCGACACGAGATTTTCACCAATTCTGTGCAAGAAGACCCGACACAGCTCTTACTCAATCTATTCTCTTCCCCCGAAGGATCCACCAATCTGCCACGACTCGGAACTGTTGCCTGCGAATACATGCTCGCTTACGGACAATCCCCCGAGTTACTCGACGCAACAAACCAAGCCTACGCGGCAGTAATCAAATCGATTAACAATCCCTCCACCCCGGCACAATTAAACGCCAGCGCTGACTTTGCCTTCACGATGGGACAACTTTTTCCCAAAAAAGAAAAAAACCACTTTAACCAGGCTAAATCATTTCTTCGTCGAAGCCTGCAAATTGAGAGCAAGAATCAAGAGACTCAACTTCGAATGGGAATCTTCAATGCGATGTTAATTGCTGCAAGAACCAACAACGAGGTCAACAATATCCGCACAACAGCGCTGAAACAACTCAGTGAGGAATCTATAGAATCCTGCGATGATAAATTTCTTCAGTTTAAGGCTATGATTTGGAGATCTGCACTTTTTTTCAAGACCCTTGACACAAGAAAGGCATTTACAGATTTAAACATGGCGCTAGAGATCTTCCCCAACCAGAAGATGGTTAACCAATACAACCTTGAATACATGCAAAATGCACTTGAGGAAACTGATTTCAACTATCTCGGCTTTGGAATGGATGTGATGTGTCCATACTACAATGATTTTGGGCTTGAATACCGCAAGAACGACACAGTAATATTAGCACCATATATTGGAATTGCGCTGCAGAAGACATTTTTTTCCTCATCAATATTTGCAGAGAGTGGAATAAAGGTTTTCCACAAAGATTTCAGCTGGTCACTTGAGTACCTGCACGCATTTATCCCAAGTTTCTCGACATTTGACTACGCACTGCACGAATTCTACGGGAAGAACACCTTCAGATATGATCTACCCCACTTTACAATAACCTCAACGACAAAGTTTGGAAATTTCCTCTTTGCGCAGAATCAAGACCAGATAATCGATAAGAGAGAATCAAGCCTTCGCGATTTTGCAATAAAGCAAGAGTTTCAATTTGACTTTGCCATATTTGATAACGGAATATATGAAGTCACAAGCACAATAAATTCCGGGCTAGTTCATATCCCAAACTACGACCAGACCTCTTTCTACCTTGAGGCAAAGATGCCATGTACCTTTGATTTTGCCCATAGCGAATTTGGAATAATGCCAAGTCTATTTTACTCTGAATTTTTAAGTGAAAAATCTGAGATATCAATCGGAAAAAAGTTTCTTGGCTACGATGGTGCGGTCAACCTGAATAAGAAAACCATTACAGACTCTGCACTCTTCTACAATTTCTACCAACTAGCTGGCTCGATAGATCTAGTATACAGAGTCTACCTTCAGCCTCTCAAAGCACCAGCAGATAGAATCTATATTGGATTTGATTTCAATACAGGATTTGCGACCAACCTTCAGACAATGGAGACAGATCCATTCTACTCTGGAGGAGTTGCTATAGGCTTCAATTTAAATGATGCTACACCATTTGAACTGAGATTTGGAGTTGATCAGGATGCTAATTTTTATATTTACCTCTCGAAGATTAGCAAACTTCGCCACAAATATTAGTTACGAGAGATGCCTAAGATAGTTGTTGACCTCTTGCAGAACCAAACGGGAGTCAACTATCTTAGGTTTGTGTCTAAAATCAATTACCTGGGCGTTAGAACTCTCTGCCTTGCGTGAGGTATTTATCCACAACTGAGATTCAGGAATCTCCACGCCTAATTTTAATAAGAGAAACCCATCACGAACTGTGTAGATTGGTGCACCAGAATAGAAGCCAGAACCGTGATAGTGGCCAATTACTTTCCCAGATTCGATATTGTGATTATATAAAAAAGTCTCCATATTCACGACCTCGAATATTCTTTCTTCCAGCTTCACCTTTAATTTTATATTTATATTTTGCCCACAGAAAGCTCGGAATTTCCTGTTAACAAATGCAAGTGTATCAGAGCTCTTTATCCATGAAAAATTATAGGCTCGGCTCAATGTTGCCCACGACTCTTTCTCAAAGGGTTTGGTCAAAATTTTATTTTTTCCCTCATAATATTCATCAGCAACACTGGCTAAGGAATCAATCCCATGAAACATCAAATCTTTATAGACCTCTAAGGGTGTAGAATACTCATCTAAGCTAATTTTCTTTGTAAATCCAACAATTCCACCATCATCCATATTCTCTGTAATCTCATGAACTGTTCCCCATATCTCTTTCCAACCCTCAAGGATTGCAAAAGTATCAGGCTCAGAACCTTTAAGCCTAGGAAGCGGTCCTGGATGATAATTTATAAAGCCTAATCGTGGTAGATTAAAGAACACAGGAGGCATCCATTTGCCTAAAACCTCTATTCCTAGATCTAATTCAAGCGACTCCTGTTGGCTAATAAAATCAAGAAATTCCTGATAGAGTTCATCCTTCTGTTCAACTGAGCTCTTTATCTTTGACATAAAAGAGTTCATCATCTGTGGAAGAATCCGAACTTCAACCCCTAACTCTTCTAAATCTGATGCTACAGTGTCATTTGAGTGAATATAGGCAACAACAACCTCATGACCAGCATCCATCAATTTTTTCACCAGAAGAAACGCAAAATCAGGATCATTTTTAGGACGCTCATTTCCAGGATACACACAAAGTCTCAATTTTTTTCTAGCTTCAAACATAATCACCTTCTACTTCTCAGATAAAGTTATTGCTCCATCCCAATTCTGCATATAATTTTCATTTTTCTTATAAAATGAAATTAGCTTCAAATATATAACACAGGCTCTGTCTTTCTTGTTAGACCGATAAATATCTCTAAAGATCTTTTCTGCCTTAATTAATGCGCCATCTTCGTAAAGATACACAGCATTCTCAAAGAGTTTTTTAGTCTCAATCTTGAGACGATTAGACTCGCTCTTATTTTCATATATAACTTCGTAGATTCCCTCAGCTTTATTTTTGCCCTTAACTCTAACCTTACCCACATATCGGATAAAATAATCATCTGGACTTTGCAATCTCTCATATGATTGGCGACTTAGCAGGATTTGAGTTGAAAAATATTTTGTTAACCCTTCTAATCTAGAAGCAAGATTAACATTATCTGAGATGACAGTGCCGTCTAGTCGCTCATTCTCTCCGAGGATTCCCAACATAAGTTGTCCTGTATGGATGCCAACCCCAATCCCTACTGGAACCCTAAGTTTTTTCTCTCTATGCTTGTTATACTCATCTAAGGTCTGCAACATCTGAATAGCAGTCTTAACCGCATCATCTGGGGTAAGTGGAAAGAGTGCCATTATTGCATCTCCAATATATTTATCAATAAACCCATTATGTTTGCGAATCTCAGGTCCCATTAATCCAAGATATTTATTTAAAAAATTAAAATTTTCTTTAGGTGTCATTCTCTCTGAGAGAGTTGTAAATGATCTAATATCTGCAAACAACAGGGACATCTCCTGTTGAACCTGATCGCCTAAGATAATATCTGAGACGCATTCTCGTCCAAGGTAATTTAGAAACTGATTAGGAACAAACCGCCTATAGGAGTTAGTTAAGGTTTGAATTTGGTCAAAATACTTCTTCAAATACTCTGTCATGTAATTAAAACCTCGAGCTAGCTGGGCAATCTCGTCATTACGATTATAGACCTTTACTGTTGTCTCTAAGTTGCCTTCGCGTACAGCATCTACTCCATCTCGTAATTTACGTAATGAAAGCATCATAACATAGGTAATAACTACCAAAAAAAGAATAAAAACGACAGATAGGAGACCAACCCGAAGGCTGATATTCATAATTAACTTCAAATTTTGCTTTTTAAAGGCTGAAAGATCTGTTCCAACTTCAAGAATGCCGACCACCTTACCATCAGCATAGATTGGACCAAGTGCATAGAGCCATTGGCCTTGAAAATCAATATCCATCTCAGAGACAACTTCTCCACGCCAAGCATTTCGATAGATACTTTCCTCATAATCATAATAATCAAAAGGGAAATATGTTCCAACTCCATCATTAAGATACATGAAACCATACAACTTCTCATCAATTACACGATAGACTGCGAAATATAGATCCTGATTCCACTTATCGTTGCAAAAATTAAGGCTTTCAAGAAGGTATTTTCTCAAATCAAGATAAGAATCAGAACCATATTCTCCCTCAACAAGGGCTTGAGAACCTTGAATATTCGATGTTATAATTTGGACAACCTGGGAGAATCTATCGGTCGAACTATCATAGTATCGTTTAGTAAAATCAGAGATAGCTAGATGGCTAATCAGATAGACAAGCAATACTAAAATAGGAATAAACAGCAACAACTGCTTTACAATAATTGAGATATGTCGATTTAAAATTTTTATATAAAAATAAATAATCAAAATTATAAAGAAAATTGGGGAGAGTATCATCGAGATAAAAGTGAATATATTTAATAAAAATATCGAATCATTTAAGTAAAACTCTTCAACTAACTTAAAATCATCGCCACTCTTATAGTAAATTCCATCTCCAGAGACAAAGGCAAGGGTTCCGTTAGAGGTGTTCAATTTGTATATAGGATAATCTGAAAAATCAGAAAACTTAAAGGTAAGTTGCAATTCCCCATCATAATTATCACAAATTATAAGACTTTCTGTAAAGAAATCAACAACTGCTAAACCTTTTGAGCCATAGCCAGAAACAGCCCAAGGATGCCTTAACTCTAATTCTACAGGAGAGGGCTGACCATCCTTGATATACCAGAGATTCCCAAAATTATCTGTAAACAGGGCTTGAGCAAAATCGGCAGTAGAGATCTCAGCAACAACTCTCCAAGCATTATCAAGTTCAAGAATTTTTCTCTTCTCAAATGATGAAGCTGCCTCGTCTAGATTATACATAAAAATTGAATTTTCATACAATTGATAAAAGCTAACTCCTAGATTCCCCCGACCAAGCCCCTGTAATAGCCCGCGCTGAACAAGCTGTGTATGGGATTCGTCATATTCTAGCGAAAAAATTGTATCGACACTATTACTTCCTGCCAAAATAACAGCGACCCTCTCCTCAATTGTAAAGTGACCCTGTTTATCTGAAAGATAATTTATCAAATATAGGTCTCCATTATCATCAAAAAAGATATCGCTGATAATAAAGAAGCTATCTTCACTCTCTGAATCCCCCGACATGGTAAATATCTGCTTCGAATCTTTGTCTATCACAGTCAAGCGCTTCTTTGACATATCAACTACTGCCATGCTCCCGTCAGGTCCAACTGCGACTAAAGATGGGTTCTCAAATACCCTTCCTCGTTTAAACAACCCATCGCCGACAGCTTTTCTATTTATTATCACCAAGGAGAGAAAAGCTGACGTGATCAGAAACAGACAAATAAATGTTAGCCATCTGAGAAAAAGCTTTTTTTTCATCTCTCTCTCCTAACTAATGGAACAAAGATTAAAGCAAAGATGATAACAACAATACCAAGCAATGAGACTCCTAGCTGCGAACCTAAGACTAATGCTAGCGAGAAGACAATTGGTCCAATTGTCTCTGCAACGCGACTCATAGCTTCGAAATAACCAGTTGCCCTATCCTGTCCAAATGCAATAACTGGCTTCATATCAAGATAGTAGCTATTCTGCGCATTTGCACAGAACCCCTCAGTAATTCCCATCAAGATCAATGCTAAGATTGCACCAAAAAGTGATCCAAGCACACCAAAGATTAGCATTGAAATTCCCCACAATATTGAACCAAGAATCATTGACCACTTAAAGCCAAGCTTTTTCCCAAAATACCTGCTCAAGAATGGGCCAAGATATATTATAAAAAAACCATTTAGAATAAATAACCGGCCAATATCTCCTGATGATATTCCATTTTCAGAAGCATAGACAGGGAAAAAATAATTTAAGAACATTCCGGCGACATAGGTAGGGATTAATATCAAGGTAAAATATCCAATGATCTTGTAGTTAAAGATGAATCGTAAAAACCCGCCTCTACTATGTTGAGACTCTATCTCCCCACTTTCGCGGACATTTATCTTACCAGCCAAAAATAGTAGGTAAAATGCAAAGGAGACTCCGAGGATTATCAACGCTATCCAAAATACGTTCTGATAACCTATCTTATCTGCTGCAATACCTCCTGCAACTGCTCCAATACTTAGCCCAACTGTCATCGCAGAGTAGTAATGAGAGAAGCCATCGCTGCGAATAGAAGAGTCTTTCTCGAGGTTCAACAGGGCTCGAAGGGCTAGAACTATAATACCAGAACCAGCTCCAGCAAACGAACGAGCAACAAGAAAGACCCATGGGGAAACTACTGTTGCAGAAAGAACCTGCCCGACAATAGCAAACCCTAACCCTGCTATAAAGACTTTTCGCCAACCAAAGAGATGGACAAAGAATCCAGCAACAAGGGTAAAAATTCCAAAAAACAACATCTCAAGTGAGAGAGGCAATGCTATGAGAAATGAGACAAGATTCTCTGAATACTCATATTTATCTAATAGCTGTTTCATCAGTACTGGAATAAATGCAACAGCAGCTGAAAATGATGTAAACAAGAGAAAGGTTAAAGGTCTAACCATCATAACATCTGAATAATTTTCAGAAAAATTACCAGTAGCCTTTAAATGGTATTTCCTATTCAAAAGATCCTTAAAATAGAGCATCTCTATTACAAAAAGGATTAATATTGCTAAGAATGTTGCTACATCAAAGATTAGCTTCTTTATCAATGCCTTGTTTTCCAATGTCAATGTGTACAAGTCTGTTCCAACCTCAAGAATGCCGACTATATTACCTTCAGAATCCTTGACAGGGCCTAAGGCGTAGAGCCATGTTCCATAGATATCCTCGTCAAGCTCAGTAACAACATCACCAGAATTAGCTAATCTATAACCACTTTCAGGATCTTCATAATAGTCAAATGGATGAAAAGGCCCTATACCATCATTTAAATACATTAATCCAAACAGCCTCTCGTCTATTACCCTATAAACTGCAAAGTAGATATCATTATTCCATAAATCTTGATTATGATTCAAAGATTGATGATATTTTTCTCTTATTTTACTGTAGGAGTCATTCATATAATCTGTCTGACTATTTATATCGTGGTAGAGATCTCCATCCGCAGTAATTGACATTGTTTGAACAAGCTGTGAGAGTTTTTCCTCAAGAACATTCTGATACCTTGTCGAAAAATTATTTATTATCAAATTAGATACAAGAAATGAGGCAAAAACAATCGCAACAACCAAGGTGATTATCCTCACAAACAAATCTGAGATTCGCTTTGAAGAGAGAATTTTAAAGATTATAGGAAAAAGTAAAAAGAAAAAGATAGCTGATATAAGCAAAAAGATATACGCAATCCATGATCTCGCAATGTCGATGTTTTTTAGCGTAACTGAGCTACTTGAAGAGACCATTTTTCCCTGATCCGAGTCAAATACAAAGAGATTTATTCCATCGCAGGAGATAATTCCATCGCGACCTCTTTTAAGAATCTGAAATGCAGGATCTGCGATTGTGATACCAGATCTGTCGAAGAGCTCTTGATTAGAGCCAACAAAGAATTTTCCACTATCTAAATCTACATACTTTATAGATCTATCAACTATATCTGAGAAAAAAAGCTTACCATCGACAACAATAAGCGCCCAGGGAACCTCAAGACGTTCAACCTTATCTAGACTTCCTCCCCCAGAGAATAATCGGCGTCGCTGATAACCATCTTTTTTTACAAAATTATAGATACTACCATCTCTTTCTGAAAAGTAGAAATTACTAGAATCATCTATGAATGCCTCTGAAATAAATGCTAGGGCATTTGAGTAGGGATACTCTTGTGTAGAAATACTATGCTCATCTTCAATATTGATTGAAATCAGCTCAAAGCTATTCTCTTTGACTAGTACAAACATCAAGAAATTATCTCTCTGCCGAAGCCCCATAATTCTGCTTCTCTGGACAAGCCCTTTTAAATTATCATCATATTCAATAGAGTATATGACCTTGTTCAGCTTAGAATTAACCTTGTCAACTACAATTATCTGCTCAATTGAAGTGAAGAACCCCCTATTATCAGGAATAAGGTTATGCATATAAAATTTATTGGTGGTTGTACCTACAATATTATAAGCATTGAAAAAGCTAGAATCTTCTCTCGATCCACCATCATAGATATTAATCACCCGCAGATTCTCATCTGCATAGATAACTCTCCGCTTCGATTTATCAATTATATAAAAATTCCCATCATCATCTTGCTCAGCAAGAAATGGATAATCTAACTCTAATGAATTATTTAAAGGATTTGTCGTTGATTGAAACAAGAAGAAAAGTCCAAGAGATAATGAAATTACCATAAGAATGAAAATAACTACAAAACTATTTCTACTACTCATATTAACCATCCATTTTAGAGATATATATTAAGATTAGTCTCTGGAAAAATAAAAAGCAAATATTACAAAAAAATCCTCAGAGAAAAATCTCCAAGGATTCAAATAAATCAAATTGTTCAATTATAATTATTCAGCAGCTGGTGTATCGGCTTGGGTCTCGCCTTCATCCATTCTAACCTCTTCTAAGAATAACTTAACTCGCTCTCTAGCTAGCTTTCTTAACTCATACTCAGTAGATCCACTGCCTTCATCTCTTCGTATAAACCATACCTCTTCATCTTCTATCGATGTATCTGTCTGAATTATTGCCTCATCATAGACGACTGTTATTTCTTTGATATAACCGATAAAGTTTCCACCTGGTTCCATAGCCTGTTTCTTTATCCTTACAGATTTGAGCTTAATGTAAGGTAGAGGCTGAGGATATACAGGTCCAAACTCTGTGTCTCTATTGTATGCGACATCTATATACTGAGGATTATCCCACTTCAAGGTCTTCCAACCAAGGAAATCAACAGTTCCCATAGGAATGACTTTTTCTTGACGGTTCTCATCCATCAATAAGATTTCAAGCTGGTAAGGGTAATTTCTTCCACAAAAGGTGACACTTACTGACTTAATAAAGCCAACATTCATAATAACACCTTTATTCTTCTGAAAGACATACTCACCACTCTCATTTACAAAAAATACTGGTATTTCAGCTGGTGGGATCAAATCAGCATAGTACCCGTTTGTGTCATCAGGAAACAAAGCTCTGAATCCCATTACAGTTGTATCCTCAGTTGTGATTGGCCCTGAATCTGCACCAGTATCGATTCCACCTCGTGAAACTGCCTCACGAGCCTTTGACTTGTTTACTCTTACTGTATTTCTTGCTGTAGGTTCTAGAGAGACCCGCCAATTATTAATTGCATAAGAAATAAACATTTTTTGTTTTTCCGCTTCTGAAAGATTATAGTCAACATAATCTGCCAATTGAATTAATGTTGCCGAATTCTCTCCAGAATCCATGTCTGCAGCAAATTCAGTGAAATCAATCAACACTGACGTAGCTGCGAAAGCTCCTGCTGAAATAAAGCAAGCTAGCACTAAAATTAAAAGTCTTTTCATATCTTCCTCCTGCACATAGTAATATGTTTTTGACCCCAAAAACTTACCCGACTCACTTAAAAGTCTAGTACATTTGTTTTCAGTTTTCAAAAAAACAAGAAGAAAATCTAAAAAAAACTTCCATTTTCTAAAAAATTTCTACAAAAATCTCAAATTTCTATGCGAGATAATATCTCGTAGGTATTCCCAGACAAACCTTCTGTCGCAAGGATTCGCTTAATCTCAGAAATAGCTAATTTTCGCTGATCTTCCATTAATTTATCAACATCACTAAAGGCTCTAGCAAACCGCGAGGAAAGATGAGGATTGTAACTATCGATATCGATTATCTTATCAGCAATTATTTTATAACCTCTTCCATCTTTAGAGTGAAAAAGGGTTGAATTCCCAATAAAAACACCATATACAGACCTAACAATATTTGGAACTGTCTTATCATACTCATAAAGATTCTCAAGTTTGTTAAGATTCTCAAATGTTTGCTGACGAGGATCACTCGCTATAAGTTGCATCCACTTCTGGAGAACTAGCGAATTATCTCGCCACTGCTTATAAAATTTTTCCTTTACCTCTTCAGAATACTTAGTGTCATTATGTAAAAGTATAGATAATCCAACAATCTTATTTGTCATATACTCCTGATTAAATTGACTGTAAGCTAAATCAAAGACATAATCTTCTTGCAATGTTGCTAGATATCCCAACAGGAGGTTCTTTAACCAACGACGCCCAATACTTACTGAGTCAAGTTCATAATCATCAGCCTCGGTCAACTCAAGATACGATCTAAGTATCGCCTTGTCATATCTTGCTGCGATTGTCTTCTTCGCAAGCTCTCGCAAAGTGTGAATGCGTTGGTAATCTACTAGTGAAAATTCCTGTTGCAGTGCAGATTCCGATGGTAGGCTTAGCATAGATTTTTTTATGGAAAAATCTAAATGGTTGTCAGAAAATATTTCAAACCAGGATGGTATAAATTTTTCTTCAAATAACTTCACAAATTCACTCTCAGGAAGGTTGTTATCGATGGTTTGTTTAATCAACCTTTTTGCAAGAATCTGCGCAGCCTCATATCTAGCAAACTCATTTGAGTCCTTTGCCATGAGAAAATTTAATTCGCTGTCTGTATAGTTGTAGAAGACCTTGACAGGTGCAGAAAAATCCCGATTTAACGAGAGACCTGGAGTTTCAGAAATATTTTTAAAGATAAATTCTTGTGATTTTTCTTTAATATGAAGAATTCCTTGCAAGATTTGTGGCTGATCATGGGAAGTTTCTAATTGTAGCTTTAGGTCCTCGCCATTTTTGCCTATTAGTCCTAGCTTAAATGGGAAAAACAGAGGATCTAAATCATCTTGCCCGCAAAGATTCTGCGAAATTTTCAACCTAAATTGCTTTTGTTCTCGAATAAACTCGCTCTCGACTTCAATATTTGGCGTACCAGAGTAATCATACCAGCGAAGGAACTGTTCAAAATTATAATTATTATTGGCAAGGCTCATTGCTTGGATAAAATCTTCAGTTGTGACCGCCTTTCCATCATTTAGTTCAAAATACTTTTTCATTCCTCGCTGAAATCCATCTTCACCTAACAGTGTATGAACCATGCGGATAACTTCAGCACCTTTTTCGTAGACTGTGCTTGTGTAAAAATTATTTACATCGACATAGGACTTAGGCTTAATTGGATGTGAATTAGGTCCGGAATCTTCCTTAAACTGATGATCTCGCAGATCTGAGACATCCGCAATTCTCTGTACTGTACGAGAATTTAGATCTGAAGAAAACTCTTGATCACGAAAAACCGTCAATCCCTCTTTTAATGTTAATTGGAACCAGTCACGACATGTGACCCTATTGCCTGTCCAATTATGAAAATATTCATGTCCAATGACAGATTCTATCCTCATAAAATTCTGATCAGTAGCGGTCTCCGAAGCAGCAAGGACAAGTGAACTATTGAAGATATTCAGCCCCTTGTTCTCCATTGCTCCAAAATTAAATGATGAAACTGCTACAATCATATACAAATCTAGATCATACTCTAGTCCAAATCGTTGTTCATCCCATTCCATTGCTTTTTTCAGCGATTCCATGGCAAAAAGACAACGATTTTCATCTCCTTTGTCACAATATATCCTTAGTTCAATCTTTCGGTTACTTGAGGTTACAAAACTATCAGTGATAAGCCCAAGATCCCCAGCAACAAGTGCAAATAGGTAGGCAGGCTTCTTAAAAGGATCTTCCCAGAGTGTCCAATGCCTTCCATTATCAAGATCACCGCTATCAATTTGATTCCCATTTGATAAAAGCACAGGGAATCGGCTCTTATCTGCAATAATCTTTGTCCGAAACTTTGCCATGACATCTGGTCTATCTAACGAATAACAAATTTTCTGAAAACCCTCAGACTCGTTCTGAGTACAAAATATATTGCCTGACTTATACAAACCTTCAAGTGTCTTATTTGCTGTTGGATTTATGTAATTTATTGTAAAAAGTTCAAATTCGCTGGTAGTGGGATGGATTGATAACGAGACCTCATCTCTCTGGTACTGATTAGCGTCTAGTGGGATTCCATCAATCTCTATCGTTACAAGTTCTAAATCTCGTCCATGAAGAGACAAAGAAGGGAGAGTATCAGATTTTTCCCTTAAAAAAAACTTAGTTCTGGTCTCTACTCGGGTGTGGGTATCATCTATATCAAATAGAAGGTCAATTGTGTCAACAAGGTAATCTGGTTGCTTGTAATCTTCTAATTTTATAACTTTGTGTCTATCTTCTGTGGACATATCACGCCTCTCTCTTTTTTATTGATTTTCGTTGCTTTTTTTCCGCTTTTTTTATCTTTGAAATAACAAGTTTTTCAAATGATCTAGGGAAATTGCGTTTGAACCAGTACATAAATCTTGATTCAAATCCAACTATAATTAAAAAAGAGTTTTTTTTCAATGACCTTAGCAATTTGTGTGCGACATAATCAGCAGAAAGAACTTTTGCTGATTTAGACAAAGCAATTGTCTGAAAAGGTTTTGTCGTATTTTCAACAATAAATCCCTCGGTATAGGTGTCTGGAGGACATAGAACCTTGACATCAATTTTCTGGCTCATTAATTCTTGCCTCAAGACTTCAGAAAATCCAATTATTGCAAACTTTGAGGCTGCATAATCGGTATACCCGAAGATACCAATAACTCCTGCGACAGACGAGATATTAATAATTTGCCCACCTCGAATATTAAAATATGGTATAGCTGCGAGATTTATATTTCTCGTTCCGTATAGATTTGTTTTGACTGTATAATCGAAAGAGGGATAGGCTATCTTGTCAAAATAGTTTGGTCTAGCAATTCCAGCTGAGTTCACAAGAAGATCAAGATTTCCATATTTTTCATGAATTTTTTTGAGGGTGCTCCTGCATAATTCCTCGTCGATAATGTCGCATTCAAAAAAATCAAGGATTATTGATGGGGATTTTTCTGTGATTTGGGACTTTTTACTTAAAAATTTACTTTCATCTCTACCAATTAGAACTAGATGCTTTGTGGATTTTGCAATCTCCTTTGAGAAAGCAAAACCAATACCACTTGTGCCACCTGCTACAACTACTAAATTATACATATATAGACTCCAACTGATACTTTTCTTGCAAAGATCTACTCTTTTTCAAATTCAACCAAGTTTCTTCTTATATAAGAAGAAAAAACCTGAAAAAAAATTCTTTGCAAGAAAAGTATCACTATGTTATTATATCCCAGCTACGCTAGGAAGTAAAGTTGCTAATCCTGGCACAAATGTTAATATCAATAGTGCCACCAACATTGCTAGAAAAAAAGGTAACATAGGCTTAATCAAATTTGCTATACTGGTCTTTCCCACACTACATCCCACAAAGAGACAAGAACCTACAGGGGGCGTGCACAACCCTATGCAAAGATTAGCAATCATAATCATTCCAAAATGGATTGGATCTATACCTAACATTTTAGCTGCAGGAAGAAAAATCGGAGCAAATATAAGAATAGCTGGCGTCATATCCATGAAGACCCCAATAAGAAGCAAGACAAAATTTATTATCAACAAGAAGATATAAGGGTTATCAGAAATTCCTGCGAAAAACTCGCCTAAGGCCTGAGGTATATACTCATATGCCATAATCCAAGACATTGACATTGAGGCGCCGATTAACATAAAGACAATAGCTGTTGTTAAGGCAGCTTCCTTAAAAATTTCAAATAACTCGACTATCTTCACTTCTCGATAAACAAAACAACCAAAAACAAGAGAGTAGACAACTGAAAACGCTGCTGCCTCGGTTGCTGTCATTATACCAGAAATAATTCCACCCAGAATAAAGAAGAGCAACAATAAGCTTGGAAGAGCCTTGATAAAAGTTAAAAAAACTACCTTAAATCCAGGAAACTCTCCCCCCTTATAGCCTTTAGCCCGACCAATAATCAACGCAGGAATCATCAAACAAAGTCCAAACAGTATCCCAGGAAATATTCCTGACAAGAACATCGCCCCGACAGAGACTCCAGAGACAAGGCAGTAGACTATCATCACATTGCTTGGAGGAATCATCAATCCAGTTGTAGCAGCTGTAGCCGTAACAGCGACATTAAAATCTCTGTCATACCCCTTGTTATTCATCTCAGGTATCATAAATCCACCGACAGAGGAGACTGCCGCAACCGCAGAACCAGAAATTGACCCAAACATCATACAAGTCAAGATATTTACAATTGCAAGACCTCCGGGCAAGGCACCCACAGCAGCTGCTGCAAAATTTATCAATCTCTTAGCCATTCCGCCCCGCCCCATAAGTAAACCAGACAATATGAAAAATGGAATTGCTAAAAGTGAAAAACTCTCCACACCACTTGCCATCCGATAGGCTATAAGATTCGCAGCAGGAATACCACCTGCATAAAGGACAGTAAAAAAAGATGATAAGGAGATAGACACAACAATAGGTACATTCATCAATAACAGAACAACAAATATGATTATCAGAACTAATACTGAACTTGGCATACTATTGCCTCCCCGTTAGCTTTTTTATAAAAAGAAGAACAACATGCTCTAGAGAAAAGACAAAGACAAGAACGCCACAAGCTGGAACAGCTAAATAGACCCAAGCCTGCTTCACATTTATTGATGAAAGGGTTTGTCCATAATCGAACATCGAAGAGACTAAGAATGCGCCACCAATTATTAAGACAAAGGAAAAAAGGATATTCAATGCCTCAACAAAGAGATCCAAGTAGAATCTAACTTTTTCACCAAACTTACTAACAAAATAATCAACACCGAGATGCCTCTTATATGAAAAACAGAGACCACCTGCAAGGAATGAGGTCCAAACAATAAGGATTCTCGACAAGTCGATAACCCATGCTGCAGAGATCTTTAGATTCCGTGCAATAACCCCCCAAATAACAATTACCACTAATAAAGCAAAGACAAAGACGATAATACCAGTAATAAATTTTTTAAAATAATCCAAAAGCTTTTGCACCATAATCATTTCTCCAAATAACGTATTTCTTCAATTTTTTTTAAATAGAAATTAACAGAGTCGTTTGAGACATTATCCAACATTGGCTTTACAGCTTGAAAAAAAGCATCTTTATCTGGATATGTAATAATCACGCCTAGCTCTCTCAACTTTTTCATGTATGATTTATCATTCTCAGCCCATAACTCTCGTTGAAAAAGCCCTGCCTCAGACGCAGCCTGTTGAATAATTTCCCGATTTTCCTTTGAAAGTGTTGCCCAGAATTTGGAATTGACAACCAGAAGATCTGGAACTCGCGTGTGTTCATCAAGCGAAAAATACTTGCAGACCTCATAGTGCCGCGTCTCATAGAAGCTTGCAGGATTGTTCTCTGCTCCATCTACAACTCCTTGCTGAAGTGCAGAGTATAACTCGCCGAATGGGATTGATTGAGGACTTCCACCAAGTAGCTCAATCATCTTTTTTGCAGTATAACTCCCCATAACGCGAATTTTTCTTCCAGCTATATCAGCGGGAGATTCGACGCTGTTCTGTTTAAGGTAAAAGCTTCTGCTTCCTGCATCAAAGAAGATTAACCCGGTCATATTTTGATGACTTGCAGATTGGAGGATTTTTTTCCCAAATTCTCCATCAAGAAAGCCCCAATAATGAGCAGAATCTTCAAATATATAAGGATAACTAAAAAGTGACATCTCTGGCGCAAAATTCTCTAAATTTGCAGCTGAGATGCTTGTCATCTGGATAATATCTTGTTGAACCATTGTCAATGTCTCGTTAGAATTGCCAAGCTGAGAGTTAGGATAAATTTTTAACTTTATTTTTCCATCAGAGAGCTTATCCAATCTATTCTGCATATAGACCATGGCCTTGTGAACTGTCATCTGCTCTGTCATATTGTGACCCATTCGAATCTCTACAACATCTGAATCTTTATTACAAGCGAGGAGTGCACAGGTGCTGATGAGCATCAAAATTTTTTTTATTTTTTTCATAACTAGTTTTACCACAGGATTTAAGATTACACAACGAATTTTAGGAGTTTCGCAAAACGTTATGCTAAAAAAATATATCTGGTAGCCTCTTTTACTTTTATATATCAGTTTTGGAGGTCTGCATAATAAAAAAGGAGCAAGCATACCAGATATATTGATTATATTTTATACCAAGAATTAAGAAATATCAAGCAAATGATTTCGTATAAAGATCAAAGAATCAACTTAAATAAGGATTAAACATATATCCTAGGAATTCTTGATGGCATTGAGCTCACGATTTCATAGTTAATTGTACCGATTTCAGCTGCCAAATCATCAGCTGTGACTGAGACTCCTGTAGAGGCTTCTCCAAGGACTATAACCTCATCACCAACACAGACATTATCAACATCAGATACATCCAACATTGTCAAATCCATGCAAACTCGGCCAATCACAGGAACTTTTACCCCGCCAACTATCATAAAAGATTTTGAAGACAACAGGCGCATATATCCATCAGCATATCCAACAGGAACTGTAGCAATCTTTGTTCTCTTCTTTGTCTCAAATGTACTACCATAGCTTACCTTAAAGCCAGCAGGAACTGTCTTGACATGAATAATTGTCGAAGTAATAGACATTAATGGTCGCAACTCAATCTTTTTTCGATCTATCTCATCCGAAGGATAAAGTCCATATTGAGCAATTCCTGGTCGAACAAGATTATAGTGAGATTCAGGAATATCAATAATTCCAGCACTATTTGCAGCATGAATAAACTTAAAATCTATTCCATTTTTTCGTAATTTTGATAGAAGTTGCTCAAAAAGCTCTAACTGCATATATGCATGAGTCTTATCAAATGTATCAGCATTTGCAAAATGGGTGTAAATCCCTTCGACAATTAAATTTTTCATCTTGCAAACTTCAGAAATCTGGTTACAGGTTGTGCATCCTGCCTGATAATCAACCAAAAATCTCTTGTCATCAACTAAAAATCCTAGCCGACCCATTCCTGAATCGACTTTTACATGAATTTTTATTGATAAATCTAACTCTGCTGCCCTTTGACTCAATTGAATTGCAGATTCAATAGAATTCACTGTTGCAATTAGATTGTAACAGTGAACAACTTCAATATTATCGGGATGAAGATATCCAAAAAGCAAGATTGGTACAGTTATGCCACTCTTTCGAAGATGGATTGCTTCAGAGAGTCTAGCTACTGCAAGCATTGTAGCTCCCTGCTCAATCGCAACCTTAGCAATTTCAAGCGAACCATGACCATACCCATCAGCCTTAACGACAGCTACGAAATTAGCCTTTGGGGATTTTAATCTATTCAATTCAGCATAGTTCCATCTTAAATTATCTAAACTTATCTCTGCCTTTGTTACTGGATATAAGTCATCCCAAATCATTATTTTCTTCCTTGTCCAAAACCTACACAGTAGTCTGCAAAAATTTTCATTACATCTTTTGTAACAGAACCAGGCTTTCCACTTCCAATTGTTGTATCATCAACAGTTATCACAGGGACAATTTCCTTGTTTGATGCAGTTATAAAAATTTCATCAAAAGAGCTGATCTCAGATTTCTTGATATCACCTACAATTACCTCATACTTACCTTTTAAAAGATTTAAAATCACACTTCTAGTGATTCCAGGCAAGATATCCACATCTGGAGTGTAGATTTTTCCATTCTTGATACCAAAAAAGTTTGTAGTTGTTCCCTCTAGCACTCTGTCGTTTCTGTCTACATAGACAGCTTCGATTGCACCTTGCTTTTCAGCCTGCATCTGTGCAACAACAGCAGAGAGATAGTTTGTGCTTTTTGCCTCAGGGATGTATCGCTCAGTATCAACTGTAACAATCTTTGCTCCTTTTTCGTACCACCACGCAGGAAGATCATGCTTATGAGTAACCATAACAATCAATTTTCCTTTTCCTTCCGGGCATACTCCATTAGAGCTGATTCCTCCAGTGTAGACAATTCTTACATTGCACTCATCATATTCTGGATTCTTCTCAATAGTCTTTCTTGTAATATCACAAATCTCTTCGCGAGTAACATTCAAATCAAGACCTATATATTTTGCAGAGTTAAAAAGTCTATCAACATGCTCTTCTAAATAAAAAGGAACCCTGTTATAAGTTCTCATAAAATCAAATACACCAAAACCTCTCAAGACAACAATGTCTTTCACTGAAACCATAGCCTCGTTTTCATCAACGTAGTTTCCATCAACGTAAT
>JAFGXN010000127.1 GCA_016936615.1 Spirochaetales bacterium | reverse complement strand
TAATTCAGTATCCTATTTATGTCAAGTTTACTTGAGTCTTTTTATAAAAAAAAGAGCAAATTTAACCATTTCCCAAAAAAAAATAAAAAAATATCACCATTTTATCAATTTTTCATGCTTTTCAATTTTTAAAAACACTGATACTATCAATAATTATAAACATACAAAAGGAGAAAGTTTATGAGTGATTTAATTTTCAAAATCTTCATGTACGGGCAGATAGTAATCGGCGTGTTAATCTTTATTACACTGTTCTTTCTGAGTGCCCCGTACGGAAGATTTTCTAGAAAAGGGTGGGGTCCAGCAATACCTGCAAAACTTGGCTGGATGATAATGGAGTTCCCAGCGTTTTTTGTAGTCTTATGCATTGCTGTAATTGGAATGGTTAAGATTGGGACAATAAACCCTGTGTTAATTGTTTTCTTGGCGATTTGGGAATTGCACTATATTCAGCGAACTTTCATATACCCCATGCTTATGCCAAAAAAAGCAAAAAGCTTGCCTGTGATGATTATTATTTTTTCAATAATCTTCAACACCTGGAATGGTTATATAAATGGATATAACCTATTTTTTAATTCAGCAAGTTCCTACGAGATTTCTTGGTTATATGACCCAAGATTCATAATCGGAACAATCATATTTTTGATAGGATTTATTATAAATATTCATTCAGACTACGTATTAAGACATCTAAGGAAGCCTGGAGAAACTGGCTACAAAATTCCTAACAAAGGAATGCACAAGCTTGTCGCAAGCCCTAACTACCTTGGAGAGATCACAGAATGGATTGGTTGGGCAATACTAACCTGGTCTGTTGCAGGACTAGCATTTGCAATATTCACTATCGGCAACCTAGCACCAAGAGCCTACACCAACTTAAAGTGGTACAGAGGAGAGTTTGAAGACTATCCAAAAAAGAGAAAAGCTCTAATACCTTTTATATCTTAAAAATTAACAAAAGCATAAAAAAGCCAACCTATTTATTAAAAAAAGGTTGGCTTTTTTAATCTTATCCTAGCCTTTGTATTTCAAAATTAATCTTTTAGCAACCTCTAACTCATCCCAAGGAGTCTTTCCCTCTTTTTTTATAATAGACGATTCATGCCCTTTTCCCAGCAAAAGGATTGTATCACCTGCTTTTGCTAAGGAGATAGCCTTCTCGATTGCATCAGCCCTGTCAGGAATTAAGAATAGAGTACTATCTAAAACCTTTCCTTTTACCCCAGCAGCAATATCATTTAAAATTTTCATTGAATCTTCAAGCCTTGGATCCTCATCTGCGAGAATAATTATATCACAATACTTAGAGGCGATCTCGCCTTGAACTGGCCGCTTGACAATGTCTCTCTCTCCTCCAGAACCAAAGACAACAATAAGCCTTCCACGACAAGTCGACTTCATCGCAGGTAGAACCTTCTCAAAGGAGCCTGGAGTGTGTGCATAATCAATAACAAGGGTAAAATTCTGCCCTAAATTAACAATATTTAATCTTCCTTTAACTGGTTCGACATCTTCAACTACCCTAGCTAAAGAGTCTAAACCCACTCTTGCTATGTGCTGTACTGCAGCTATCGCAGAAACTATATTCTCTACATTGTAGCGACCAGGAATATTCAATCTAATTATGGATTTTTCCCCACTATCTTTGCAATTTAAACTAAATTCAGAACCACTATCATCTAATCGCTCAATCTTTGCAAAATAATCAGCCTCAGGATCAAGCGTGCTATAACCAAGAGCCTTATCTCCAGCAACATCAAACAGCCTCTTAGAGCGCTCGTCATCTCGATTGATAATTGCAAGTCCACCAGGCCTTAATTGCCGAAAAAGATTAGCCTTATCATTTATATAATTCTCGACTGTGCCGTGAAACTCAAGATGTTCAGATGTGATATTAGTCGAAATACCAACATCAAACAAGATTTCAGAAAGCCTAGAAGTCTTTGCAGAGAGTCCATGACTTGTAGCCTCTACAACAGCAACTTTGCAACCATTCTCAACCATCTGCCTGAGAAACTTATGAATCTCTGTAGATTCTGGAGTAGATTGACGAAAAGGATTAGCAACAACACCGCAACCGTTATCATACTCAACCGTCGATAAGAACCCAGCCTTAACACCGATAGAGTTCAACAGCTGATAAACAAAAGAGACAGTACTAGATTTCCCATCTGTTCCAGTAATTCCAATAATCTTTATCTCCTTTTCAGGTTGCCCGTAAAATAAAGATGAAAAAACCGCCATTGCCTGCCGTGTATCAGAAACTTTAACAAAACAAACATCACCCCAAGAGTCAAAATCAATCAAAACTTCTTGTGAGTAGACAATAACACTTGCTCCCTTTTTCAATGTTTCTTCTATATAAGAATGTCCATCAGTGTGAATACCTGTCAAAGCAAAAAAAGCAAAGCCCTCTCTCACATCTCGAGAATCATATGCTAATCCGCACACTTCAATACTCTCCCAATCTTGAGAGGCCTCAAATCCGTAAATCTTCGCAGACAAATCGCTAATATATATTTCCATGTATGAATAATAACAAGCAATTTTCCTTTTTACAAGCCTAGTCTCTATAGATGATTTCAACTTTCTTCTATATAATAAAGTTATGAAAAAAAAGATTTATTCAATTTTTTTACTATTTTACTTTGTAACTTTTTCATTTGCCAATCTACCTGATCCTTCAACTATAGACTTCTCAATCTATACAGGAGACCTCCCAGACTGGTACGGCTACATTGTTCGCGTTGCAGATGGGGATACTTTCTACATAGACTTTTACTCTGAAAAAAAAATGTCGTGCAGAGTCAGAGGAATCGATACCCCAGAGACAGTTGACAAGCGAAAGCCAGTTCAGTATTGGGGACCAGAAGCCTCAGCATTTGCAAAAAAATGGCTAACCACTGAGACAATTGTGAGGCTTGATTTTGAAGATGAGATTACTGATCCTTTTGGAAGGCTTCTAGCAACTCCATGGATTTACAAAGATGGAGAGTGGGTAAATTGGGCAAAGTTTGCCCTTGAAACTGGAAATGCACTTTTTTACCCCAAGTACCCTATGCCTATCGAAATGGCTCAAGATTATCTCAAATATCAGCAACATGCAATCGATAATAAATTGGGGATGTGGCAAAATCCAGAAAAGATTGAAAACGAAATATGCACCTCACTAGAGCAACTCTACAATGAGTACTATTGGTATCGAAAGGCAATTGACTAAAACTTTTACCTAGATAAGTATTTATTCTTGAATTAAAGATTATAATAAGGTATTATCAAAGTTATGAAAAAACGATTAATTACTTCAGCACTCCCATATGTGAATAACATCCCTCACCTCGGGAATTTAATTCAAGTCTTGTCTGCAGATGTCTTTGCAAGATTCTGTAGGGCAAAGGGTTATGAAACTTTATATGTTTGTGGTACAGATGAGTATGGAACAGCAACAGAGACTAGAGCTCTCGAAGAGGGAATAAGCCCCAAAGAGCTTTGCGACAGATTCCATGAGATACACAAAGATATTTACCAATGGTTTAACATAGATTTTGATCATTTTGGACGAACTT
The DNA here is from genome assembly GCA_016936615.1 of Spirochaetales bacterium. Classification (GTDB taxonomy): domain Bacteria; phylum Spirochaetota; class Spirochaetia; order JAFGXN01; family JAFGXN01; genus JAFGXN01. The sequence goes on along the minus strand of JAFGXN010000127.1, from coordinate 21,618 downwards.
CAACTCAAAAGCAGACTGAGATTGTTCAACATATATTCAACGAGGTAGACAGGAATGGCTATATCTCAGAAAAAACAGATCACCAGCAATTCTGCAACTCTTGTCAGCGATTCCTAGCTGACCGATATGTCCGCGGAACCTGCCCCCACTGTGGCTATGATGAGGCCCGCGGGGATCAATGTGAAAACTGTGGGAAACTCCTTGAACCAACAGAATTGATTGAACCAAAGTGCGGAACCTGCCAGGCAAGTCCTGAGTTGAAAGAGACAAAGCACCTATACATTGACTTGCCAAAGGTTTTGCCACTACTCGAAGAGTGGATGAACAAGGCTAGTGTCGATGGATTCTGGGCAAACAACGCAATAGCTATGACTAAGAGCTGGATTCGCGATGGATTAAAGGAGAGATGTATTACCCGTGACCTAAAATGGGGAATTCCTGTTCCAAAAGAGGGTTTTGAAGACAAGGTTTTCTACGTTTGGTTTGATGCTCCGATTGGATATATTTCAATAACTGCAAATTACACTGACAATTGGGAATACTGGTGGAGAAATCCAGAAGAAGTAGAGCTTTTTCAATTTATCGGGAAAGATAATATCCCATTTCACACTGTAATCTTCCCATCTTCACTTCTTGCAACCCGTGAAAAGTGGACAATGTTACACCATATGTCTAGCACTGAATATCTCAACTACGAAGATCTAAAATTTTCAAAAAGTAAAGGAACTGGAGTCTTTGGAAATGATGCTAAGGATACTGGTATTCCTGCCGATGTTTGGAGATTCTACATATTTTTCAACCGACCTGAGAAATCTGATGTTCAATTTTTATGGTCAGATTTTCAAGACAAGATAAATAAGGAGTTGATAGGCAATTACGGCAACCTAATCAACAGATCTTTAAGCTTTTTATCTAAGTTCTACAACGGAGAAATCCCTAAAGCTGAATTAAACAAGGATCTGCGAGCCGCAGCTGATAAAATTATTGCTAAATCAATTGCTTCATATGATAGGGCTGACCTTCGCGACGCGTTTAGATCTGTCTTTGAATTAGCAGATCTTGGCAACAAGGCTTTCCAGGATGGTGAACCATGGAAAAAGCGTGCAACTGATCCCGAAGAGACAGCCTCTCTGCTACGAACACTTGTAACAATTGTTCGCGACATTGCAATCCTATCTGCGCCAGTAATGCCAGAGACAGCAAGGAAAATTCTAGATTTTTTCCAGACTGAAATTTCTACTGATTTCTCTGAGCTTGGAAAAGACAATATCGATAAGATTTCGCAGCCGACAATCCTTTTTCAAAAATATGAAGATGATTTTATCGAAGAGCTGAGACAAAGATACGCGGGAAACCAAAAAGATAGAATTGCTGAGATTACAAAAAATTTCTCAGAGAAGGTTGATTTGCAGGTGGGTAAGATAAAGTCGATAAGTCGACACCCCGAAGCAGATAAGCTCTATGTAGAGGAGATTGACCTTGGAGACGAGACTAGACAGATTGTTTCAGGCCTTGTCCCCTACTACTCGGAAGAGGAGTTACTTGGAAAAAATGTAATTGTTGTGAAAAACCTGAAGTCTGCGACTCTTCGAGGAGTATTAAGCGAAGGAATGATTCTTGCTGCAGAAGGGAAAAATGCCGAGAACAAGAAGACCCTAGAAGTTCTCTCTCCTGCTGGCGTTAAACCTGGAGACAAGATCTACCTTAATAACTTTAAACCAGCTGAAATAGCAGCTGAAATTACGATAGACGAATTTTTCAACTTTGAAATTGAAGCAAAAGAGTGCATAGTCAAACACAAAGGATTAGCTCTCACATGCAACAACAAGGAAATAAAGACATCTACGGTCAAAAACGGCAAGATAAGCTAAGATATAAACAAAAGACTGCCAGATGGTAGTCTTTTGTTTTAAGGGAATAATATGAATATAAAAATTGTAAATAAAAAAGCCATAACCAGAAATGAGAATTTTCTCCAAAGCCAGTTTTGGGCTGAAGTAAAAAAAAGATATGGGTGGAACTCTCTTTTTCTACAGGTTGAAGAAAAAGAGGAGACTATACTTTTTCTATACAAAAGAATCTTTAAATTTTTCTACATGGTATATAGCGGTCGACCTAATCTCGAAGGTTTCACCGACAAAGAACTAAAAGAACTTAATACATTTCTAAAAAAACAGATCAAGGGGAAAATCCTATTTATAAGATACGACCTAAAGGTAGTTAAAGATTTTAACCTAAAACTTAAAAAAGCCTCTTCTGATATTCAGGTTCCTAACACTGTTGTAATCTACAAGAATGAAGAAGAGAATCTACTTGCAGCAATGAAGAGCAAGACACGCTACAATATCAGACTTGCTGAAAAAAAGGGTGTAACTGTAAGAGAGGCAGCCATAGAAGAACTAGATCGTTGGTATAGCCTCTACGAGACAACAGCAAAGCGTGACAAGATTGCGATTCACTCCTTTGAATATTACAGAGATGTTATAAACCTTGCTAACGAAAGTGGAAGCTGCGCAAAGATCTACTTTGCCGAGCACGAGGGCAGCCTTTTGGCTGGAATAATTGTGCTTTTACATGGAAAAGAGGCAGTCTATCTATATGGAGCCTCTTCAAATGAGAAGAGAAACTTAATGCCAGCATACAAGTTGCAATGGGTAGCAATCTCTGAGAGCTTCAAGGCTGGAGCAGAGAGCTACGATATGTTTGGAATTCCTGCATCGGATAATCCTGATGATCCAATGCACGGTCTCTACAGATTCAAGACTGGCTTCGGCGGAGAGATTGAGAACTATCTTGGCTGTTATGATTTTACACCATCGCCAATTCTCTACTCGCTGTTTAGAGTAGCTGAAAGGCTTCGAACTTTTATCTTCAAAAAAGTGCTAAAACGCTAGTTTGATGCAAAAAAACCCCGAAACCTAGTTGAAACTAAACTTCGGGGGTTTTAATTCACTCTATTTCTTCACAAATACAGAATTATCTGCAGTAGGTTCCAAAATCTTATCTACAAGATTGCGGAACTGATCTCCACGATCAAACTCATTCTTAAACATCTCGAAAGAGGCAGCGCCTGGAGATAAGAGCACAACAGATGCCCCAGCCTCAAGCGAAGCATCTTCCAACGCCTGATCAAATGCTTCTTCAAGCTTTCCATATGCGCCTTTGTAAGTGACCCCTCCATCGCGAAGGATTGCAGCAATCTTTACAGTAGCAGAACCCTTCAGCAGATAAATTTCAGCTAGATTCTGAGGCATTCTTGAAAAGACTGAAAACTCCAAATTCTTGTCAGTTCCTCCGCAGATCAAGTAGACAGGCTCTCTAAAACTCTTCACCGCAGCAAGAACCGCATCTGGCATTGTTGCAGCACTATCATTATAAAAAGAGATACTATCTTTCTGTCCAACAAGTTCAAGGCGATGAGGAATACCTGGAAAAGATGGAATAACCTTCTTAATAGTCTGGTCAGAAATACCATATACATATAGAGAAAGTGCTGCTGTAAGCATATTTATCCTGTTATGTTCACCTGGTACTGATAATTTATCAGGAAGAATGTTAGCCTTCATCATCTTAGTTCTGAAAAAGCCCTCGCCGCCAGATAAGTAAGCACCGTCCACATTCTTTGGAAGCTCTTTATCTGAAACATAGAACTTCTTTGCCTTAGTGTTTTTCGCAAAATATTCAGAATACTTATCTGTCAAATTAAAGATTGCATAATCAGATGAGTCTTGACACTGCAATATCTCAGCCTTATCCTTAGCATAATCATCTAAGCTGTCATAGGTATTCTGATGATCATTCAAAATATTGGTAATAACAGCGACCTTAGGCTTAAGTAAATTTTTTCCTGAGAGATCTGCTAGCTGCCATGATGAGAGCTCTAAAACGATTGGAGTATACTGATCTTCTATCTGTTCAACAAAAGAGAGAGGGCTGACAGTTATATTTCCACCAAGCAACGCATCGTGATGAACCTTATGCAGAACATGGTAAATTGCAGAAACGGTTGTGGATTTGCCCTTAGAACCTGTAACTGCGATAATTGGGTTCTTGATTAGTCTTAAAAAAATTGAGATATCTGTCTCTACAGCCTTTGCTGCATCGAGAAATTCTGATTTTTTCCTAACTGCAGGATTCTTGATAACCAAATCAGCAGATTCAAAATCCGCGATATCATGACCCCCAAGCTTGAATTTAATATTTTTATATGTTGAAAGTCGCTGAACAACAACCTTTAGATCTTCTTCTGATTTTAAATCTGTTACAACAACATCTGCACCATTTCTAGCAAAAAAATCAGCAGAGGCTTCTCCTCCACCATTTATGCCAAGACCCATAATTGTTACTTTTAATCCTTTTATAGATTCGAGTGAAAAATTTGAAAAATCCATGTATGTCCCCTCTAAAATCCGCTACTGCTTCTATTCTTATAACTACATTATATGAATTAAACAAGTGTGGTGCAAGATAAATACTATTAAAAAAATATGATAGCCTCCTATTTTTTTATATGCAAAAATAGAAAAGGAAAAAAAGGAATCGCTAAAAGATTGAGTTTTTTCTTGTTTATTTCTGCAAAAAAAATATAATATCAGTATGCATGAATTTGAAAAAATAATCCTACACATCGATATGGATGCCTTCTTTGCAGCAGTAGAGCAGCAGGACAACCCCGAGTTAATTGGGAAACCTGTAATTATTGGAGGAGAAAAAGGCTCAAACAAGGGGGTCATATCTTCATGCTCATATGAGGCTCGTAAGCTAGGTCTACACTCAGCAATGCCTATTGCGCAGGCTAAGAGGTTATGCCCTGATGGAATCTATATACGAGGAAATATGCACCGCTACAGCGAGGTCTCAGCGCTGATCATGGAAATTTTTAAAAAATATACACCAGAACTTCACCAGGTGTCGGTGGACGAGGCTTTTCTGGATATAACTGGAACAGAGAGGTTATTGGGAACACCGGAACAGATTGCAGAAAATATCAAAAAAGAGGTGAAGGCTCAAACCGGGCTTAATCTATCTGTGGGGATTGCAAATAGCCACTACTTAGCTAAATTAGCATCAGATTATAAAAAGCCAAATGGATTGCACCGGGTCTATACGCAGGATGTGATTGAATTTATCGACTCCCACCCTATTGGGAAATTATGGGGAATTGGGAAGGTCATGACTGCGAAATTGCAACAGCTCGGGGTCTACTCACCAAAGCAGCTACGCAACTTCTCCGAACACTACCTGTCGCGAAAATTCGGAGATGCTGCGGGTGCCTTTCTGTACCAGGTGTGCAGGGGGATAGATCCAGGGATTTGCGGAGAGAAAAAGTCAAATACCAGCTCGATTAGCAATGAGATTACCCTTGACGAGGAGACATCAGATAGGCAGATAGTACTAAACAGATTGCTTTTTCTAAGTGAGAACATATACTACAGGATGAAAAAATCTAGAAAAAGCGGTTACACAGTATTTATAAAGATAAAATATGACGATTTCTCCCAAATCTCAGCACAAAAGACGATGCAAGATCCAGTTGAGACCTCGAAGGAGATATTCAACCTAGCCTCCACTCTGTTCCAAGAAAAATACAACCAGTACAAGGCTGTCAGATTGATAGGTCTTGGAGTGACAATACAAGATAACCAACAGCCAGGGAGGCAAATTCAGCTTTTTAATGACATAAATGAGAAGCAAAAAGATGTGGAAGAGGCTGTCTATAACCTAAAAAAGGCTGGAATAAAGATTACAAGAGGCTCGCTTTACACAAAAGAAAAAAAAATATTTGACAATAACAAAAAACAATATGAAAATAAAAAGTAAAGTTTTTTTGGAGGTATAATAATGAAAAAATTATTAATGTTATTAGCGGTAGTAGCTCTTACATTCACTTTTGTAACAGCTAGCACAAACTCTGACGACCCTGCTGTTGGCGTGTGGTTGAGTGTAGCAGATGATGGAGTAACTCCTACAGGTTACTGGAAATTGTATGTTGCAGAGAATGGCACTCTCTTCGGTGAGATGATCTATGCGATTGAAGAGGCTCTTGATGAGACACTCTCTCTTTGTGACGAATCTTACAGAGATTATCCAGTTGAAGGCAATGTATCTGAAATGCCTCTTCTTGGAACAACCTTGATGTACAACCTTAACTTCAAGAAAGAAGGTGAGTGGATCAGAGGTAATATCATCGATCCAGATGATGGAAAGATCTACTACGTAAGAGTGAAGGTTGAAGGCGATAAGATGACTATGAGAGGATCTATCGACAAGGCAGGATGGTTAGGAAGATCTCAGACTTGGAGACGAACAACTATGGAAAGAGCAATCGAATCAAGAGATAATCTTGAGACAAAGGCTCAAGCTGCTACTATGCACGACATGTAATATAAAAAAAGAGGCGAAAGCCTCTTTTTTTATATATTTTCTAGATAAATTTCCAATCCTTCAGCATACCAACAACGCGATCATATCTCTCTTGCTGGCTAGGAAGAAGAGAACCTTTCGTAGATTTCAACTCTTCTAGATACTTTTTCAAGTAAAGACCAGCTTCTCGGGCTTCATCTCTATCGCTCAAACTACTTAAAATTTTTCCATTAGTCCAATACTCTGCCTTTGTAAAATCAACTGAATATTCAAAATATGCCATTTTATCTACCAGGACAGGGCTTTCCCACCCACTTTTCATTGCAGCCTTCTCTTCAAGCCTCTTCTCCGCAGACCAATTTCGCTGATAAAGAATCTTCATCTGATCCTCTAACATTCCGCAATCTGGAACTGACTTAGCTACAGATAATGCTTTTCTGTTATAAGAGACAGCAAATACCCTATTGCCAAACTTTAAACTTGTTCTTCCAAGGTACAAGGCATCATACAACTTAGCCATCAAATTCCATGAATTATAATAATCAGGCAAAGCTTCTAAAGACTTAATCAAAGAATCTCTCATCTCTTCAGATCTAGAAAGAGCCTTGAAGATACCTTTTGTCTCAGCCCATCGACCAAGATTCGCAGCATACCAGAAATGCCCCTTGGGATTCCCAAGTGCTACAGCCTTTTTCCCATATTCCATTGCCTCTTCAAATAAAACAAACAACTCGCCCTTGCTAGCTCGCTGCTTCTCTCGTAAATCAGCATACTCCATAGTAATCCATGATAACTCTGTGTACATACTAGCCTTAAAGCTATCATCTGGTAATAAAGGAACGCGAACTCTCAAATCCTCGTATCCTTCAGCCCAATTTTCCGCATCTTGATACTTTTTTGCATCCTCCATAATATCAGCACTTAAAGCTGAAAAAATGAAGAAAAATGCACAGATTATTAACCTATTTTTCATATGTAAAAAACCTCCAAATATTTTAATAATATATCATTTAAAATTCTAAATCTCAATATTTTTTTCAAATCATAAAGATTTTTTTAGGAAAAAATGGTAAATTATGTTATGAGTTTGAATATTGTTTTGATAAATCCAGAAATCCCTCAGAATACTGGGAATATAGCAAGAACATGTGCTGCGATAAATGCAACACTAATACTTATCAGACCGCTAGGTTTCTCAACAGATGAAAAAAGTGTGAAGCGAGCTGGTCTTGATTACTGGGATATGCTAAATATAGAATATTATGATAGCTTCGAAGAGTTTCTTTCTGCGACTCCTGATGCAAATTGCTACTTTTACACAACAAAGTCTAAAAAAAACTACACAGCTATTAAATACCAAGCACCGACCTATCTAGTCTTTGGACCTGAAAGCAAGGGTATAGACGAAAATCTCCTCGTAAAAAACAAAGAGAGCTGTGTAAGAATCCCCATGGTAGAGGCAGCTCGAAGCCTTAACCTTTCAAACAGCGTTGCAATTGCAGCATACGAAGTTCTAAGGCAAAATGACTTCGAGGCACTCTCCTGCGAAGGAGACCTACACAGGCTCAAATGGTAATTACTCGACAGTCACGCTTTTTGCAAGATTACGAGGCTTATCAACATCCAGTCCAAGTTTCAAGCTAGTATAATAAGCAAAAAGCTGCAATGGAACAATCGTAACAAACGGTGCAAACATCGAGTCAAACTCGGGCAGAATCAAGGTTTCGAAGGTAGAAAAATCATCATGACTAGAACTTTTTCCAAGAAACAACACATCTCCACCACGAGCCTGAACCTCCTTTGCGTTTGAGATCATCTTACTGTTCAAGCTCTCCTGAGAACTTATCGCAATCGTAAGTGTCTGGTCATCGATTAGCGCGATGGTTCCATGCTTCAACTCTCCAGCAGGATAAGCTTCAGATGAAATATATGAGACCTCTTTCAATTTCAAGGAAGCCTCCACAGCACTAGCATAATCTAACCCACGCCCTATGAAAAAGACCTTATTCTTCGATGAAAATCTCTCTGCCAAGCCCTCAATCTGCGAGTCAAGGCAGAATGTTTCTCTCAAAACCCGAGGCAATTGACGAAAAGTGTCGAGAAATTCTGATAAATCCCGCTTATACCCCGATAAATAGGCTGCAAAAAGATAAAGCACTCCAATCTGCGAAATATAAGCCTTAGTGGATGCAACTGCAATCTCAACGCCAGCTAGAGAGTACAAGACCTCATCAGCCTCACGTGAGATAGTAGAGAACCTGCTGTTCACAATTGCCAAGGTGTAAATTCCAAGGGATTTAGCCTTACGAAGGGCAAAAAGCGTGTCCATAGTCTCACCTGACTGACTAATCAAAATGCACAAAGTATTCCCTTCAAGAATTGGATCATTATTGATAAACTCAGAAGCGACAACGACCTCAACGCTAATTCTCGAATAACCCTCAATGATTGACTTACCAACAAGACCTGCGTGATAAGCTGTACCGCAAGCAACAATATAGATTTTTTTTAGTTCAGAAAAACACCCAGGATTCATAAACGAAAAAGCGATTGAGTTCTTATCAATATAATTCTGAATAATTCGCTCAAGAACCTCAGCCTGCTGAAAAATCTCCTTCACCATGTAGTGGGGATACCCCTCAAGCAAAGATTCAGAAGAATCAAAATTGACCTCCATGAACTGTTTATCTATTTTTTCTCCTGAAAAAGAAAAAAAATCACAACTAGAACTTCTCAAGACCGCAATCTCTCCATCTTCCAGAAATACGACATCACGTGCTCTCCCGCTAAGCCCAGATAAATCCGAGGAGAAGATATACTCTTGCAGACCATGCCCAACAACTATAGGGCTCCCCTTCTTCGCGATATAGATCTCCTCTCCAAACATTGCTGCGAAGGCAAAGACCCCGGTTAGATGTCGCAACGATTCGATAAGCCCATCAAAGAAGTTGTCGCAGCAATAATACTCCAACAAATGGGCTATAACCTCAGAATCAGTCTCAGACTCAAAATAGAACCCTTTCCCCTGTAAAAAAACTTTTAGATCTGCGTAATTCTCAATTATTCCGTTATGAACTATGTGAATTTTCTTTGAGAAGCTCGCATGTGGATGCGAATTCATCTGGCTAACACCTCCATGAGTTGCCCACCGCGTATGACCAATCCCAATCAAACCTGAAATTCTATTTTTTTCTAAATAACTCTCTAGACCAGCAACCCGGCCTGACATCTTGCACAACTTTATACCATCATCGCTTTTGATTGAAACTCCAACCGAGTCATAGCCTCGATACTCCAAAGTCTTCAATCCACGAAGCAGTATATCTTGTGCTTCTTCGGTACCTACGTACCCAACAATTCCACACATAAAATACTCCTTAATTAATGAGAAATTAAATTTTCTTTGATTTTGAATGCAGAATTACTACCTTAAGCTATTTTTGTCTAGGCATTACTGCCACGATTTGTATAACTTATAACGAATGTAGATCCGGAAGGCACCCGCCGAATTTTCGATTAACCTTCTCCTCGTCAACCTAATTAAAGGTTCTGGCGCTTGATTTATTTTCTGTCTAATATTAATTCTGCGGTTACCCTCCTGTAACTGTACCGATTTGTGTGCTTTTATATAATTCTGTATATTCTTGCACAAATTTCGGATTTTTTTCACTCTCTATATATAAATATTCATGATTTTGAATATTTATACCCTAAGCACATAATTCGTAACACTTACAGTATATACCCCAGAGGAGATTTTTCCAAGCTTCTCACCCTTTTCTTTACAAAAAAAATTTATTTTACAATCTATTTTCTATAAAATTTGACATATTAGACTTTTTAGACAATATTTAATGCAAGGGGTTAGTTTATGAAGCATGAAAATTTTTTGCAATTTAATTACGGACAGAGCAAAGAACTTTTGATAAGGGCAAAGTTGATTCTATGGATAAATTGCATCAGCATAGCCTTTATGATTTTCTACATAATTATACAAGTCGGATTTGCCAAAGAGATACTCACGCCAATGATTGTTTTTCCAATGGCAATCTCAATTTTTTTCTCTCTTTTTGCACTGATAATTCTCTATTCCGGAAACTACAAAAATTCCGCCTACATAACAGTGTTCAATCTAATGCTTGTAGTGTGGATGATTATATTCGGATCAACAAAACAGACTCCAGTCGCAATAATAAATACACTTGTATACCCGGCTATACTAATCTTCAGCGCTGCCGTATTTATAAATTTCAAGGCAGTACTCATATTTGTCGCACTCAACCTCATAATGTTTGCAATTTTTGTAAAGACCATTGCAATCGACACAATAGGCTCCGGCGGATACGAGTTAGTAGATGTTATCATGGACGGCGCAACATCAATAATAATAGCAGGAATCTTCGCGGCAATGGCTTCATCAATCATCGACATGAGATTTGCCCACGAGAAGCCGAATTTTCATAAATTGCGAGATGGGTATGAAAGAATCGAGACAGAGAAGAGTGTTCGAAAAGAAAAGGCAAAGAAACTAGCTATGATATTCGATGATATTGAAAAACAGCTCAGCCTTCAAGAAAAGAGATTTAAGAATTAGAAAGGTCTAAAAATTTGCTATAAAACTCGAACATATGAGAGAGGCTAGCTATTGAAATTTTTTCATTATTCCCATGAAGCGAGTCTGAAAACTCTTTAAAAGTATAATCCGGAGCAAAAAGTGAAAAACCGAAGACTTCGCAACCAAGCGCCCGCCAATACCGACCATCTGTAACACCGCCAGGAACAACTGGAACAATCTCTATATCCTTGTTGATAGACTTCACACTCCTATCAATTAAATCAAAGAACTCGGAATCAATCGAGGTAACCTGAGCGGGAAAGAATTCTCTAGCTTCGAACTCAATATAATCTAAATAATCGCTGACCAATCCAGAGACCAGCTCAATTATCATCTGATCGTCATACCCAGGCAAAAGCCTTATATCGACCATCGCATGAGCAGAATCAGGAATAATATTTACCTTTGAGCCAGATTTTAATATTCCTACCGAAAAGGTATTTCGTGACGCAGAGTGCAACAGAGCACCAATTCCCTCGACAATCTTATCCGCCTCTTCGATCGCCCCATCAATCTGCTGCGAATCCAACAACGAAGCCTTCAACTCTTCAGAAAATGGGAGATGAGCCACAACAACCTGGTACAACTCGGTAATAACTGGACGAGAAAACTCCTCTTCGAGAAGAATTAGAACCTTGGATAGAAGAGTTGCAGCATTTACCTTTTTATACGGAAGACTTCCGTGACCTGTCTCACCACGAACATTTATCTTCAGCCTCAAGACACCTTTTTCACTGAAATTCATTCCAACCTTCAGTCCATTGTTATCAAGAAAAAAACCACCTAACTCGGTCAAAATTCTCCGACAATTAGTAAGCTGAGAGTGGTTCTTAATAAGATTTAAAGCGCCCAAAATCCCTTCTGACTCCTCATCAGCCAAGGCGTAATAATATAAATCATTTACAGGCTGAGGATTAGACTTGATAAATTCAGCAAAGGCAACCGCAGTAGTGGCTGTGATATTAAGCATATCAACCGCACCTCGACCATAGATGTATCCATCCTTTTCAGTTGCACAGAAAGGATCACTATCCCAGTTACTTGCATTCGCAGGAACAACATCTATATGGTTCAAAAACCCAAAAGAGTTAGCCTCAGCCTCCTTTGAACTACCCTTAATCTTAACAATCAGACTTGCACGTGAAGGTAGAGGTTCAATTATCTGCGAATCAATACCGTAGCTATTAAAAAAGTCCTTCAAAATTTTTGCATTGCGGATCTCATTGCCTGAATCTCTCCGCCCATCATTTATACAGGCTGAATTTATCAAAGCCTTAAAAAGAGGTAATACTAAATCTTGAGTCTTTTGCTTATATTCTTCATTCATAAATTAATTATATGCTTTTTTTAATATTAAATCCATCCAGCTCTTATCAATCTCAGTAGCAGGAATAAAATACCCTAACTTAGAATTTTCAGAACTTATAGTTGCAGTAGCAATTCCAATAACCTGATGAAAAGCATTAAAGACAGGTCCGCCAGAAACACCCTCTCCAAGATTAGCATCAGTCTTAACCTGAAGCCCCCAATTATTAACCTCAAAACCAGAGACAACACCAAGAGAAACTGTAATAGAAGGCTTGCTTGAAGACCCACCGACCTGAGGAAAACCCGCTATAACAATAGGTGTTGCTATATCATAAAATCGACTTGTATCAAGAGATAGAAACGGCAATGAAAGTCCAACTGGCAAAGGTTGCCCATATAGACCAGAATAGATTTTCAGAAGAGCCAAATCCTTGTTAGCATCATATTTGACAACATTAGCTCGAAAGACCTCTACTGGCGAATATCTGTTGTCAAGATTCATACCGATAATAATATCACTTGCTATATTCCCATCTTTATCGCAGACAACATGCCAATTAGTCAAGATATATCCATCATCAGAGACAAAGAAACCAGAACCCTGCGAGTTATTAGTCATAACAGCAACAGTCGAAGCCAAGACATTCTTAATCCCAACTGATTTCTCTGGGAGAGGCGGATATTTTGCCAAAAAGCTAGGTGCACTATCCCCACGAGTAACCATGATTTTTCCTTGGACAGTTATCCCAGTTGAAGACTGATCCTTCACTACAATATAATAGAAGCCAGAAGAGATAGATGGACGAGTAGACCTCGACACCACAATAGACTCTATCCCAGAATAGTTCGAACTAACAAAATCAGCCATCTCAACATTTCCAGAATACTGATCCTTGAACAAGAAAAGATCTACATCGCTATTTGCGCCGTAGAGATCAATCCGAATAGCAGAATCGGTAGACCCTACCCTTATCCGGTATATTTTAGTATAATTGTTTTCTTTATTAAGTAAAAAATCTAAATTTGCTCCTAAATTTATATTCTCAGCAGAAAAGTCACTAAACACAGAAAATCCAATTTTATAGAAAATCCCATCAGCAGGCAAATTCCCATCGAAAAGAACATACACATAGTATCGTCCTGAACGAAAATTACTTGTAACATCTAAATTTTTGTCAAGAAGCGTAGAAGTAGATCTAAAAATCATCTTTGAAGCATCAAAAACTGAGAGATTAAGGGTAGAAACATACAAGTTCAGGTAAACATCCGATTCAGAAAGATTTATACGAAAACCCTTAGCTCCCTCGGGTACATCAAAAGAGAATTTTTGATAGTAATAGTTATTTTCTTTATTAACTTCTGAAATACTGCTCAACAAAGAGCTATCCTGACTAATATTTCTAATTCTTGATTTTTCTATTGTAGAAAAAAGACTAAACTGAGCAAGTATCAGCATTGTAAAAATTAAAATTGTCTTCTTCATTTTTCTCTCCCATATATTCTATGTATAGATTATATCACCATGCAAAATATATCAATATTCAAAAAGGAATTATGGCAATTTTAACCAATAAATGGTCGATGAGAAATCCTTTTTAACTCAGCCAAATCACTAAGGGTAAACCCCTCCCACTGTAATGGCAAAAAAGAGTTATTATGAAAAAGAGGCTCACTTGCTAGCGGAAATTTCGAAATCTCCAAGCTTTTTTCCCAAAGTGCAGTACGCGGCACAGGAGAATACTCTGCGATAGAGATTCTAGCGTCAAGTCCTCGAACTTTTTCCAAGGTAGAAGCTACCTCCTCAGCTCTCTGCCCTGGCAATCCTGCAAGAGTGTAGAGTCTCAGCGCTGAACCACAAAATCCATACTTGTTAAGCAGATCTATTGAACTGACAAAGTCAACAAACTTGAACTTGTGATCATACTTTTCATGAAAATCCTCATCATAACTCTCAAAACCCAATCTAACCTCTCGAAATCCTGCTGCAGCCATCAAGCTAACTATCTCTTCTGTCAGCAACTTTATATGCATTGCATTAGGAGTATAGAAATTAACATCGGGATAATTTGAAATAACTTTTTTTAAAAAAGGAACAAAGATATTTCTCGCATCCACTAGTATCGCATCATCGTAAAATGCAAAATTTCGGATACCAGCCTCATACATTTTTGAAAAAAATCTAAAACTTTCTTCATGATTGCCTTTTTCAAACCTTGGCGAAATCAACGACGATGCACAATAGTCACACCTATTAGGACATCCTTGATTCAAGCGAAGTATCCCAGCAGCATCAAAGATTTCAGGTCTAAACAGAGGGAACTCTGGTACAGGTCCCTTCAACTTAGGAAGTGTTAACTTGTCAAGAAGAGGATTTATCTGATCAACCTGATTAGATTGAACAACAAAATCAGCACCACAGACATCTTTGCAGTGATCCGCCATCAGAGAGGCATAAATTCCTCCGCAAACAATTGGAACACCAGGGAGAATCTCACGAATAATTGAAATAGTCTCTTTCACTCCGAGATACCAGTAGGTCATCCCGGTTGTGATAAGAATAATATCTGGAGAAAACTCTTTAATCCTTCGGGAAATCTCAGAAGCTAAAATTCCATACCTGTGAAGCTTTCTTTCAGCCTGAGTCTGGGCGAACAAGATTGACGGAGAATCTGCAAAGATAGAATTTTCAATATCATCACGGAAAAACTTCCCAGTTCCGTTAGATTTCCTCTTCGGAGAACTTAATTTGCTTGCAGTTTGAAGATCTTTGTAATCTAGACAATTGATAAACTCAGTCTCATAGCCGTTTTCAACAAACAAGGACTCGACCCGAAGAAGTCCATAAGGCTTAAGAAAAAGGTCAAACAATGCGAAATCATATATTGGTGGGTTGATAAATAATGCCTTTGCCATCAAAAACTCATATAAAACTACTAGACATTATCATATTTTTTTGATAATGTATATATACAAATGGCGCCGTGGCCAAGTGGTAAGGCAGAGGCCTGCAAAGCCTTTATTCAGCGGTTCAAATCCGCTCGGCGCCTCTAATCAAAAAGAGCTTGATTTCTCAAGCTCCTTTTTTTTATTCTATAGACCTGCTGTTGCTAATTTCTTTAGCGAGGTTTCATCGAGAGGCTTAAAATCCTTAGATGCTAACTTTGTTGCTAAGTTAATTTCTTCATCAGAGAATCCCTTATCTACAAAATTTATCCTGAAATATCTGCTAAAATTCTTTTTCAAGCGATATTGAAAATCGTTATAGAATTCACTAGTAAGAACCAGATCTCCAATCTGTTGTCGCAAAGAGGTTACTGAGCTCTTAGGCTTTAACAGAAATCTTTCCATTGTCGCATCATCAAGATCTAGGATAATTGTTCCATGCTGAAGTATTGCTGCTCCTTGAATCTTTTGGGCATTTCCAGAGATTTTTTTACCATTGATATAAATATCATTCATAGGCCTAAACGTTGTTAACGGTCCATAACTTTCGATGGTATCCATAATTGGTCGACATACAGCCTTAAATATCTCAGAAGTATCCTTTTTAGCAACTAACTGATGATCAACTGGGAATACCAATGAGTACGAAATCTCCTTGTTGTGATAGACCGCACCTCCGCCTGTTGCTCTCTTAATAATTTCTACACCAGCATCATAGCTTGCAGAAACATTAACCTCATCAAATATATTCTGAAAATAACCTGCAGTAACAGTTGGCTTGTCCCACTGATACAATCTAAACATAGGACTAGAGAGTCCATTCGAGAGCAATTGCAAAGTTGCTAAATCATAAGCCATATTCATAGAGCCACTTTGTTTGCCAGAGTTCAAAAAACGCCACTTTTTCACGTTTGCCTCCTACTTTTTTAATATATATTTTTTAAATATCTTATATCTTTAGTGTAACATCTAAATTGCTTTTATCAAGCTTTCTTTATAAAAAATGAACAAAAATGATAAAAGGGGGAAAATTTTTACATATTATATTAAATAAATCAAAAATTAATTAAACCTTTCAATTATTTTTTATATCTTTCTTACAATTTTCTAATATGTAAAAATTGATTTTTTTTCAAAAATTAAGTAGTATATCGGTATGAAAGCAAATTATCATGAAGTGTTCAATTTAAAAGAAAAGTGTCTCTCTATGAAGTTAGTCAAAAGCGAGACTAACAGGTTTTATTTCCAATGTCCGATATGCGGAAATAAAATGGAAAAGAAAATCGAAAATTCATTCTACAAATCAGGCAAATACGAGTGTGTAGAGTGCAGATGGAAAAAAACTTAAAAAATTAAGGGCTGAAATAGATTGTTTCAGCCCTTTTTATTATTTTTCAATCACAGCAGATAGGTCAAAGCCATTTCGTCTGACAATTCTGCAGGTATATATCTCACCTGGGGTAAGGCCTGTCCCCTCGACAACAATATACCCATCGACATCTGGAGCTTGAAAAGAAGATCGCCCAATATACAAATCCTCATCTGGGATCTCTTCTTCAATCAAGACAGGGACAACTGTATCGACTAGAGAATTTAACTTTTCAACAGTAATCTCTTGCTGAAGAATCTCAAGACTCTTCTTCCGATATCTTGCTATCCTACTGCGCATCTTATCGAAGCCCTTAAAGCCATAATCATAAGCCTTAGTATTCTCTTCTCTCGAATAGACAAAGAACCCGACCCAATCTAGCTGACTATTCTCAAGAAAAAGAGCAAGTTCTCTGTAGTGCAAAATGTTATCACCAGGAAACCCAACCATAAATGTGCTTCGAATCGTAGAATTAGGCAATTTCTGACGAATCTTCGAGATTAATTCAGAATAGGATTCTGAACTACCTTTTCTATTCATCTGGCGTAAAATCTTCGGGGTAACATGCTGAAAAGGAAGATCAAAATATGGAAGAATTCTAGTATCCTCAGCCATAATATCTAAAATTTCATCTTGAAAATAATCGGGATGGATATACAACAACCTTATCCAAAAATCCCCCTCAAGCTTAGAAATTTCCCGCAACAATTCAGGAAGATCTTTTTGTCCTCGATCCATTCCAAAAGAGGAGAGATCTTGAGCTATGAGATTTATCTCTTTTATTCCACTTGCTAGCAAACCCTTTATCTCTTGAATTATAGAATCTATCAATCTGCTATCGATCTTCCCGCGAATCAAAGGAATCGCACAGAAACTGCACAGATTGCTACAACCTTCCGCAATCTTGACATAAGCACTTCCAGGAAAAGAGAGCAGATCCTTACGCTTAAACGACTGCAAACTATCTTTCTCAGGAATCGAAGGCTTCGAAGGCAACATCAACGGACGATTACCACTCCAAAGCAGATCTACAACCTCATTTATCAACGACAAATCTGAATTACCAAAGACCCCATCAATCTCCTCGAAATCCTCGTGCAAGCGATCGCCATAACGCTGCGCCATACATCCTGCAAAAAGAATCTTCTTGTCAGGATACTTACTACGAAATTCCAAGACAGTATCAACAGACTCCTGCTTAGCAGAGGAGATAAATCCACAAGTATTGACAATAATAAGCCCTGCCTCATCAGGCGAATCAAGCCTGCTCCAGCCAGACTCACCCAACATAAAGATAATAGTCTCTGCGTCTACTTGATTCTTTGCACAACCAAGATTCTCGATATAGAAAGTTTTGTTAATAGTATGGGATTGCTTCAATATTATACCTCTTATTGTTCACATCGTAATCAGCCTTAATCAGGTAACAAGCAAAATGCTCCTTACTTCCAAATTTTAAAGAGTTATCGCCCAACGAGAGCGATGTTTTTCCACCATTTGAGACAGAGATAATAACTGGAGTTGTCAAATCAACAGCATAGGTATCACCATTGCTAAACCCCTTGCTTACCTCAACCTTTTTCTCTCTAACAATCTCTGCATAGACAAATGCTGAAAATTTTAGAGTCAACTTCAAATTATCAACTTTAGCAACAGAGCCTAAAGAACCTTTTGACAGACTTCTAGCTGGTGAGCTAACCTTAGAATTATCTAAAATAAAATACTCTGGAAGAGTGGGTGTGGCAACCTCTACAATTTCATCACTAATAACCATCGAAGAGTTTGAAATTCTTAATAAAAAAGAGCTCTTCTTTGCATCATAATCTGAAGCAGACAGGCTTAGATCTATCTCTGCATCAGAATTCACATCAACATCTCTTGCTTGGCTGAATTCTAGACTATATGAAAGATCTCCAATTAAGAACATCACACCAGTCTCATCTATCTCCCCGATTGACAATAGATAATCCTTATCTGCAACAGTAAAAGCAACCTTATCTTCGACCTGAACCCTCTTCAAAAATTTACCGCCACTATACTGATGCACAGTAGAACTAGCAACATAGGTTACCTCACCAGAGTCATCTCCACCTTTTTTCGTAAAAAAGATAACAGACAAGACAATAACAGCAAGAACAAGAAAACTCACAGAGCCAATTGCTAGAATTTTCCCAAGCGCTGAAGATCTCTTTCCTATCAGCTCATCCACAGGAAGAGGCTGCTCTTGCATAACTGTATTCCGATACAGACCTATCATCTGCTCTGGATCTAACTCAAGAAATTCCGAATAAACACGAATAAAGCCAATCAAATAGGTCTCTCCAGGAAAAACCTCAAAATTCTCCTCTTCTAACGCCTCAATCAACTGCTTTGCAATCTTAGTGTGCCTTGCAACCTTATCGATACTAATATCCTTTTCTGCTCTAACTGTTTTAAAAATTGTTCCAATAGATTCCATAATATCCTTCTTTAAATTTATTCTGATAAAAAGTTATTCATCTGATACGAAGACGGTGGTGCGTCATAAGCAAAATCAGAATTTTTAAGCCCCATATTAGTTTTGAAGTTTGAAAAATTAAAAACTATCGACTTATTTTGATCTGTAACTGCATCAACTCGAACTATAAAATTCTCTTTATTGATACTAAAAATCATCTCCCTTATACTTGTAGATCCACGTTGCTTCCAGGTAAATTTCAACTTTTTCACAAGAGGGCTAGAAGCATTATCTGAGTCTAAACGAACATAAGAGTCTTTAACATCAGGTAAAAAAGCAACAGCATATGATCGCCTAATCAAAGAGAAGGCTCCACTACTCGAAGAGCTATCTGCAGCGCCAATATTCTGAACCATAACTACATTCTGAGATGGGATATAGATCTGTAGCTTTGAACCATCTAAAGAGATAACCTGATTTGCTGGTGACTTAAACTCCATCTTAAGGAAGTTCGGTCGTTTAAAAATCATAGACCCAGTCATGTTAGTTCCATCAACTCGCATAGTGACATTACACTTCATATCATTTATCTGAGTATATTTGGCCTCAACTTGAGCTAAAAAATCTGAAGCTGTCTGCATGTCTTGTGAAAACACAGAAATTATAGGAAAAAATAGAAATATTAAAATCGTTAATCTTTTCAAAGTAAACTCCCCTTTATAGTAGATATTAACATATTAAACAATCATAGCAGATTGTCAAGCCTTTAAAAAACTATAAATATAGTATCATAATATTGTATTTTTATAAAATCCAGAATATTATTTATTTATGAAAAATATGAAAATAATATCACTTGGCGGCTCAATTGTAGCGCCAGAAAAACCAGATGTAGATTTTATAAAAAATCTTAAAAAAATTGTGGTAGATTACCTGAACGAAGATAAGACTCGAAGTCTAATCTTTATCATTGGTGGTGGCGGTCATGCTAGAATCTACCAGCAGGCAAGTCGTGAAATATTTCCAGAGATAACAAACTATGAAATGGACTTGATTGGAATTGCTGCAACAAGAATAAATGCACAACTTGTCAAAGGAATTTTTGGAGATCTAGCATGTAATCACGTAATAATAGATCCTACTGCTGATTTTGTAATCGATAAGCCAATCGCAATCGCTGCTGGATGGAAGCCTGGCTTCTCAACAGACACAGATGCTGTATATCTTGCTGAAAGATTTGGCGCAGATACAGTAATAAACCTCTCGAATATCTCAAAGATCTACTCTGCGGACCCAAAGCTAGACAAGAATGCAGTACCATTAGATACCTTAACCTGGGATGATTTTATAAAGATGACCGGAACTGAGTGGATTCCTGGAAAGAACACGCCATTTGATCCAGTTGCAGCAGTAAAGGCTCAAGGTCTAGGCCTAAAGGTTATCACTGCAGGTGGCAAAGACCTCACAAACATAAAAAAGATCCTCGAAGACAAACCTTTCGAAGGTTCGACAATAACTAAATAAATCAAGCCCCTCTCAAGGGGCCCTTCTCAATCTATTCTCTCTTCTATTTTATTCGCTCAACCTTAATTGGTGCAGCAACGTAAGAGTTCTCAAATCGTGAATCCTTCTTAAAGAGATTAGCTGCTTGATCAGCCTCTTGCTTCGAATAAAAAGGTCCGATTCTTACTCGAAAAAATGTATTTCCTCCTGACTCCCTAGTTGTAATCAGACAAGTATAACCTTTTTCAACCATCTCCTCACGAATAGCAGTAGCCCTTGTCTGCTGAGAAAAAGAGGCAATCTGCACCCAATACTCATCTACAAAAAGAGTCTGTGGCTTACTAACCGCAGGAGTCTGGCTCTTCGCTGTAGTCTGAGGCTTCACAACAGCAGGAGAAGGCTTCTTAGTCTGAGGCGTAGCCTCAACCTTCTGTGCAGGCTTATTCTCGACTAAAGGAACTGGCTCCTTCTCCAAATAGTGTTCACGAGGAGTACCAAAAGACTTATCCTCTTTTATTGCAATTGAATTTTCAACAAGACTATCTTCTTGGTTACCTACAACGTCAACAGCATCTGCTGGATCAGCAACAGCATCATTAACATCACTCTCTCGTTGAACAAGTGGTTGCGAGGTATTGCTATTTGAACCTGGAGTAATATCAATCCCAGTTACCGCGGAAATAGTTTCTGAAGACCTCTGATTGGAGTTCCCAGTAACCACAACAATACCGACAATAGCAAACGCAAAGATACTTAATCCAACCGCCAACATAATTAGTATACTCTTCTCATTTTTCATATTTCAAACCAACCTTCTGCATAATTTTTTCTAGATTTCGATATAATTTTTTATGATTTCCAAAATTATCTACCATTATGATATCGGCAGTTTTCCTAAAATGATTATAGTTTATTTTTCGCTGAGCATAAATTCTTTTTATTATTTGGAAAAAATTTGCATCTCCCCGACGCAGTAGACGCACCAGCCTAACAATCAGCGGCGCCCTAACCTCGACGACACAATCGCACGCATAATCTGCTCCAGCCTCAAACAATTTCACCCCATTGATAACATAATCT
>JAFGXN010000126.1 GCA_016936615.1 Spirochaetales bacterium | reverse complement strand
ACGGAAAGGCTCCACTGTCGAAGGGTTGCTTGAAGAGGCAGCACGGCAGATTAACGAGACTGAGTATGCGAAGAGATTTGCAGATGACAAGAGAGAACTGCACAAATTGACAGCTGTATTTGATGAGAAGGATAGGAAATCGATTGTTAGCTGGGGAATTTTAGAATAGAAAAAATGTCTCACACGAAGGGCACGAAGAGGATTAGTTCAGAATGAACTAATCCATCCGACGAGGGCAGTGTACTCACTGCCAGGAGGACAAGCAGGGATTAGTTCGAAGAACTAATCCGTCCTGCCAGGGCAGTTGAGATTGAGGTACACCTAAACCCCTGCGTGGGTAATGCTTAGCATTGCCAGCAGACACTGCTAAGCAGGACAATCAGATTAACGCAGATAAGAAGAGAATAGATCGAACATTGCTGTACACTGCCAAATAGAACAAGCAAAAAATTGTAGATAGGAAGAAGGTCTCACGCGAAGGAGCGAAGGTGATGCACTCATCTCAAAAAGGCAAAGCCTGCCCTCCAATCCTTGCCGCTGATGGTCTGCCACAAAGACGAACTCTGAAATTCATGTAATCTTGAATTTCAGTTACTTTAATTTGCAACAGATTCCACAACCGGAGTCATGAAATCTGATTTTTTTATTTACTCTTCCCCCATCTAAATCGGCTTCGTTTGATTTTGGGATAATACGCCTAGAGTAAAATTTATTTAATAAAATTATGTTCTAACAAAGTACTAATTATTTGGTTTTCGTATAAAATATTCACTTTAATAGAAGAAGAATCACAAAAAGAAAAACTCCACGAGTCATCCTTATTAATTATACTATCTTGAATATTATTTCTTTTTATATACTTTTGGGACTGTTGAAACCAATCAAAATTACCTTTCATAGTATATATTGATTGCCATGAAGATCCACTATCCACAGTAGAATAAAAAGTTAAAGAATAAAAATCTTCTTTCCCTAACCCATAAAGAGTATAAGAATAAAAATAACCGATATATTGATTTACAAAATAAAAATTCGCTGGTAACGATAAATATGAACCTGTAGATATATCAACTTGACATAACCTCCAAGATTTCCCATTATCAATTGTTTTATAAATTTGAAAACCACCTGATCCTTCAGCTGTATCACCGACCAAACAAAATCCAATATCTGAAAGAAAATACAATTGCAAGACTTCCCAATATTCCAAGAAATCAAACTTTTCATGCGCCCATGTTTTTCCACTATCTAAACTTTTAAGCATAAAATTTTTTTGCTCAAATCCATTATTATAAGAACCATAAAGATAACAGATTGAACTATTAATGCCATAAACATTAGAGATTCTAAAATCTCCAACTTGATTTGAAAAAATCTGTACAGTTAACAAAATTAATACAAAATAAATTATTTTTTTCATTTTAACACCTCCAACGAATAATGATTGTTCAATGCCCATTTTATAAATCCACCTAGCAAACCACCTGCCGATACTTATTTATATCATGAAAAAGAACTATTCCGCCACATTTCTTTTCAGCTTAGTTAATATAGTCATCATATACTTGGCGAACTGTAATTACTTGACCAATCCTTGCCACTGATGATCTGCCACAAGGACGAACTAGAAATTCATGTAATTTTGAATTTCAGTTACTATAATTTATTACAGACTCCACAACCAAATTCATGAAATCTGATATTTTTAATTACTCTTTCCCTTCTAAATCAGTTTCGCTTGATTTTGGGATAGTACGATTATTATTCTGATTAGATTTCTCTAAAAATTCAACAGCTTGCTTTTCAATATATTTAGACATCAATATTTTATTACTTCTTAAAACATCTCGATTAATCAAACGTTCGAGAATAGGTATAAGGTTAGAAGAATATTCCTGAAAAAATTCATAACGAAAACTCCCCGATGAAAATTCTATTCCATTAAAAACTCGATTTTTATAATCTAGCAAAATTAAAATTTGATTTTCAACATTGATAACATAAATATCATCTGTAACATTAATATCTTCTATGTTAAAATTAAAAGAATAATCAGATGGATATGAAAATTCGCCTAAATATTTATCAAAACCCCTTCTTTTCAAATAAAATCGAACTTCGCTATAGAATAATCCTGAGGAACCCCTGTTAACACGGATAGCAACGTTATCATCAATTTCAACAGTTTTCCAATATGGTTTATGATTTAAGAAAAGCATCCCCCCTCCAACAATTAAAAAAAGAAAACTGATTATAATAATAAAAAATAAAAGTATCCTATTTTTCTTCACTTGATTCTCCTTCATTTCGCTTTTTTCATCTTCTAATCCAGCCCGAACTCTTTCGACCTCTAAACGTTTCTACATCCCTACCGTATTTCATAAATATCCAAATAAGAGGTCATTCCTGAACCTCCATAATTTAAATAAGCAATACATAAATGGTTATTTATCGTTTTTACAAATAAAAGGTAACTTGAAAAACTTTCGAAAAAAACCTTTTTATTGTTATATATTTTTATATTTCTAAAATCATCATAAAAAGAAATTTCTAAAACATATTCTTCACCATCAATAACTAGAGCTTTATTCAACACGATTGTTTCAGAATACTTCATCAATACACTCTGAGGATACTGAACAGTAAAATCCATTACATCGTGGATTGAAATTTTGCCCTCATTCAAGCTTACAAGAAAAGGTGAAAAAACATCTTTAACAATTTTTATTGAGGTTATCCCTGATTTTTCAGTTGAAAAAACAACTTTGGAAGAACAATAAACTAAAGGCTGATAAGAACTTACAGGCTCTATAATATAAATATCTTCGTTAAAATAAAACAACCCGAATCCAGCTTCAAAACTTTCTTGTAAAACAACTTCTCCGATTAAACTTGAAAACTGAAAAAGCATTAGCAAACATAGAATTTTTTTCATATTCTCCGCCCCCACACCCATTCTAACAAACGAATATCTGGCTGGCAAGCTATTATTTTTCGACGCTTGCATTTAAAACCTGCATTTCGTAATCAATCAGCACTTAACCCTACTTTAAAAACTATAGCAACAAAATTTCCAATAACCTTTAATTTAGTTTTCTTCTGAAAGATTAGAACATAAAGCGCTAACAAACAAAAGCAAACAATTAACGAAATCGAAACAACTATCGGAAAAAATTATTCATAAATTATTCTTAAATATGATCATTAAACAGCAAAAAAAATCACTCAACAACATCAGGCGAGATATTATTTGAACTTTCAATCTTTTCAATTATACTTGGCATAAAAAGATATATGTCCCCCTACACCAGCTAGAACTACAACTGAAATCAAAATTTTACCTGTAATCATTAGTGCTTTTTTCATGTAAACTATAATAACAATGAGTATCCAAGCATGGAAGCGATTTAATTTCTAATGACACTTAACTTAGAAAAGGAAGAATCATAACCACTTTAAATTATTCCATTTCATCAATCCCGACCACAAAAGAATAACTCCCGATTACAAAAGAATTTTTCCCATAAGTTTTTTACCTTATATCTATACACTTTTTAGGAGATACTATGAAAAAACCTACTTTTTTATTATTTTTACTGTTTGCCATCTTTTCTTGTGATGGACCAAAGCCACCCGAACAACCTACAACAGATAATGGCAAGCAAGATCCAGAAAAACCTAACTACACACATCTTCGAATGTTTTGCACAGAAAACAGAATTGGAGCTAACATGGGAGGCAGAACCGGAGCTGATAAGATTATCTCGCAAACAGCTTCAGAAAAAGAATTAAATATTGAAAATATCCATGCATTTCTGAGTGCAGGAAACGATGATTCAGTAAAAATGATGCCTGAAAAATATGATTTTCCAAATGATATTCCAATTTATGATGAAACTGGAACTGTTAGAATAGCAGATAACTGGAATGATCTTCTTGACGGGGAGATTGTTACTCCATTGTATTGCGCAGGAATCTCTCCTGTTCAAAATGCAGAATGGTGGAGTGGAACTAACAGCGATGGGACTACTGGAGAAAATTTTAAAAATTTCAATATAGAATTACCACCAAATAGTATGGCAAAAGTTATTCGAGGAAAAATGAATACAAATAAAGTAGAGTGGCTAACAGGAAATCCTGGATATTCATCTAACGGAAGTAAAGCTTTTTTATTAGGAATAGGATGTTCAAAGGAACCATTTAAAGAGTATATTCCAGTAGAATCCTTAACAATTGAAAAAAGTTTTCATATGACACAACATGAAAATGTTAAGTATGAAATAATTATAGAACCTGAGAATGCAAGTATTCAAAAGGTAATAATGGAACAAACTGGAGATTCGGCATGGATATCACATGAAAACAAAAGTATTTACGGCTATGAACCAGGAAAAGTTACTTGCACATTTTCATTAATTCAGAAGGATAATACAATCACTAAAACCTCTGAAATATTTATAGGAGCAAAAAAACTTGTGATATTTAGAACAAATAATAAATATTTCAATTATGAACTTGGCATGAATCTCCATAAAACTCTAACAAATGATGCAAGTATAGACTTAACGAAATATACAAATTATACAATATTCACTTCCTTAAGTGATTTAGAAATTAAAGATTTTCCTGAAATATTCTATAATCATGGATTTCGAAATGATATAAGAATAGAAGGTCCCACTGGTAAAATAATAGCTTCTAACTGGAGTGATTTGCTTGATGGAGAAATTAGAAGATCTCTTGCAGATGCTGATGTACTTCCTGCTTCGTCACAATGGTGGAGTGGTTCAAGGTTTGATGGTTCATTACTCAAAAATGGAAACAACTGGTCAGAAGAATCATTATCCACTTATGGA
Source organism: Spirochaetales bacterium (assembly GCA_016936615.1). Lineage (GTDB taxonomy): Bacteria > Spirochaetota > Spirochaetia > JAFGXN01 > JAFGXN01 > JAFGXN01. The sequence continues at coordinate 16,213 of JAFGXN010000126.1, read as the reverse complement.
GAATCTGACATTAAAGATTCCCGATGGATCACGTCTGGAGATAATATTTTAGCTCAATACTACTTTCTTGGAATAGCTTGGTAAAAGTAATCCCCTTGCTACAAAAATATTTTTTATATTTTTGTAGCATTTTTTTCTTCTTTCAAAAAAACTAATTAAAGTTTAAGGTAATAGAGTTGCTCAAGCAATTCAGCAATACTGGTTGATATAACAAAAATCTCTTTTTCAATAAAAAAATTATTAAAATGATAACTCACATTTCTGATTATTGTCAGTCGCCCATCCATGAGCATATGAGTTTCGGCTAACTCTAATTGTAGTTAATTCACAAAAAGCGCCATCACCAATATTTTCAACTGAATCTGGAATTTCTAATAAAGCTAAATTATTGCACCACTTAAAGGCACCTACTCCAATTTTCAAAATAGACTCTGGAAGAAGCAAAGTGCTCAACTTCTCACAACCGAAAAAAGCCATATCGCCAACCAACCGAACAGAATTTGGTATCAAAACTGTCTCCAAGCTACTACACTTCCAGAATAAACCCTCGGATAACTCGACAAGAGAACTTGAAAGAGTTACAAACTTTAAACTGTTACAACCAAAAAAGGCTTTTTTGCCAATGGTTGTAACAGAATCAGGAATATCTATAGAAACTAATTTGAGACAACCATCAAAGGCCATTTCTCCTATACTTTCGATAGAATTTGGTAGTACTACTGATTCTAAATTGCTACACCCAAAAAAAAGGCGAGAGGAAAGATAAGAGACAGAATTAGGAACTGCAAAAGCCCTTAAACTTTCACAACCTGAAAATGCTCGACTACCAATAGATTTAACACTTTCAGGAAGAGAAATAGTTTCTAGGCTTTCACATCCTAAAAACGTCATATTCCCAATAGAAATAAGAGAACTCTCAATGATGATCTCTTGCAAACTGCTACAACCATAAAATAATTCATCACCTAAGCCAATTATTGAACCAGGAATAGTTACAGAAGTCAAACCTAAGCAAAAAGAAAAAATAGATTTTCCAAGAACTGCTATGGAATTTGGAAGTTCAACATATTCCATAGCCGAACATCCACAAAATGCAAAATCTCCTAAAGAAACTACAGAATTCGGAATTGAAACAGATTCTAACATGATATCCGCATAAAATGCATATTCACCAATACTTGTTACAGAGTCAGGAATATTAATTGATAATAAATTAGTACACCACGAAAAAGCCCCTTCTCCAATAGTTAAAACGCCACTTCCCAAGGAAACAGTCTTTAAACTTAAACAAGCAGAAAATGTTTTTGCACTAATTTCAGTAACAGAGCCAGGAATAAAGATAGATTCTAAACTATTACAATTGGAAAAGGCATTTTCTCCTATGAATTCCACTGAATCAGGAATTATAACTTCTACTAGAGATTCACAATTTGCAAACGCATTTTCGCCAATAGAAACCACAGAATCTGGAATTTCCAACGAGGTCAAGTCAAACAATGAAAAAAAGGCACTCTCTCCGATATGTGTAACTGAACTAGGAACAATAAATGATTCTACTGTATAATCCAAAACAGAGTATAACAATGTCAAATTTCGAGAGTACAGAGCATCACCAACAACAGAAAAAAAACTATTATCAGCATCAACTTGTATCGCACTCCCTGGCACTCCAGAAAAAGCAGCAAGGCCTATGTGAACCACTGTTTTAGAAATATTTATAGAAGAAAGATTTACACAGCCAATAAAAGCAAAATCATTGATATGAGTAACACTCTCAGGTATTAGAACTGAGTTGAGGTAGAAGTTACGAGCAAAAGCACCAGCCCCAATAGCTGTAACATTACCTGGAATTATTACGTTAGAATCACACCCTAGATAATGAGTAAGAACTCTCCCTCCATTTTCATCAACTTCAAATTCAAAAGAACAAAAAAGGTTGCAAGCCAATAGAATAAAAAAAGACGCAAGAACAATTTTTTTCATAAATCCCCTTGACGATACTAGCACTATTCAACTAAATATTCAATATATCAACGACAAACACCTTAAAGTAAAACTTAAAGATATATTGCCAACTAAACTTTTCATTCAGCCCTCTCCCCAACAAAAATAGAAGCACGACCCTCAGAAACTTTCTCATCCACCGTATCCGATATTAAAGAAAAATCAAAATAATCCAAAACACTCATTTTAGCCCCTACGAATATTGATTAAACATCTCAATTAAGTATAATAAATATACATATCTTAAAAGGAGTTTAAATGAAAAAAAGAATTATTGCGACAATTATTGTTATAGCTGGAATGATAGCAGCGAATATCACATATAATGCTATTGCGCCAAACTACATTGCTCAGTACTCAGTGCAACAATTAAATACCGACAACGTCACAAGCTATATGGTCTCTCAAAGAATCGCTAGCAACTACATTATTAAATCTATAAATCTCGTATTTATAATTATTTTGATTGGAATTTGGATTTTGCCTTTTCTAAAATTAATAGAAGCAAAACTGAAGAAGAATAAACAAGAAAAAATTGAAAACACAAAAGAGGAGACAAAATGAAGAATAAAAGAACTTTTTTACTGCTAAGCTTGATTGTAATGACTGCAACAAGCTGTATCAAACCTTATCAGAAAGAGATAATTGAAGAAATTGCACCGAATGAGACAGCTTTCATGATTCCACTTGAGGGAGGCTCGAAAGATGAGCAGGCACAATTTGGAAGTATAGAATTCCTAGAAAGCAAAAAAGTTGCAACTAAACGAGTAATTATTCCTACAAGATGGTTTAAAGAAGGTAGAGGTCCTGGAAATGGTCGTTATATCCAGACTGCTAAACTTATTAAAATTGACAGAGCACCTGTAAGCCGTGAATGGACAACAGATAATAAATCTGGGTCTTCTTCTAAGAATGAAGGATTCAGAGTTGAGTCTCAGGACAGTATCGAATTCACAATCGGCGGAACTTGTACTGCTCAAGTAGAAGAGAAGAACACTGCTACTTTCCTATATTATTATGCTGGAAAATCAATGGAAGATGTAATGGACAAAGAGCTTCGACGCGCTATCCTTTCTGGATTGTCACGAGAGTTCGCAATGTATCCACTATCATCTGGTCGAGCAAAAAAATCTGAAATATTTGATAAAGTTGCAAAAAATATTAAAGAGGATTTTGCAAAAAGAGGAATAACAATTACAACGTTAGGAATCTCTGGCGGTATGGATTACACAGATTCAACAATCCAGGACAATATCAACAAAGAGTTTGCATCTGAACTCGCAATCAAGATTGCAGAAAATAAAAGACTCCAACAAGAAAAAGTCAATCAGATGGAAGAAGAAAAAGCTGCATCTGCAAAAAGACAGGCATGGGAATTTGCTAGGGCAAAAGAGGCTCAGGTTGCAAAGACTGAATTGGAAATTGAATTGATAAAGGCACAAGCAATGCTTGAGTTTGCAAAGGGAGTCGCAGAAGGAAAGGTAAAACTTCCAGATATGGTTCCACAAGGTGCAAACATGCTTTTTGATTTCGGAAAATAAGATAACCTAACCTGCTGACTAAACATCAGCAGGATTTTTTTTACCAGAATCTCTCAATCCCAAATAAATTTGATTCTAAGCATATATCATCATAAATTTCAAACGAGCAAAAATCACACTTTACTTTTGAACAACCTCCCCTATCACTAGAAAAGCTTGAATCAGGCATCAAGGCTTTTATCCCACAAACAGGGCATTCAGTCAGATTCAAATTCTTTGCCCTTGAAAGAATTTTAGCATCACGCCCGGCTTTGTAATCTTCATAAAATTGTTTCACATCAGTGCTGAATATCTTCAATTTATTTTTTATATTTTCGTTCTGATTACAACGATTCAGAAGATTGCTTCTAAAACTATTCTGATATGAAGCTCTCCCTAGCTCCAATAGAAGATTAAACTCGTTATAATTCTCTTTTTCAATAAGACATTCAAAAACATTTACCCTCTTATATGAGATAACTGGCTTCCAAAAATCGATCACGGAATATCTCTCCATCTTAGAAACTACTGAAATAACAGGAAAAATATAGCTCTGTATAAACTCTGTAAAGTCTTTAATGGTTAGAACATAAGAACCTTGATGCCACATATTGTTTCTAAGAACATTTAAGTATTTCAATTGAGACTGAGCTTCTTTAAAAACCTTATATTTACAATATTTCTCACTATCACTTCTATATAGATCGACAACATATCGTAGAGATCGAACAAATTCAATCGTGAAAATATCCTCATCCAAATCCGATGTAACTTTTTTCCCATTAAAAATATCAAGCAACTGAGGCGCTGTAACTGCACGGTCAAACCTAAAGACAAGCATTGGATGCTCCTGTTGTAGAAGATCTTTGATTATCAGCTCAAAGAAATGGTGCAGATGTATAATAGTATCAGAATAAACAGAATAATAATCAATATTATTCTCATACTCCGATGGATCTAATTTTTCATAATCGTAAATTCTGAACAGCCGGTATATATTAAAAAAACTCTCCAGCGCCGATTTTAATGAGATAAAAGCTACATAAACGTCACTCTCAAATCCAAAACCTTCGCCAAGCCTGGCACTATTATATTCATTTATCCGGGATCGTGATAATTTTTCCATAAAGAGAACTCCAAAATAAAAAAATCTTGTTAAAAAATAATTATACCCTTGAACTCTAACATAAATCTTGAGATTTTTCACATATTTATATTAAAAAACTACAAAATATAAAAAATCCACCAGAGGGGAAAACTCTGATGGATAGAAATTACAAAACTTTTTTATATTTATTAATAAGATCTAAAGCACTTTGAACTGGATTCTCAAATTTTTGAGAATTATTAACCCAAGGGGAGGTTATCCAATCCTCTTCCCATACTTTGATATCAAATTTCTCATATTTTCGACGTGCTTGTGCTGCTTTGAGCCATCGCATTCCATAATAATCCTTAACCATTCCAGACCATAACCTTGCTGAATAATCATTGACTCCTGGCCCCCAGGTTGTAATTATTCGCTTAGCATTTGATTCATAATAATCTTTTTCATCAGCTGAATCGCCCCACGATCTTGCATAGTCTATCCAGTTTTGTAGTCTGAGATTTGGATGTGATTCAAGAAGATTATCAATTGAAGTTAACAACTCAAAGGACTTCTCAAAACTTTTGAGGCGAAAAGAACCAACCTTGTGCCAGCTCTTATGAAGCATTTTATCTGCTGCAAATCCAAGATATTGCGATGTGAAGTCTATCAAATCAGCAACATACAAATCAGTATCACATTTGTCATAACAAGAAGCAAAGGCCTGAACGCCTAAATAAAAATTCTTCATGTCATGAGCTGAACCCTCCTCTTTTGATGAAGGTCTGAACTGAAAATCATGACGCGGATGAGGCGTAAATGTTCCATAACATGATTTTCTAAAATAGTCCCAGGCTTTAAGCATTTCAGGACCATTGTAACCGTATTTTTGCATGCAATAATCAGCAATCCAACTATCAAGGTCAATTGCTTGCTCCTGCCACGCTGCATCTGCTATCAGCTCATAGACAATCTCATTGTTCTCAATTCCCTCAGGAGCAGTTCCATACCCGATAAGATTGCCTTTCTCTGAATAGGCCAAAACTTCAGCTACTCCATTTGCATAAAAATCTAGCACTCCAGTACACGCAATCTTTCCACCCATATTTGGAATTGTCGAATAAATCCATTTTTTTCCAAAAAAACCTGTATAATTCTTCCATGAAAATGGAATTTTCCAGATACATTTATTGTAGTCGTTTGCCAAATCAAGAAACAGGATCTTATCATCTGGAATTGAACTTACAAATGACTCTAATCGCTCTGGTGTCCAGACAATCTGGCCTAATTTATTTTTATAATAAGGAAAAGTCCAGCCCTGCATTGTCCAGACAGCCTGGGGATTTGCTTCAGAAATCGACTTATAGATTGTCGAACCATAGTCATTCATCTGCTTTAACGACTGATTGTAATCAGATGAAAGAGGAACATCCATTTCATTAAAAGTATCAGATAAATAGTAGATATTTGACCCAAACTCTTTTTCCCATTCCCTGACATAAGCAGCTCCAACCTTAATAAAAAGCTCTTGGTTGACTTTATTGTCTGGAAGTATCAATGGTGCCCTGTATTTCTCTTCAAACTCTGCCCACTTTAGCCGTGTAATCTTAACTTCGGGAAAATGCTTCTCAAAGGTGTCTGGAACAAAACCAGCAAATGCCGGAACTATGGGTGTCATACCTAGCTCTCTCATTCGGGCAAGAATTTTGTGGTTCAAAGCTATCTGCTTATCAAAATAACTGTCAGGAATTTGATTATCCCACCCAGCAATTACCCCCATTCTGCTGAATGCAAAATATGCAGGTCCAGCAAAAAATTTCTTAACAGCATCAGGCTCAAGACCCATATTAACAAATGTCCTGTATTGTATTGCCTCAGTCGCACCGGGGATCAATGGCATATTTATGCCGTGCAAAGCCATCCAGTCTAACTCTTTTTCCCATCTCTCCCATGTCCAGAAAGGTGTAGTGTAACTGTGAGTTACAACATTAAAATAGTAGCGAAACTCGAATGGTGAGCTAACTTTCTTATCTATCGCTGGCAACTGAGACGGAATTTCAAGATTCTTTCCGCTCCAGGTAAAAATTCCTGCACACTGGTTCTTGAGATAATCATAGGCACCACGACACAATGCACCAACCGAGTTTCCTTCAACAATGACTTTCCGACCTTCTACTGAAAGAATATAGCTGTCATTTCCATCTTGTGGAACAATCCTGAACTCAAACAAAGATGCTGCGTCGCTGCCAAAAGTCCTCAAAACAACATCATTCGCTGCCTGTTGTTCTTTCTGTCCTGCAAAAATCACAGGAAAAAGAAACAATAATATAATAATTGATATTTTATTCTTCATCGCTATCCATCCAGTCAAATACATTTTTCCATAGATTTGCATAATCTTTCCAGAAGACAAAATTACAGCCCCAGTGCGGCGCTGGATCTGAAGTATAGGCAAAGACTTTGCCCTTTCCATAATTTCCCACCATAATTGCGGGATCTTTACTGCCTGACCAGTACGCTAGAACCGTCGCACCAGCCTTCTCTTTTACAATATTGTATCCAAGAATCGGTGGTACTGTCGAAATATCAATTCCCTTCAAAATTGGATGTTCAGGCGCTGCTGCTTCGATGCAGAAACCCTCTGTACTCTCACGCAAATCCTCGACCTCAAGACACTCGCATGGAAGAAGATCCTTCAATCCAGTTCTGCCCCAGCCGCCTTTTCCCATCTCTCCGTTGAAACTAAGCCAACCGCCAAGGAAAATTACATTTTTTCCCTTAGAAACAGCCTCTTTAGTCAGCCTGATTCTATCTGGAAAGGTAAGAATCTTCTGCCCGAAAAGATGCCGATTGAAAAACTGCGGATGCAGCTGAAAATTCTTCGCCTCTACGTCGGAGAAAATTATAACGTCGTACTCATCAAGAATCTTCTCATACTCCCCCGGAGGCATATTGTAGAAATCCCAGGTCGGAACACTTTTGATCTGATGGCTGCTCCCGTCGCAGGCTGCAACTAGCCACTTTCCGTAATTGATAAAATCAAGCCCTTTTGCAGCATGATTAAACGATGTCTCCGCGTAGACTGGCCCAATCTGCACAGCCCAATCGCCAATATAATAAATTTTTGCCATGATAACTCCTTCTGGTAAATCTCCTGATTTACACAATCACAGTTTCATAATATAATTCTTTCAGCGGTGGTGCGTCGCAAATTGTTACAAATAAGTCGCAAATCAGCTGTTTTGGAGTCCTTAATGGAAAAATCTGTTCTGAAAAATTCCCTGATATCTCAGATAAATCTTATCGACAAAATAACCAGAGAGTCAGCCGGCTTTTTCTCAAGCGAGTCACTCCCCGGCCACCTGATCCACATTGTCGAATCAGGCCGTGTCGTCCAGAAAGCCAGTGGGATAAACGAGGAGATTTCCCCGTCGACGGCAATCTGGTATTACGAAAACGAACAAATCTCAGGCGAAATAATCCAGCCACCATGGACCTTCTACACAATCTCATTTACAGCGCCCAACCTTGCACCACCCCACCCTGGTCAACGGGTAATTCCGTGCGGGAACCAGGCACTAGAGATTGCTCAGGAACTTTTTTTATTATGGAAAAAAGATAATCTCAACCCGATGTTACGAGAACTGAAGATAGTTGAGCTTTTTCATAAATTGCTGTTTTTGATATTTTCAGAGATAAATCCAGAGTATCAGAATAATACTGAAAATGAACTCTGGTGGGAGATTGAGAAGACTGCGCGCGAAGACCTTTCGCAGGATCTCAACATCGCAAATATCTGCCGCGACTTCAAAATCAGCAGAAAGGCCCTCAACCAGAGCTGCCAGAAAGCAACAGGCAAGACACCTATGAAGCGAATCAAAGAGCTGCGCCTCAAATACGCCCGCGGCCTCATCCACCACTCAAATCTCAACATCTCCGAGATAGCCTACTCAGTCGGCTACACCCGCGTCCAGGAACTCTCCCGCGACTACCAGAAATACTTCGGCAAGACCCCCTCGCAGGAGCGAAAATCTACGCCGGTGTATAAATAATTACGCTAACGTTCCCCATTTTTCCCCTTGACAGTACCACTATCAGGGAATATCATAATTTATACACAAATAAGGAGTTATAAATGAAAAAAAAGATTATATCTGTGGTTTTTGCGCTTTTTGTTATGGCAAGCACCTATTCGTTTACAGAGAATGATGCAATCCCAATCTACAAGAGCTTCGGCTGCGGGATTTTTAATATGGTCGGACATCCTGTGATTCAGTATCTCGACAACAATTCTGCGATTATCACCTGGTTTACCTCATCGATGGGATCAGGCTATATCGAATACGGCGAGACACAACAGCTTGGCAAGGTTGCACGCCATGAGATTGATGGGCTCTACAGTTCTGGAAGTGCGATGCACAGAGCATTTCTCAAGGATCTCACCCCCGGAACAAAGTACTTCTACAAGGCGACAACTCTAAGGACTACTACAGATTACCTTTTTACAGGGAAAAAAATTGAGACTCAGACCTACTCATTCACTACCCCCGATGCCGATGAGCACTCATTTCGATTTGCAATTGTCAGCGACACTCATGACCAACCAGCAATTGTATCTCGCCTTGCAGCAATCGCAAAGCAGAACAGTGCACAGATGTTTATCTTCAATGGAGACTCGCTAAATTTCACAACCTCACACAAGCAGATTGTCCGAAATATCTTCACCCCGTTAGGCGAATTATCTGCCGAGATTCCTGTTTTTTTTATGAGAGGCAACCATGAGACTCGTGGAAAAAGTGCAGGCGAACTGCGAAACTTCATCTACACCCCGGAGAACGGCTTCTATTTCATGTTCAGACGTGCCGGCTCATCGTTGCTCATCCTCGACGGCGGCGAAGACAAACCTGACGACCACAAAGAGTACCGAGGATTAGTCAACTACGAGAACTACCGCAAGCGACAGACCGCATGGCTTGAGAAGACTCTAGCGACCGACAGCTGGAAAAACTCAAACTTCAAAATAGCAATCAACCACATCCCAATCTGGCAAAAAGATTCCGACGTTATCTACATCAAGAGCAAAGAGTGGCAGCACACCTGGCTTGAAATGCTAGAAAATGGCAAGACTGACATTCTGTTCTCCGCACACACTCATAGATATGAGAAAAGATTACCAGGTGCAGAATCAGGCCACAACTTCTACCAGTTAATCGGAGGCGCCCGACCAAACAAGAACACCCTCACCCTCGTGGAAGTAACCCAAACCCAGATAAAAATCAAAGTTTTTACAGATGATGATGTGCTAATCGATGAGTTTGAGATTAGGAAGTAGATAAAAAAATTACAGCTGACAAGACAATGTCAGCTGTTTCAATATAAATTAAAATTAACGGGAGAGTTCTTTTAGATTGTAACGCTTCCAGAGTTTATTGTCCCAACCAGTTGTTCCCTTATAGTAATAAACCACAGAGTTCTTCAAATCGAAATAAATCGGAGGAGAAACAAATGCCCCGCTAGTATCATAAAATATTGGTGCATTACCTTCGAATGTAACTGATACTAAAGAATATGAACCAATAGACCACGAACCAATTTTCTCCAGACTTGCAGGAATAACAATAGATTTAAACGAATTCTCGTACAAAGCATATGGGCCAAGGTGCTTGAGTGTCTTTGGAAGAGCAACACTCTCAAGTTTTGCATAATGAAAAGCGCTTGGACCTAGAACAACAAGCCCCTCAGGCAAATTAACCTTTTTCAAAGAGGCATAAGCAAAAGCAGAATTTCCAATCTTCACAACAGAAGATGGAACTGAATACTCCTCTCCAGATTTATTATATGGATATAGAATCAATTCAGACTTATTTTTGTTAAACAAGACACCATCAAGACTTGAATAATGCTTATTATCAGGCGAAACAGTAATCGATTTTAACTTCTCAGTATCCCTTCGTTGAAAACTATGAAAACCATCAGGAGGTGAGTACCAAAATGTAATTTTCTTGACAGTCGATGGAATATTGATAGATTCAAGACTACTAAAAAGCTCATACGGAAGAACCTCTAAGCCTTCATGCAACTCAAAATCTTTTACATTCTTTACAATTAAAGCAGACTCGCCAATTACCTTCAACGAACTAGGTAGAGCTGACACATAAACACCAGGACCAGGATACCCAAAGGCATTATCACCAATAACCTCTAGACCTGCAGGAAGTTCAATACTTTCTATAGAACAACCACTAAAAGCACCCTTCCCAATTGAGACTAATCCGCTAGGTAGGGTAATTTTTTTCAAAGAGCTACAATTAACAAAAGCATACTCTGGCATCTCAGCCAATGAACCAAGGAATACAACTTCTTCAATCTTAGAATTGAAAAAAGCATTTTCTACAAATTCAGAAAATCCACTCCCAATCACTAATTTTTTAAGTACAGCATTAGAAAAAGCTAAAGCTTCAATTTTTTCAACACTATCAGGAAGAGTTAATTCTGCTGAAGCATCAGTTCCTTGATATGCATATAAAATTTTCTTGTCAAAAGAATAAATCGCCTTACCTTCTTGAGATAAATGCTTATTCTCGCTACTAATTTTCAAACTAATTTGACCTAAATTCCCCAAAACCTCAAGACTAGCAGGAATATCAAGCTCTATAATCCTAGTCTTTTCAAATGCGTTCGCACCAAGAGATTTAAGACTCTGAGGCAAGACAATCGAACTCAAAGAAGAGTTACTAAAAGCACCATTACCTATCGACTCTAACGTGCTAGGAAGAGTAACACTCTCTAAACGTGGCACTTTAGAAAAGGCACCACCCTTAATTGACTTAACGCCCTCAGGAATAACAATAGATCTGATACTTTTGTTGTAAGAAGACGAGCCAACAAAAAGTTGTATTCCCGTAACAGGTAATCCATCGATAGTGGTTGGAATCTCAACTTCACGACTCAACCCATTGTATTCAGTTAAAGTAACCTCTCCATCTTCTATTATATATGAAAAAGTTCTCTTTGCAGTTAAGTTTGGATCACAGCTAACAAAAGCAACTGCGACAAGTATAATTATAAAAAATTTATGTTTCATTTTAATCCCCTATCTTTATTTGTAGTCTCGCTGATTATCGTAATTAATCGATAAAACCCTATCTGCAAGAGTATCTCTACGTGGCTCAGAATTGAGATAGATAAAAATTCTATTCTCAAAATCTTTAGCTAACGTAATCTTTCCACCTTTAAACTTAGAATCAACAGGACTATCACTAGCTCGACCCTTTTTTCCTGAAAAAGAAGTAGATTTTAATAAATCTCTATCAGCTGAATGAGAAATATAAACAGAAGTACTTGGAAGAGATGCTAAGATATCTTTTTTCTCATAGATAATGATAACATCGTTAGAATTAGTATAGTATCTTTTACTCTCCTTATCCTTTTCAAAACTACCATTGAAATAGATCTTTATCTTAAACTCCCCATCGACAATATGGTCAAGTCCACCATAGACAATAGAATCAACCGACCGCCCCTCAAGATCACCTTGAGCAAACTCCACCACACTACCGTAAGTAGAACTTGTCTCATTATTAGTAGTCTCACCAGTAGAAACGTATCCAGCCCCCAAACCACCACAAGAAACCAAAGCCAGAATAAGGCTAAGAAAAACAAGAATTCCGTATTTTTTCATAAAATCTCCTAATTTAACTCAATTATGCATAAAATGGAGTTTTTTTCAACTAAAAAAATCTCAGGATGCTGATAAATTAACTTTTTCTTGAAAAAACCTCTCCACGATGCTAAACTAACCCATGAGAAAATTACTACTAATTACAATTTTTACTTTGTTACAAATAAACAGCTTTGCTACACAGCGTAGCTACGAGAAGCAGGTTGAATTTATCAAAGGGCTAGGATCTAATTTTTCCTACGAGATATATGGCGAGGTGAAATACAACAGCAAGAGCTACCCGCTCTACAAGATAACCTACAACCCCAGCACGAATAAAAAGCAGCGCCGCTACCTGATAATCTCAGGTGTCCACGGCAACGAGCCTGCACCTGTCTATGCTATAGGAGAGTTCCTGCTTGAACTTGACCGCAAACCTATCGCTGATAAGAATCTTACTATCGATTTCTTCTATATACTTAATCCGTGGGGCTTCGAGACAAACAACCGCCTCAACGGGATTAGCATGGATATCAACCGGGATCTGAAGTCTCAGAAGTCACAGGAGATTGCAGCCTTCAGGAAAGCAGTCCACAAGGTCAAGTATGAGAAGGTCTTCGATTTCCATGAGGCGACAGCCGGAAGCTTTTTCCTATACTGCTATGGGAAAAAAAATAAAACCGCTGCGACTGCGATTACTCAAATGCTTGCGTCAAATGAAGTGAGCCTAGACAGCAAATACAAGGATCACATGTTCACAGCCAAAGATGGAATAATCTACATCCCCTACTACGCCCGCGCCTACATGAGGATAAAAAACAGAGTAACCACCGGCATCTACTTCAACCGTCGAAGCTCAAATGTCTTCACCTTCGAGACCCCCAAAGGTGGGCAGATGGCTGAACGCAAGCGGACAGTCAGGCTGGTGCTGGATTTTGTGATGGCGATGGAAAAAAATTAAATAATGCATCCTAATTCTTTATTTTCAACATATCTATGACACAAAAACCCTTTTGAACATTTCATCACACATAACTTGAAAGTCATAGTGACATGTCCCTCATTACTTTTTATAAGAAATAACCCATTCACCTGGTTCAAGCGGGGTTTCTATAGGTTGCTTACTCTTCAAATCAATTATAACCCTCTTTCCGCTTTGAATATTCACTGCAACATATTCAAACTCTCCGTGAGTATTTGGATTAAGATATAGAAAAATTGGAACTGGACTGCTTGTTTTTATAGAAAGTCCTCGCTGCTCTTTTTTTAATTTTACATTGATCAAACCACCTGCAACTGGAACAACCACATCTAAATGGTCCATCGATCCTAGAAATGGTTCCAACTTAATACTTTTAAAACCAGGTTCTGCAGGCGATATTCCTGCATAATAACGAGGAAGTAGGTACAAGCTGTGGCCACCCCATGCATGATTATATGTCCCACCCCCGAATTCTTCAGAATTTAGACTCCACCCTTCCCATAAAGTAGTTAACTCACTATCTACCATTTCTTGAAATCGAGTCTTCATTCTTTTTTCAGCAATTTCAACTGCGCCTATTTGATAGAGTGCTTCCAAAACATATTTTTCAAAACCTGGACTTGCATGATACTCCCTCTCTAAAAACTTTATCAGAGCAGGGAATCGTTCATGCCCCGCAAGTCCACTCAAAATAGCTATTGCCTGAGATCTATCATCTGTTTTCAAATTGTAATCAGCAGAACGATATACATCTCCCTGCCAAAAATTTTCATCAAAACTGCTCTTGATAGAATCATATAACTCTATCCAATCAGCAGATTCTTCTTCCAGCCCAAGTTCATCAGCAAGAAAAGCTAGTTTTCTTAAACCCAAAGCATACCAGCAAGTAGTTAGAAGTTCCTTATCTATATTATCACCCCAATCTGCCCAATACCAGTCTCCAGATCGTTCAACAACCTTATTATACTTATCAACCTTCCACAATCGGAAATATCTAGAAAAAGCAGGATATACTGTTCGAACTGTTTCAAGATCTCCACTGTATTGATAATAAAGAGCCAATCCAAGACTCGAAGCCTGCAACATCTGATGTGGTAATTCTCTATCCCAACTACCAGGAATTGGTGAATACAACTTACCTTCAGCACTCTGCCATGCAGCTAGCTCCAACAGTCCTTTTCTAGTTAAAAGATTACCTTCAGGGCCAAAACACCAGCTTGCTTCTTCAAGCATAATTACAATATCACCCCACCATTGAGCCCTTTCACGACCAGGACAATCCATATAAGTATCTCGCATATTTATATAGAGAGTTCGTCTGGATTTTTCCCATAATTTATTAAAAAATAGATCGGAACAAGTAAATGAACCAGAAAAAGAAGCATCATATCCTGTCTCTCGATAACCTAACTCTAGAATTTTAACTGAACGTGGGAAATCGTAAATTACTTGATGCCCGCTCATCCATCCAGGTGTCTCAAAACTTTGTACCCCACTACCCGTAATATATTCAGTTCTGACACTTGTTCCACCCCCATCATTATAATTGTCTGTCCTTATATCAATCTTAAGGCCAGGAGTGGCTTGAATTTTAAACCATGGTGTAATCTGAGCATTATATGGAAGATCCGCAATAACCGAACCATCCCGTCGTCGCTCCCAATTTGTATATGGCTGAATACCACTGTCCTTCCAAAGAGGAATAGGACGATCAACCAGAGAACCCCAAGGAGCTACCGGAGGAGCCCCAAAGACTTTAGCAGCTTTCCAACCGCGACTTGTATTAGGTAACCATGAACCAAGATTATTTGCCCTCATCGCATTATACCTAATATTGTATTCTGAAAGACGAAAATTAGGATATGGGGAAAAAGTTCTGCCAAAAGATTTTGCAGGATGTACAGCCCAACTTGCATCAGAACACACAAAATCAGATTGAAAAAAAAGTCCAGCCTGACCACTATCATTATGAGAAAAACCGCTTCTACCCCAATAGCACAAAAGAATGATAATCTCATTTTCTCCCATCTTTACCACTGAGGAAAGATCAACCGTGTCAATATAGGTGCTGTTCTGGTCAGGACCACGTTTTAATCCACCCTCAAATACAACCATCTCCCCATTTACAAAAAGCCAATATTTAGAATCAACTGCAATACGAGCTTTAGCTTCAGCTAATTCTGTAAGTTCAAAGGTCTTCCTAAACCAGAACCAACTATTTTTCTTAAAAGCATCTTTTCCAGCGGGTGAAATCCATTGAGCCAAAGAACTATCACTGTTTTGCTCTTGACCAAACCCTGCCGTAAATGTGCCTATAAATAATAAAAGGATAATTCCTCTTAAAAAGACTTTTTTCATATTTTACTCCATATACAAAAGATATTAACCCGATATATCAATACGGTCAATTCAGTTATTTAGGTAAGCTTTCTTAATTCATAATATGTGCTTTTATTAATAACTTACTAATCTATTTCTCAGAATATCATATAAAAAATCTCTAAAAGCACAAATCACTGATCTGGGGAACCTTTTAAACATATCGTGTTGCGAAATTCTCAAATTTTATCTCCACCTTAAACAAATTTCATCAGTTTTTCCTAGATTATCGAAATATTTAACTTTTTTCTTGCAAAACTAATTGCATTAATGAATTCTCTCTTTATTTTTTATTTAAAATACCTTAGAATAGCTGAGATTTCATGCAATTTTTAATTTACAGGATGGTTTATATAAATGAAAAATAAAATCAGAACAGACTACTTAGCAATTTGCGCATCAATGCTTTTATTCTCTTTATCAATAATGTTATACTCTTTTATACAAGGTTCAGATAAATTTATTCAACAAATCATCCGGTTAGCATTAGAAATAATCCTTATGATATTTCTAATACAAGATAAAAACTGGGCAAAATGGGTACTAGGCATTCTATCAATCATTGGTGGAGCTTTAATATT
>JAFGXN010000125.1 GCA_016936615.1 Spirochaetales bacterium | reverse complement strand
TACCTACCTTAAAAATGGTAAGTTTAATGAAGCAAAGATTTTTTTAAACGAGAACCTTTCAGAAAATTACGAGTCTGATTTAATTTTGTTTGCCCTTAAGACTGTAACGAAGTGGGATGATAATTTAAAAGAAGTTGAAAAATATCATGATTACTTAGATAAAGGTAATTTTTTCTTAAAAAAATGGGATAGCTATTTATCATATTTCAAAATTCCTGTAGAATTTGAAAGATGTTTTTTTGAATTAAAAAGCTGGGTCTTTAAAAAGGCTCTGGAAAATTTTCAAAATTTCTCATCAATCTACAGTGGAAAAGATGCACATTTGTTGATTCAGATTGCTATTTGTTACAAAGGTTTGGAAAATTATAAAGAAGCATTAACTTTTTTTGAAGATGCATATAGATTAGACCAGGCAAATGCTGATATAATGGCACAGATGGCAGATTGCTATGCATTGAATAACGAGATACGATTTGCAAAGGTTTTTTTTAGAGAAGCCTTTTTTATTGGTGCAGAAAAGATTGTACTAGAGAGATTAGAGTCAGAACTAATCAAGCGGTTAATTAAGAAAGTTGAAGATGAAGTTGAGGACAAGGATATTGTAAATGAATGGGTTCCAGTTTATGGTAAAATCTGGGGCATATTCAGCATTAAAAGGGAATTAAAGCCTGTGGAGTTAGGAAAACTTAAACAGGCTGTATATAGTTTGGAGCATTCAGATTTTCAAAAAAATCATTTTCTCAGACCTCGCCTGTTGAATCATTACTTTTGGCTAGTAGATCACTATCTATCAGACAAGAATAACGATTTTAACAGAAATCATGTGAACGAGATTTTGAGGAAGATTAAAAATCTGGATCCTAATATATATAATGAGTTTGCAAAATAATCGGAGATGAATATGGCAGAAAAAGATTTACAGAGTATTAGAGAGCAGTTAAATGAAGAAAAATGGACTCGGGCAACTATAAATAGTTATACAGTTACTAATTTTTCTAAATTTGATACTATAATTGATTCTTGTGTAAAAGACAACGAAGGTGAAGAATTGAAAGAGATTTGTGATGAGCACTTGTCTCACACGAAAAATAGCATAATTGCGTTATATGTTTCAGGAGTGCTGTCTTACCATTTGCAAGATATCAATGACTCTAACATGATTTATTTGATTGAGATCTTTAAAGATAATCACAAAGAGAATATTGTAGAGTTTTTATCTAACAGAATCCTTGATTTTGGAGAAAACAAGATTGCTCTTAGATTTCTAGCTGAATGTTATACTGATAATACTGAAGCTGATAAGAAATACAAGGTTTGGGAAAGATTAATCAAGATTGATTACGAAGAAGCAGAGCTTGTCAAATTAATAGCTGAGAAGAAAGAAGAGGAAGGCGATAAAGATGCTGCTGCTGAATTCTACAAAAAAGCTATACATAGATACATAAATAAGAAAAATTTCAATCAAATTAAAGAAATATGGAATAAGCTGATTGAATACAATATTGATGACATTCCTTTTTTCCTAAGAATTGAGAAAAAAATATCTGCAGCTATCTCAAATGAGAAATCTGTATTATTACTTGAAGAGCTTAATGTAAGATTGTTAAAGAAAAATGACTGGGATGCCAGTATTGATATCTTAAAGAGAATTCTTGATTATGATCCACAGAATGACCATGCAAGAAAACAAATAGTAGACTGCTTTAGAAAAAAATATTCTGATCATAGCCAACTTGAAGAGTATATAAAACTCTCTAATATTACTCAAAATTGGAGAAATATCCACGAAGCTATTTTTGATTTTGAAAAACACATCTCTTTTGATGCTGGAGCATTTGTTTTCCATAGATCTTGGGGTGTTGGAATTATTAAATCTACAAAAGACGACATGATTACTATTGATTTTGCAAAGAAGCGTGGACATTCCATGTCGCTTAAAATGGCAACAGGAGCTCTTTTCAACTTGCCAAAATATCATATTTGGGTATTAAAAAGTATTTGGCCAGCTGATAAACTTCACGAAAGGGTTAAAAACGATGTAAAATGGACGCTAAAGATCCTTATAAAGAGTTTTGACAATGCAACAAGCTTGAAATTAATAAAAAATGAGATGGTTCCATCAGTTCTGACTCAAGGAGAATGGGTCACATGGTCAAATGAGGCTAAAAAGATTTTAAAAACTGATCCTGAATTCGGAAATCTTCCAGACAAAGCTGATATTTTTGTAGTAAGAGACAACCCTATTACTGTTGAAGAGAAATTATACAACAAATTCAAGGCAGAGAAGAACTTCTACGAAAAACTTAAATCTGTTAGCGAATTTATAGAAAATGCAGATACTGAATCTGAGTTTTTCAGCGAAATGTTCTCTTATGTAACTAATTACATCAAGAAGCTAAGCTCAATAAATGAACAAGTTGTAGCTGCATATCTTTTCTTACAAGATATCACTCGAAAATACCCATATCTAAACCCTGGATTTGAGAAGAGTTTTGAGCAGATAATCAGTGAAGCATCTGACATATATGATATTTTTGATAAGATAGAAGATGCAGATATCAGAAGGCTTTTTCTCGAAAATGCTAAAAAGTTAAGCAATTGGGCAGATATATATGCAGAAATCTTTCCAAAATACCTTAATAAATTCATCTTTGATGAATTACTAGAGGCTGGACATGAAGATAAGATTAGAAAAATAATCTTAGATATCTATGAAAGAGCTAAAGAGAATAGAAATGCCTTTATCTGGCTTGTAAAAAATATTGATGACTTTGAAAAATATAACATTTCAAATGAAAAGGTAATAATTACCCTACTTCATCTATTAGATGTTACAAACAGAGAAATCGATAATAAACACAATGTTAGCCCGAACAGAAAGACTGCTAAGCAGATTGAAACTCTACTTTTTGCAAATAACCTAGTTAAAAACTTTGTTCTAAAAGCTGAACTTGATTCAGTTTCAAGAATATACAGTATCCTATTTGATGTTAAAGATATTGATCCAAAAGAGAGAGAGAATATAAAAGATGTTATCCTTGAAAAATATCCAGACTTTAAATTTTTTGACAAAGTTGAAGGTGATGTTCAACGTGATATCTTTTCAAAAGGTCTTCTGTGTGTTGAGCAATCTTACCGAGCAAAACAAAAAGAGCTTAAATACATCCTTGAAGTTGAAATTCCTCGGAACAGTAAAGAAATTGGTGCTGCTATAGAACTTGGAGACTTGAAAGAGAATGCAGAATACAAGGCTGGAAAAGAGAAACAGGAACTTTTAAATATATCAGTTTCTAAACTTAAGAAAGATCTTGAAAAAGTCCATATTGTTAGTGAAGACGATGTCGAAGCAGATAAAGTCAACTTTGGAACTAAGATAACTATGTTTGATATCAACAAAAATGAAGAACAAGTTTTTACTATTCTTGGTCCATGGGAATCTGATCCATCTATTAACATCCTTTCATACCTTTCTCCATTTGGAAAGGCTATTTATGGACTTAAAGAGGGTGAAGAAAAGAACTTCACTATAAATGAATCTAATTATAATTTCAGGATTTTACATATTGAGAAAGCAGACTTTAGTGCGTTTTCGACTGAAAAAGAGATAGAAGTAGAATTTGAATAGTATCTAACCATTCTATACTTGAGACCTTTTAAGAATTATCTTAAAAGGTCTTTTTTTTATATCTATACGATAAATCCTATATGGT
>JAFGXN010000124.1 GCA_016936615.1 Spirochaetales bacterium | reverse complement strand
TTAGAACCGGAGACGGGCTGGAAGGAGGCAACACGACGTTGCCGACTGGAAGCCAAGTCCAAGTGGGCCCAACGACAATAAAGAAAAGCATCTCGCATGAGATGCTTTTTTCGTACCCGAGGCTCACGCGGGCTTGAAGCGGAGGTTCGGCGCGAAAACTTGGAGCGCAAAATGACAGGATGTATAAAGCTAAAGAGCTGAAAGAATATCTTCTATTTTTGCTTCAATCTCCGTGGAGGGCATAGTCGGGGAGATCGACTGAAAAATCGATAATTTTATTTTTTTACGCCCTTCATCATCTGATATTATTTTGTCCACTGCACTAGCTCCTTCTGTTATATACCTCATTTTCTTATGACCGAACTCAACTGCAACATCTTTAGGAAAGTAATTAGGAAAAGAATTAATTAATTTCAAAATTGAAATATATATTGTCTGCCTCGAAAAACCTAATTCCTCTTCACAAAATTCACTAAAAGTTTTATATTTTAACTTGTACAATTTTTTAGTATTTATTTCCAGAATACTCTCCGCTAATTCAATAAAACCAGTTTCAATTTTTCTCTTAGCCTGAAAAGCTTTAGTTATAAGACAATCATAATGACTTAAATCTTTTGGATCTAATCTATCGAGTAATTTATCATTTCTTCCCATAAATACTCCTTTTGTCGCACCAGTGCGACATTTTTATCTTAAAAAATAACCTTGATTTTTTAACTTTTAACTTTTAACTTTTTACTTTATAAAAATTATATCACAAATAAATCTGCAGTAAATAACCTTTTAACTAATTAAAAAATTTCTTTTTATTTTTAATTCTGCAAACAACAAAATTCTTCAAATAATGTATCAACTGCGATATTTTAGATTAAAAAAATTATCACAAAATGACAGGATGTCATTTTAGAACCGGAGACGGGCTAAAGAGAAACAACAAAAAAAATTTAATTTAAAACAGTTTCATTTGTCTCCTCCATCTGTAATCAGATACGGAGCATCAAACCGTTGCTCGAAGACTTGGTTGGCTTTGAGCTGGCTGTCCCAGAAGAAATTTACGAGGCTGGTCTTTGATAGGATTTTGAATAAAAACTTCATTCCCCAGCCGAGGCGGAGAGGCTTTGCTAGGCGGGCGATTGTCTGCGGGTTGAATTTGCCATTCAGAACTAATTCGACGATAGATTGGACCATCAGCTTGATGAACTTTTTTTGCATTTTGGGTGGACGTATCTGAAGCCCCTCGACTCCACCTTTGATTGCTGTGCCGAGGTAATTCCGCTGGAGCCTGACTGAGAGTTGCTCGAAGTAGGCCTCGAGGAAATGTGATTGACTGCTTTCGATAAATCCTGACTGAACAAAAAAGCTGATGTTTCCCGCAGATGGTTGGAGTTTTTCAATAAAGGCCATGACGTGCGACGGCATTGAGTGAACATACAGGGGCATGAAGATCATTACGTTTTTTTCAGATAAAAATTCATCTGCCCACCTGTCCCAGTTAGCTGTCTCCTTCAAGTCTCGAACCTCTACCCTTGAACCAAGAATCTCTTCGACGCTTTTCAATATCAGCGCAGAATTGCTGCCTTTTTTCCGTGGCGAACCATTGTATATCACAAGCTTTTCCATCGGTTCTGATGTCGCGAAGTCAAGGCTCTTCCGCTTTGCCGCCCGCGAATATAACTGAGTCAGTCGGTAGGCTGGATTTTTTTCTATACGAAACGGCTTAGACTTAAAGTGATAGGCGGTGCGATATAAATAATCCTCGATAACCTGATCCTCGGCAGCTGTAAGCATCTTTTTTTCATAAAAAAAGACCATGTCCGGGTAGCTTTTGTAACGGGCTACGTGATGGCACTCGCCATCGCCAATCTCAATATAAGGATGGTAAAGCGGAATAATTCTATCCAGAAAGGCCTTAGCCTTGTGGTTAATAAACCCTTGTGCTGTATCGATTAACAGAATTACTGTGTCGCTATTGATGTAATCAGAATATGCATCAACCATTCTATCTTTGAAAATACACCGCCCCGGAGTCTTAAGCCAGCAGCTCCAGCAACCAGTGCATGCATTGATAGAGTCATCCCCGAATTGGAAGATTCTCAATTTTTCATCATAAAGATCCTGTATAGATTTGTAAATCTCAGAATCATGATTATCTCGTAGGTCAAAGATTGTTTTCATTCCCATCCTCCTGAATATTGAAAGTCTCCCAGAGCCATCTAGGACAACTGTGCTAGTCAATTTTTTCTTAAACTATACAACTTAAAGATTATAGGAAAATTGGAATCTGTCAACTGCTCAGGGGGAAAAGAGTGTGAAATACAATAGAAAGACTTTTTCTTCTGAAATTGACATATTAATTCATCAGTGCTACAATGCTGTCAAGGAGTAATTTATGAGAAAAAGTTTTATATTTTTTTTACTTAATCTAGGTTTTCTGCTGTCTTGCACGATAACCTATGTCGAAGTTGAGTTTGAGCCTGTTTATATGGAAAAAGAAGGTATCCGCTCTCTCTCTGATACAGCTAGAGAACCGCAGGAGATTTCAGCTGCTGGTAAGATCTGGTTATATGAGAAAGAAAACGGTCAGAAAATTCTTTTTCTGAGTGAAATATTCAAGGGTGTTCATCTTATGGATATTAGTGACAGCTCAAATATTAAGCAACTATGCTTTATCGAGATTCCAGGGAATCAAGATATTGCAGTATCCGATGATGGAAAATATCTGTATGCAGATAGTGCCTTCGATCTATTAGTCTTCGATGTCAGCAACATTGATTCTATTAAGAAAGTTGAAACTCTCCAGGATTGCTTTGCAAACTATGGTGCTGCAGAGTGTGGATCTTACATTTCAGTTCGTAAACAACTTAAAAAAGGAGAATATGCTACATACAAAGAAGTAGACAAATCCAAAGGGGTTGTGGTTGACTGGAAACGAGGAAAAGCTACAACGAAGATTGGACTGCCCAAAATTTGTGCAGAAAATTCAGCAGGTGGAGCTGGAGGTTCGAGAGCAAGATTTTCAATTGCAAATAACCATCTTTACATTGTGAACTGGAAAAGCATGAAAATTTTTAACCTGAGTGATCCTTCAAATATTCCTTCTGAATATCGCAAGATTGAGATGGAATCAGGGATTGAAACAATTGTCCAGAACAAAAGACCCGAAGGTAACTATCTACTGATTGGGGCTATCAATGGAGTGTATTTCTACTCGATAGAAGATCCATTAAATCCTAAACTGGTTTCAAAATTCACACATGTGGTTGCAAGAGATCCAGTAATTGCTGCAACAGATCCTGAGACAAATAAAATTTATGCCTTCTCGACAATACAAAGCTGGCAAACCAATAATTTTTTTGCACTTGATATTTCTGACATAAATGCTCACAAAGTTATCGAGGAGAAAAAATTACAAAACCCTCAGGGACTTAGCTGTGATTGGCCATTTCTGTTTGTCTGTGACACAGGAATAAAAATGTTCTCGATTTCTACAAACGTTGCAACTGGAGGAATCTCAGTAAATACAGCAAGCCCAGTAGCATCGACTGAAGATTTTCTTGCGATTGATGTAATTTCATGGAACGGAACTTTAATTGCAATAAAAGATGACGGCATACAGCTATATGATTATTCATCATTCATGAATCCTTCAGCAGAGAATCCTGCTCTTGTCAAGAAAGGCTCTATAAGCTGGGCTTTCAGATTCTATCATTATTATTGATTCTAAAAAATATAAACAACCCGCATCTAGCAGATGCGGGTTGTTTTATAGATAAAAACAGCAATTACTCTAGTCCAGTAATGTCTACACCGAGGTACTTCAGACAAAATTCATTTATGCCTTCAAAAATTTCTGGCTGGCGGGCAATTGCCTGAAAAATATAGGGAGCAGCTTCAATCTTTGCTGATTCGATTAACTTAGGCGATAGATGTCCTGCAGAGAATGGACCAAGAAACTGCTCTGCAACTGAATCTAAAGTAACCTTAGCCTCTGGCTGGCGCGCATAAGCCTCAATGAAATGACCGAATGATAAACCAAAGGCTGCACCAATGACATATTCAGAGTCTTCAATCTCTTCATCATACAATGGCAACAAATCATTGTAAGATTTATAAAGCAGAGATTCTGAAGTCTTGATAATTTGTGTTGCTGCCTCTGGTTGACGGGCAATGCTTTCAAAAGTCATAGCGGTATCTCTTATTTTCTGCGCTTTAAGCTGGGTTTCTGTATACTTAAATGCAGGCTCTTCACAGCTAAACAGCAAAAACGTAATTAACAATAAAACGATATTTTTTTTCATAAACTTTCCTCCGAATAAGTTAGTCTATAATATATTTTTATTTTATCAAACCAGAAATGAGAACTTTTTGATTTTTTTTAAAAAATTATAACTATTCGCCCCAGACTACCTTATACCCAGCTTCAGCAACAACACTAGCAATAAGCTCCTTATCAACAGCCTTCTTGACCGTTAACACAGCCTGCTTCGTAGTAAGATCAACATCAACCTCTTTAACCCCTTTGATGTTGCTCAAGGCATCCATCACCGACATAACACAATGCTGGCAAGTCATCCCTTCGACTGTAAATTTGATTGTTTCTTTCATAAGTCCTCCGCAAGATGAAAAAAACTCTTTAAAATTCAGAAAAGAAAACGAACTCTTTATCAAAAATTTATAAAAGCTTTTATATATAATATGAATTATAATCCAGATTTTTCAAGAAAAAAGAAATCCGCTAAAAGAATGTAAAATAAAATCCTGACCGGAGCCAGGATTTCAATGGTGTGCTTATCAATACTCTGACATGTCAGAATAAGTCACGGTTGCTGACGAACCATATAGGAAAGAAATATCGTTACCCATTGGAGCAGAAAAAAATGAATTATTCTCATCAATAAATCGTGGCAGCAAATCAGAGTTTTCTGCTGTCTGAAAAAGAATATTGCAGAGAACAAAGGAGTCATTTAATTGAGGAAAGATTGAATTTTTAACTTTTTTGAAAGAAAAAATAGCACTAAGATTTTTATCCTTGCCTGGTTCAGCAAAGATCATATTTGTTATGTAAAAATAAAATCCGACATCAGTTGTATACAACTGAGAAATCTCAGAATCATCAGTAATTGTTATTTTCTTTCTGAGAACGTCCTGAGTCTCGAAATATTCAAACCCGCCGCCGGTGTAGATAAGAGATGAAAGAACTATTGGAGAAATAAAATCAGCAATTGAACGTGAATTTTTTATCTGCAAATAAGCCTCATCAGCCTTAGAAATCTGCCACGAAGGTGAATAAGAATCAAGGATTATCCTCCGACCTTTTATTACCTCATCGTAAAACATATCGCCGGTCAAGTTAGCTTCAAGATCTGCTATCTTCTCCACGTCATTTGTCAGATAATAATCATTTATCTCTGAAAAATCGAGACTCTTTGTGATTACAAATTTTGTGGACTTAGCTTTGGTCTCAGAACTGTTGGACTTGATAGATTTAATTGAGTCAGTAGCTTCTACAGCTTTCATGGCATCAATAAATTTCTCTGCAACTTTGTCATCTTTTGCAGCTGGCTTCTGTTTATCTTCCTCTTTTGTACACCCTGAAAAAGCCATGGCGAACACAGTAAAAATTACTATATAATTTATTTTTTTCATATAACTTCCTTTTTCATAATTATACTGGCATTGCAAAAAAAAACAATAGAACACTGCCACAGAACCAGTAAACTTCGCCTTGTCGGGGGCTGAGACGAAGAGTACTTTGTCTCAGTCTGAGTTCTTTCAGAACTCAAAACTAAACGGACCGGCACTGAAGCCTGCGGAGTTGAGGAGTTTCACTGGCTGTGGAGCTGTCCAGGCGAATCTGACTTGCTGGGGCTGCAAGGATTTATCAAAGGTAAGAATAATTGTATCCTGCTCAACTGTTGCAGAAGTTACCGGATAGACTTTTCCCCCGGAGATAATCTCAAATCCGCTTGTGCCGGTTAAAAGTGTCAACCCGGCGTAAACATTTTTCATGAGGATGCGAATCTGCCCTGTTGCTGTGAGTTGAGCCGAAACAGCAGATGGCCCTTCGAAAGGAAGATCCATCCCGTAACCTTTAGCAAAGGCTGCGGCGGCAAGCCGGTAACCCACATCATGTTTATTGCGTGGATGGATATCCTCGAAATTGCCGATGTCATGAATCGTTACCATTGCGGTATTTGGAATAGACTGACACTCAGACTGAATCAACCGCAGCTTTGCAGCATTATCATTGCGGTTCTCGCCATAATTAAATTGGGCAATCTGAACATATAAAAAAGGAAAATCCCCCTGCCCCCACTCATCTCGCCACAATTTTATCATCTGTGGAAAAACAATTCTGTAATCCTCTGCCGCATCGACATTTGACTCACCCTGATACCAGATTGCGCCTTTTATTCCGTAAGGCATCAGCGGTTTAAGCATCGCATTATACAATCCTGTAACCCACTGATGCCGCTGATTTCTGTAATCAGGATATATTTTCTTAAAGCTATGAAAAAATTTAGAAGTTACCTCGTTAGTTAACATATTCTCCTTGCTCATCCAGCACTCTGCAAACGAACCGCCTTGATTAACACTTATAACACCGACAGGAACACCTAACTGAGTATTCAATTTTTTCCCAAAGTGATAAGCGATTGCTGAAAAATCTGATACCTCAGACGATGAAGCTCTAACCCACGGCTTATCTACCTGGATATCATGCTGAACAAACTCACGCCCCCGCCTGTTTACTGTAAAAAGATGCAAATCAGGGTAATTATCTGCTTCTGCCTTAAACTCTTCATAATTATCTGTGTCCCGGAGTTCCCACTGCATATTTGACTGACCGCTGCAGATCCAGACCTCACCGACTGCGACATCAGAAAAATTAAACTCACTAACCCCGTCGTAAATTCGCATGGAGAATCCTCTGCCCGCATCAACCGGCTCAAGATCCACACGCCAGAACCCGTCATCATCGACAAACGTATCTTTAACCTGCCCTGCAAAGCTGACAGAGACTTTTGCACCGCGGATACCACTTCCCCAGACCGGAATAGGCTGCTTCTGCTGAAGGACCATATCATCGCCGAAGATTGAAGGAACTCTTAGTTTTTTCAGGAAAAAATTGACAATCGGTGCCGGGTCTTCAAGGCTGTGCGGATGGTGATCCACACCTTTTTTCAATATAAGCTTAAAATCAGCACCAGCCTGCTCCCACGCCTTCTGCATAACAGCACCATTTTCATCAAATGGAACAACACTGTCGGAATCCCCGCAGACAAGGATCAACGGAATACCAGCTGCCGCAAGCGCTCCAGCCTTGTCGACTGGGTTTCCAGAATATTCAAGCCCCTGCTGAGAAGTCAGACCATAAGCACTGAGACATTTTCTCCAAACTGCAGAATCTGTCGAACCAGACCCCTTCCCGCTACCAGCAGGCCAGCTTGCAATCGAGCAGACAGGATTGTCCGCATAAATTCCAGCTACTGCATCAGGATTTTCATATGCCCAATTGAATACAAACAACCCGCCGCGGCTCATTCCTTCAAGGATAACCTTCGAGCTGAAACCACCTTTTACCATATAATTATAAAATTTATTCCAAATTTGCACTGCCTTCGGGCTTCCAAACATATCAGCTGTATCGATATGAGCAATTGCATACCCTTCATCCAACATCAGCTGATCAAACTGAGGCTCATGTCCCCAGAACCGTGCGCGCCAGACCCAAGGTCTGCCTTCTGCAGGATTATCAGGCAGGACAACATAACACTTTTTCCCTTCAAGAGAAAAACTATATTTATCATAACCACAATACTCCCCCGCCTTCGAAACACGAAAAGGAATAGAGGCACACCCAACAAGAACAGCCAAGACAAAGACAGCTGCAACCATTTTAAATAATCTATTCATAATAACTCCATAGTTTAACGTTAACATAAATAGTATACATCAGGTTTAATAAAATGGAACAAAAATTCTATGAGTATTTACTAAATGAATAATTTAAACAGGAAAAAATATCAAATATAAATTATTGACATTACAGAGTGCTCTGTAGATAATAAAAAATATACGCTATAAATAAGGGAAAAAATTGAAACGAAAATTGTTGACTACCATGTTTATAATTGCATCACTATCCTCATGTAATTTTTCAAATAAACAAGTTGTCTATTTCCATGACAGACATAGACTCGCACTAGATAAAATCTGTGAATATTCAGCAGAAAAATATGACATAGAGTTAATTATAATAGATGAAAATTTTGATTTTCAAAAAAAATCAGAAAAACATCTCCACACTAGCAACAATTGGCTTAACAAATTAATCTTAAATGACAAGATAGATAAAATAATATGGATACCAACTTTTAACTTCAAAGATTTAAACAACTCAGATGTTGGAAATTATAATAAATCCTTTACAAATTCTGCACCTTTTTTCCAAGAAAAAAAAATTGAAATAGAAGACTGGATTGGCTTTTCTAAAAAGAAATATAATAAAAAACGAATATTCTCAATAGATTTAAATTTTTTTACAAAATATGAAAATAATGAAATACAACAAATCAATATACAGAAAGATATCCTTAATTACATCTGGAAAAATAATTCACCACTCATAACTATTGCTTTTTCACCAGAAGGACAAGTTAACCCTTCAAAAAGTTGGAAAAGGTTTGCAGAATTTTACAACTTTTTTGCTAAAAAAAATACCGCTCTACTACTAGAGATCGATGAAGGCTATGAATCAATTACTGAGATTGATATTGAGAAAAAATGGAATGCCCAATTTGCAAACGCTAATGAATCTTGCGGATTTGGCTTTGGCTCAAGACTCTGGGATAATGCCCCATCGAGTATTGCAAAAATGTTCTACAAAAATCCACCGAAAGCCATCACAGCAAACACTGAAAAAATTATCAAAATTTTAACCTCAGGATATGAAAAATCTTCTGAACTTAAGAAAGAATTTCCCCAACGCCGTCTGAGAAAATTAAAAAAAATTGCTGAGGAATCTCTTTTTGATGCGGTGAACAATCAGCCAAATGAGCCCTCGTTTTATTATGCAACAGATAGCCACCGTGGACTAGGATTCAGAATTAGAGATAAAGTAAAAGATCGGGGTTGTTTTGGATTCTATTATGGAGTGAACGATATGGAACTCGCAGCAAGGATGGCTGCGCCGATTGCTGGACTTTTTGATAAAAGATACAAACCAATAAAAATTGAAGAATGGAATTCTCTAACCTTTGAAATTTCGATATTTGGTGAATTCGAAAGAATCGAAAATCCTCTCGATTTTACTCCTGGAGCAGACGCTCTTATTCTTGAAAAAGGAAATGAGCGAACTTTACTGCAAGCAGCAGCCACATTCAACAGGGACTTAAGCAAGATTGCATTTCTTGAAGTTATCTGCCGGAAAGCTGGCCTCCCCCCTGGAAGTTGGAAAGATGCTTCAATAAAGTACTACTCAGCACCATCGATTTTTTTCATAGAAAAGGCCTTGCCTAGAACTCCAAACGAAAAGAAATAACTTGTTATATCATGACTATCCATGCCGGATATTTCAAATGAATCTGTAACATGAAGCAATTTCATCTGCAAATCAGGAAAGTGTTCAAACAGGGTTGAGTATATCCAAATCCCAGGTCTATTATCGCAACAGGCAAAAAACCACTTAGAAGGATCACTAAAAAAACGCCTTGTCAAATTGTTTCTGTATTCAGTCAGCTCAACATCACCATGATGAGAAAAGTCAACAGATACTAATAAAAAATTTTCCTCTGTCAAAAATGGAAAAATTGCCTGGTAAAGAGTATTAGCCTTATCAGGATTAAACCTAGCCTCTCCCTGATATGCGATTGTCAGAACCTTTGCTTTCGGAAAGTACTTTGCAACAAAAGGAATTAAAGCCTCAACCCCATGCTCGATGTAAAAAGCATTCTGATTAAGTCCAACACCAAGAGAAGATCTGACATGCTTAAGCATTTTTTTATTTGAATCGACACGGCCATATGAAGTTTCCCAAGAGCCATCAGTCAGAGACCAATCCCAGGTCTCAAGCCCCCAATGACCAGGCGAAAGAATTATAAAATTTTTTACATCACGCTTACTCTTCAACTGAACAAACCAGTTATCGATGTACTCTCCAGCAAGAAGATGATGACTTACAGTTCCAGCCATAGGATAATCACCCGAAACAAGCTTTGTTTCCTGAGCTTTAATCTGAATTTCAGGGAAGGTATCACCCCTAGAGTTCCATGTCTGGTATAAAATTTTCTCCTCGCGATTGCATGATGCAATCACAAGGAAAATTATAAGTGCAAGAATATTTTTTTTCATTTAACTATCTAGCAGGAACAGTGATATTATTAGCCCAGAAAGGTAAATATTTTGATAGATCTGGCTCATCTGAGTAGACTTTAGCCTTCCACTGTTCATCAGTCAAGCGATCATTCATAGGATGCAAAAATTCATAATAACTAAAGGTATATCCGATAGCAATTCTCTTTCCTCCCTGCCCATCATTGACTGGAACATAAATTCTATATGGAATTCCAATACCAGTCTCAAGAACCAACTTATGTTCTGAATTGGTAAAGACGTCTGCAATAATTGCACATCGAAACTGATCCTGACTGTCTGAGTAAGAAGCATAATTAACTTCAGGAGGAACAACAAGATTCGCAATTGTAGAAGGAATAGTAGTTATCCAACTATTAGAATTGGAACTGATAGGAACATCATCATACTCTGCTACGACAATAGAAAGACTCTGATCTATCAACTTTATCCACATCTCAATTTTAGAATTAAAATCCTTATCGTTTAAACCAAATTGATTCGAGATCTCAGCTAAGTGTTTAACAGAATCTCTTAATCCAACGAAAAAAGGAACATTTGGTTCTATATAATGTGTAGGGATTGGCACAGGTAAAGTTCTAAAAGTCGGCTCCAAATCTTCACCACCAGCTCTTTCTGCATAAACCTGTTTTACATACAATATAGTATCGTGTCTCAATGCTGCCCATGTCCCGTGAGAACTAATCATAGCCTTAATACCCCATGAAGGAGACTGGGTAAAATAGAATCCACTTCCTGACTCAAACTCTGCAAGGGTCTTAATCTTGTACAGAACTCTATTGTAATAGGTCTCAGTCCAGATATCAGGTTCCATAGATTTAAACTCTTCCTGCAATTTATTCAAAGAATCCTCTAATCCCTCCATTTCATACTCACTTTTTCTAAGTAATTGATCTGCAGTATCAGAACCAAAGACCTTCATTATATCAAGCCCCAGCACAAAATCTCTACTCTTCAATCTAGGAGGAGAAACTCTCTGATGAATATACGAATCCCACGTGAATCTCTGTCCGAACAATCTCCAGCCCATTGGCTGCGTAGGTTTACCATTTTCATCTACAACCGTAACAGCATTAAACATAACAGTGTTGCCAGAAATTAAAGGACTTCTTAAAGTCTTTGTTGCTTCATCTATTAATTTAACAATATTCTTCTGCTCGCTAACCCACTGCTCAAAAGGAACCTTAGAGAATCTTTTGGCTAGAGGCTCTAAATCTTTTATTGATAAATCATCACTCATTCCAATAAGCTCAGTGATAGGATCAAAAAGTTGAGTCCACATATCATACAAATTTTTATTTTTAAGAGTAATATCCTCTATGAGCATAGCTACAGGAGTTAACTTAATTGACAATTGGAGGGCCGGATTCTTCTCGATCATAGTCATTAACTCTTCCAAAGAAGAGCACTTTTCCGAAGTAATATAAAAGTGAAGCCGGCCATACCAGATCATCATCTTAAAATATGTAGAGAGACTTTCAGATCTTGTATAATGCCCACGTGGTTTGAACTGAGAATAATCCTCAGTATATAAAAAATTTGGAGAATCCTTAAATCCTTCTGCTGCAAGGATAAGTTCAATCTCACGAACAACACTCTCAGGGTAATTAGCCAATACAGAAGCTTTATCTACCGGAACAGATCTTTCTACAACATCATCTGACCATTGACTAACTTTAGTTTCAACAATCTCCGGCTCCAGATCAGCCAAGGCTAAAGGAATTAAAAAATAGGTCTTAGCAAGTGATAAAGTTTCTAAATATGCATCCGAAGCATTCTGAGACTCAATTGCCTTTGCCTCCAAAGCCTCTATCTCTTTTAAATACAAATATGTCAAAGCCTTAAGCCTTGGATGAAAAAACTTCTCTTCAGTTCGTTGAAGATATTGATTAAAAAATAGATGCATAGCATGAGAGTACAAATCAGTTGTAATAAACAATGGAACCTGCTCATCGCTGACTTCTTTTTTATATAGTGCAACCATATCATCTGGATTCTCAAATGAAAGAGAATACTCATTTTTATTAACTTCCTGGAAAATCAACTTATCTCGCTTCAGAAGCTTCTGAAAATCTTCAGATAAGCTAGTATAACCGTGAAAAGGGGGGAAATTATCAAATTTTCCATTTGATTTATAATATTGTGAAGATATCTCATTCTTCTCAGAAGTATCTGTTCTTAAATCTGCACCAAAAACTATTCCAGACTTACCATTCCATTCTGTGCCTCTAAAATAATTATAATGCCCCTCATAATAAAACATCCCATAATACTCTCTATCTTGCGCCTCATAGCGATCAAAAAGAGGAATAACAGTTCCTAGAGGAATAGGTTCACCCTTCGAATAGATAACATCTTCAGGAATCTGTCCGCTACTCATCTCAAAGAACTTGCACTGATTAGATGCGACAACAGCAGTTCTACCACTCTCAACATTGATATCGAAAAAAGTTAAAGGATCATCTAAATACTTTGCGTGAGCCCGAGGTGCACCCACTTTATCCTTAACATTGAGATCGCTAAAATTAATCTTAATCAGCTCTGCAGTGTCAAACTCTGTAATAGAATAATCTCGTCTCTTGAATTCAGGTTTTTCCTCTACAGCGATTGCATCTATATCACTATTAGAATCAGCTACAAGAGTACTAGAATCGACAACTAAAGTGCTGGAATCTTCCAGATCACTGCCTTCTTTTTCTTTATTGCAACTAAAAAGCGCAAGTACAACGAAAAGCGACAGAACAATAATTTTTCTTTTCATATAATTCTCCTAATTTTTTATACAAATAAATTTTTATAAATCAGGGCAATGTAAAATAAAAATTTCATTATCCCAATAAAATAAATTATATATCTTTAGACATTTTTTTTCAAGAAAATATTCAGCGTTAAATATGCAAATCAACCACAATACTACCCCGCCTTCGAAACTGGGAAAGGAATAGAGGCACACCCAACAAGAACAGCCAAGACAAAGACAGCTGCAACCATTTTAAATAATCCATTCATAATTACTCCATAGTTTAAACATTAAAAAGAATAGTATGCAGCTAGTTTTGAAAAAATAAGGAGGAAATTATGGTAAAATAATACTATAAAGTTTAATATATTTTTAATTAAAAAATTGGAATTTTACAATACAATTAATAGAAACATGTAAATACGCAACAACGATAGTAATTTTAAAATGGAGTTTTTATATGAAAAAAAGAACAACTATTCTTACAATTACAATAGTATTTCTTACAGGATGTTTCCACTTAAATGAAATTTTTGAACTAAGGACTGGTATAGAA
The DNA here is from genome assembly GCA_016936615.1 of Spirochaetales bacterium. Lineage (GTDB taxonomy): Bacteria > Spirochaetota > Spirochaetia > JAFGXN01 > JAFGXN01 > JAFGXN01. Next base: position 1,640 of record JAFGXN010000124.1, on the reverse strand, counting down.
CATACCAGAACCTCAGAAACAGATGCACTTTATCAGAATTTGTTTTTTTTACAAGGTAAAAAACTCCTCTTCGGCCACCACGACTCAACACTATATGGACTGAGCAATGGTGGCTGGAACGATCTTAAAGAAAATAAAATAAATTCTGCAATCTATGATGATTATTCTGACGTAAAAGAGGTCTGCGGTGATTACCCTGCGATTTTTTCATGGGATCTATACATTCTTGACTATACAGGAAACAATCCAGCATCGCTTGGAAACGATAAAGTCCTTAAGAACAGAATTATAAATACATATCTGAGAGGAGGAATAAACACAAGCTGCTGGCATATGTCAAACCCTGTCAACGGTAAAGGCGCCTTCACAAAGGATTATCCAAAGGCAGATATGAGCAAAATTTTTACAGACAATAAAATTCAGCAAAAACTATATGAATGGATTGATTACATCTCATTTTTCATAAACAGCCTGGAAGCAGACAGAGACAATGACGGAATAGCTGAGAAAATTCCTGTAATATTCAGGCCGTATCACGAGATGAACGGTAATTGGTTCTGGTGGGGAAAGAAAGACCTATCACCACAACAGTTCAAGCAACTGTGGAAATTGACCATCGATAGAATGCGCAGCAACGGCGTTGAAAATATTCTCATTGCATATTCGCCTGATTCATTCATATCCGAAGCTGAATACCTCAGACGCTACCCCGGAAACGATTATGTAGATATTCTCGGCCATGATAACTACTCAAATTTTCAGTTTTTTCCGGGACGGCTGGAAAGAAAACTTGATATGCTTGTAAAAATTGCAGATAGATTGCACAAACCTGCTGCAATAACTGAGATGGGAAGCAGTCCGGTAGGCGGAGTTCCTTACACGAACTGGTGGACAGACTATATTCTTAGACCATTTACCACCAGCCAGAGTCGATCGAAAATCTCATACATTGTAACATGGCGAAATGCCTCGCCAGAGCACTACTATGCACCGTATAAAAGACATTTTTCAAATGAAAATTTTATAGAATTTTACAAAAATGATTACACAATGTTTGAAAGAGAGCTGAATAAGTTTGATATCTACAAATTTAAAGAGAAGAAATAGCTACCCCAGATACAAATCATAAAGCCGCTGCAGATCACCTGCAAACTTCTCAATCGAGATGTAGCGGGCCTCGCGGATGCTCTCTTTGCCGTCGATGTAGACGATTATTGCCGGGATGGTGAAGACCGAAAAGTAGCCGGCAGAGTCGGGAATTTTATCCATATTTATGTAAAATGATTTAATCTGCGGAAAATCCTCTATGAAAAGGTGACTTATTTTACCTTTAATTGCAGAGCAGACTCCGCAGGATGGTCTGGAAAGATAGACAAGAGTTATCCCCTCTTTAATCAATTTTTCGAAATTATCTAGTGATTCAAGTTCCACAAAATTTTCCATAATTACTCCATTTTTAATATATAATTTTCCATATATAAAGACAATAGCATGTTACGATTTAATCTTTTTTTCATGGAAAAATCGAAAATCCACGTTAGAATATAGTATGAAAAAATTTATTTATATTTACTTTGTAATTTTATTTATGGTCAGCTGTATCTCCACAAATTCAGAGATAATTATGACAGACGAAAGAC
>JAFGXN010000123.1 GCA_016936615.1 Spirochaetales bacterium | reverse complement strand
TATCTATTAGTAATGAAATCTTTCTATTTGTTTTCATATAAAGCTCCTATATATATTAAAAAGCGAAAATGTTTTTTTACTTCAAAAAATAGGCATATTTTGAAAAAAAAGTAAAAAAACTATTGATTACTTCTATACCGATTGGTATATTAAAGACATGAATAACAAAGAAATAATTCTTTCTACAGCAATAAAACTATTCGGGGAGAGAGGCTACGAGGCAGTAAGTGTACGAGAGATAGTTCAAGCATGCGAAGTCTCAAAACCTACTCTTTACCATTATTTTGGGAGCAAGATTGGTTTAATTCATTCAGTAGCTGAATTTTACTTAACACCCTTTAACAGCCAACTTAGCGTCGCGGGAGTATACTCAGGAGATATCTATCTTTCATTGAAAAAAGTGATGAACTGCTATTTTAATTTCATAGAAAATCATCAAGATTTTTATAGATTATACCTCACTTTATTCTTTGCACCTGCAGAAAATGAGGCTGGATCAATAATTAGAGGTGAAATAGCTAAACAGCATGAGATTATTGAAAATCTTTTTGAAAATGCTTGCGTTAATCATGGGAATATGAGAGGCAGAGAGAAGCGATATGCTTCAACATTCATAGGGCTAATAAATAGCTACGCAGGATTCCATCTAGGACAAGAAAAAATGCCAGATGAAAATGAACAACATCTACTATTGCACCAATTTATGCATGGAATTTTTTCCTAAAATTATGATAAAAATTTTACCCAAAAAGGTACTATCATTTTTTCTTAATAAAAGAAAATAAATTAAAACACACTATACCTAATGGTAAGTAAGGAGACAATATGAATTTTTTACATGACTTAACATTCTATCACAGCTATCCTCTTGGAATGCTTGGCGCACCTTCAATCAACGACTATAAAAAAAACACTGTAAACCGTTTGGAAGATCTAGACCAATGGTTAGAACATATTAAAAACCTTGGGTGCACTGCTCTTTATATCGGACCTATCTTTGAATCGACTGCTCACGGCTATGATACAAAAGATTTTCATGTGGTAGACAGAAGGCTCGGAACCAATGAACTTTTTCGTAAAAAAGTTGAATTAGCACACGACCTGGGAATAAAAGTTGTCTTGGACGCGGTATTAAACCACACAGGGAGGGACTTCTTCGCATTTCAAGATATTCAGCTGAAAAAACAAGATTCTTGTTACACTTCATGGTATAAAAATATTAACTTTTGTGAAAATAATGAGTACAACGACGGCTTCTCTTATTCAGGATGGAACGGTTGCAATGATTTGCCAGTGCTAAATCCTGAAAACGAAGATGTCAAGCGACACTTAATTGAGGCTGCGGAATATTGGATTGATGAATTTAATATTGACGGGCTTAGATTAGATGCTGCTGATTGTCTGTCCAAAGATTTTATCAGGAGACTGAACAAGGCAGTAAAGGCAAAAAAGCCTGATTTCTTCATGATTGGAGAGATTATTCACGGAGACTACAGGGAATGGATTGGCGATGATCTGATGGAGAGCGTTACAAATTATGAATGTTATAAAGGTCTTTTTTCCAGCCACAATGATCTAAATTATCATGAGATTGCATGGTCGCTTAACAGACAATTTGGCGAAAATGGAATTTACAAGGGAATGCCACTCTACAGCTTCGCAGATAACCACGATGTAGCGCGTATTGCGACAGTGCTGAAAAACAAAAGTAACCTCTACCCGCTGCATATTATACTTTTTACTATGCCGGGTATGCCATCGATCTACTACGGGAGTGAATGGGGAGTAACTGGCGAGAAGGTTAGCGGAACTGATATAACCCTAAGACCTCACCTTGATATCTACACGGCACAGAAGACAGCGGATCAACCTGGACTCTCAGGGACTATCCAAAAGCTAACATGGTTACGTAATTCAAATGAGGTTCTAAGAAGAGGAACTTATCGACAAATATTGGTTGAAAACGATTTTTTCATTTTTGAAAGAGCTTTGGGCAATGAAAGATGGCTTATCGCTGTAAACAATAGTGCTAAGGATAAAGAGATTGATCTGACAAAACTTTTCCCTGAAGGTGACAGATTCCGAGACATGCTTAATGACACAGACTATAATAAACATAATGGAAAAGCTCTAATAAAAATCCATTCACAATGGGGAATAATCGTGAAAAAACAGTAGCAAGGGGTTTCTTTTTTTTAAAGAAAGATTATAATTACATGAGAGAAAAATGAAATTAAAAAATGTTTTAGATGATTTGGCGAGAGTAAGTACGAATCTTGCTCGGATTAGTGACTTTGCAACGCTAGCAAAAAAGATTACTGATCAGGGTCATGACATTACCGGCGCTGATGGAACTGGGTTCTACATTTACAATGACAAAGACTCACAGATGCAGCTTTTTTCTAAAAGAGGAAGGCTTGCTATGCCCTCATCGATTGACGGTGGAAGTGAAATTGTTGATTTTATAATTGAGTGTAGCGATGCGTGTGTCATAAATTCTGTAAAAAATTCACTTTTATCAGAGCTAATAATCTGCAGCGAGGCACAAAGCGGTGCTGCAATCGCAATTAAAACAGAAAAACGCACAATCGGTATTCTCTTTTTTAATGCGACAAAAGAAAACGCCTTCAATTCGCAGATGATTAATTTCATCGAGGCCTTCTGCAAATTAGCTGGTGGCCTACTCGACAATGCTCAAATGATCCGAGAGCTTAAAGATTATTTCGACAAAATTCAAAAGATGGAACAATATCAAGAAAATATTTTTTCATCTATGTCAAATTTGCTACTCACAACTGATAGAGATAATCGTCTGAGATACTTTAATCCTCAGGCAAAATATACCTTTGACCTCGAAGAAGAAGAGATTGGCAGACCTATTGATGAAATTTTTTCAGGATGCTTTGATGAGAATATCTTTAATTGTATAAAAGAGGTAAAAAGGCGTAGGAAACAGATGCCACAGATTGAAGGCATCTACAAAAAAGCAGAAAAAGAGATGGATTTCTCGCTCTCTCTTTCACCTCTGAAGGCTGAAAACAATAAATTTGATGGACTGACTCTGATTTTCACTGATCAATCGAAGGAAAAGGTTCTAAAAGAACAAATGCATGTCGCAGTCGAGGAAAGGAGGCTGATCAAGGATATGTTCTCACGATACATGTCACATGATCTGGTGCACTCACTGATGTTAGAGCCGGAAAAGATTAAACTCGGCGGAGACAAGAAAAACGCAACAGTGTTCTTTGCAGATATCAGGGGATACACCTCTTTTTCTGAAAATAAAGATCCAAGTTACATAATCGATATTTTAAATGAGTATTTCAGTGAGGCTGTCGAGATTGTTGTAAAGCACAACGGTTATATAGATAAGTTTATAGGAGACTGTATTATGGCTGCATGGGGTGTCCCGATGCAGACGGAACAAGAAGATGCAATTCAAGCAGTATTGTGTGCTTCAGAAATTCAACGGCTTGTAAAATCCGAAGCTCGTAGTTTCTTCAAGGGGGATGCTTCACACCTAACAATCGGCATAGGCATTCATACCGGTCCTCTGGTGGCGGGAAATTTAGGAAGTAGCAGACGAATGGACTACTCAATTATCGGAGATACTGTAAATATTGCAGCACGTCTTGAAGGCCTCGCTGGCCCTGGAGAGATCATCATAACAGAATCTACTCGACAATTTTTACCTAAAGAATTCAAGCTAGAAAGTCGCGATAAAGTCAAGGTAAAAGGAAAGGCAGATAGCCTCTCAATATATAATGTTTTAATCTAATTTGTAGGAGAACAAAATGGTAATAGATTTTTTGGTTTTTATATTTTTTATTCTGGT
>JAFGXN010000122.1 GCA_016936615.1 Spirochaetales bacterium | reverse complement strand
GTTGGTGCAAACTTTGCAGCACTCGTCAACGAATCCTACTTCTCTGAGAATGCCTTCTGGATTGATAACCAGAGAACACGTGTGGCAAGGCTAATCTTCGAATACAACCCTGCCGACCCTTATCAGCCTTGGCACATCTTCAGCGAGGATGACCTAGTCAACATCACCTTCAAACCAGTCGACGAGCGAAGCGACAAGGTCAACATGGGCCCAATTGCCAAGACCCACTTCCGACAATTCATCGGCTCATTCGAAGGCTACTACTCGCCCGACGGCAAAGAGAAATCCAGAGTAAAGATAGACGGAATCAAAGGCTTCTGCGAACTACACAAGGCAGTATGGTAAGAAAATAACAGCAGTCCTTTGAACAATAAGGACTGCTGATAAAATCTATTGTCACTTATTTATGTATGAACAAATAAAGACCAGAACCATCACAGCTTCAGTTTATATTTTAAAAAACCTTTGAAAATCTATCAGACTGTTCGAGAAAAATAATTTTCTTCCCGTCATAGTTCATTGCAGCAATGTTTGTTCTTGCATAGCCAGATGATAATGAATATTTTTCAACTATTGTAAAATCATTATTTAAAATTTTAAAGCAATAAGCTTTTTCTTTTAAATTATTTAACGGAATATGACATGCCAAAAATTTATCAGAATCTTTTGAATAATTCACCAATATTTTTTCAGTATTTGTTTCAAAACAGAAAGATTGAAAGTCATAACCATAAGCTCTGATAGAAAGATGAATTGGCTCCTTATTGTCTTTGTCTTTCAAGTCATTAATAATATGATTCATATACAGAATCACATCGGAAAAATAAGGAAAATCAATAATCTCAGCAGAACCATCGTTAAAATTAATTTTTACATTCTTTAAAACCGTCTCTTCTGCCGAATTTTTACAGAATGCCAAAACAAACAAGAAATTTTCTGACATATCCCAGATACGCACTATATCACTTATCTGAGAACTGGAACCAGGAATGGCTACTGAGAAGCTTCGTCTATGTAAAATTTCCTGTCCCTTTTTTTCAAGAATCTCGAAACCCTTACTGCTTCTAGTTAAAGCAAGCAATGTCCCGGAACCAGACTCAATCAAACCAATAATATTTGCTGAAATATCTCCGGCACTATAATCAAGATAAATACCAGGAATACTATTTTCATCGATAAAATTAACCAGCTGACCATTTTCAATATAACTATACAAAGCTCCTGCTGCAGCATTTATTGTAGCACCGGAATTCAATAAATTCTGCAATGTAGCAGAACCAATTCTCTCGATCTTCTGAACATTACTGGAACTCAAAGAAATCTTATAAGTGTTATAATCATAAGTCTCTACCACTTTCCTGGAATTTAAATCTTTGAAAGTAGCATTTCTCAAAAGAATAAACTTCTCATCATTGTATGTGAGAATTTTCCCGAAACTGTTAATGTCCAGTGATGTAGAAGGAAGATCGTTCAACCTTTCAGCAGAACCTGTTTTACTTTCTAAATCATAAGTACATAGGTTCCAGACATTGTATTGCTCATCTTTGGGAGGAATACAAGAACAGACAAATAGTAGCAGAAGAAAAAAAGTTGTAATAAATTTATACTTCATATTAAATCCTTTTATAATTTTATGCAAGATTATCACAGCGGAATTTCCATGTCAAGAAAAAAATCAGAAGCAGGAATAAACATAGCAATACTTTCTCGAATAAGCCTTTTATCCGTAGGGAATGCTACTGGAAGAATCTGCTGGGGCTATATTCTCTATATTTTAGGAGGAAAAAACAATCTACCTATCGTTTCTTCTTATTTTCCTATCGTCAGCACACCTTCCACTGGCATGGACAAACGAGAAACTGTTTATCGCAGAAACTTTCCTCCTCGTATTCGCAGATGGAAGTTACTTCTCAATCTACACGGCAATCACAAGCGCCAAATTCTGAGTGGCATGATTCGGAAAAATCTATCACGTAGCAATGTTCTTCCACGGAGTCGCCGAAATCTTCGGTCCGTCAATCTTCGGACTTAAGAAAGACATCTTCGGCTCCTACATCCCCGCAGTAATAATCGCAGTTTCATCATCGGTAATCGGCTTAGCAATTTTCTACACCCTCGAGAAGAAAAAAGATTAAAAAAATAACTCTTGCCTAATCGCAGACTCAGGGTTAAACTAATCTTAGAACAGATTGTGGAGATTCATATTTTTTAAAAGAAATATGAGTGAATATGCAAAAATAGATACACCCCCCGAACTCCATTTTTACATATTTGCAAAATCCACATCTGTTCTTTTTTTGGGGTATAAAATGAAAAAAATTTCAAAAAGTAAAATTGTCCTGCTCTGTTTATCAGATTTCTCAAAAGGTATATTCACAGGAATGATTGCAAACTACCTGATATACTTCTTTTTACCAACAAGCTCATCTGGAATTGAGGTGCGGATAAGTCAAGGCTATATCCTTTTCGGATTTCTCACATTGATTGGATTGATCAAAGCGGTGGGGCACGTAATTGACGCATTCACAGATCCAATTATTGCGAATTGGAGCGACAAGTCAAAGAACAAACGTGGGCGAAGAATCCCATTTATGAGATGCTCAGCAATACCATACGGACTATCAGCTTTTTTAATATTTTGTCCGCCAGTTCAAGGACAGCACATAATTAACGATCTGTGGGTAGGAGTTTTTATCTGGCTCTACTTTATCTTTTACACAATGTATATGATTCCACATGGAGCTCTATTTCCAGAGCTGATTACTGATCACAAGAGAAGGCTTGGTGCCTACGGGATAAGTGCTTTTTTCTTCGTAATTGGATCTGCACTCGTATACACAGCACCGACCTTTGTTAATATATTTAAAAATTTTGGAATTTCCGCTACAGCTGGCTATCAAATAACATTTGGAATCCTCACTGCGATAGGAATTGCTCTGCTATTAGCGACTGCTTTTTCTATAAATGAAAAAGAGTACTCAGAGTGCAAAATTGACAGCACAAAACTCCTCCCCGCGATAAAATCAGCTTTTAAGAACAAACATTTTACAATAATCACTATTGGTTGGCTTTTTGAGTTCACCTCTATGGCATTTTTTCAAGCTGCAATAATGTACTACGTAACAATACTCCTTGGTCTCCCAGAAAAAGATGCACCACTAATATTGATTATAAGCATCATCTGCTCAGTAGCCTTATACCCTTTTGTTGTAGCCCTCTCAAAGAAGATTGGGAAAAAGATCCCACTACTTTCAGCACTGATAGTCTTCATAATAGCATATCTGATTATATTCTTTGGTGCAGATTGGCCTTTTCCCGCAATGGCAAAGGGAATACTTCTTTCAGTACTAGTCTCATACCCCTTTGCAGCCCTGAACATTATACCAAATGCAATGCTATCCGATGTGATACACTACGACACCATAACCACAGGAACAAACAAAGAGGGAATCTTCAGTGCGGCTAGATCCTTTGTTACAAAACTTGCGCAATCGATAGCAATAATGATAGTACCAAGTGTAATAGCAATAGGAAAGACAACAAACTCATCTGTAGGCCCTCTCGGCGTAAAACTTACTGCAATTATTGCTGCCATATTCTGCGCACTAAGTATAATTGCATTCTTCCTCTACGACGATAAGATGATTACAAAATTTATAGAAAACTACAAACACGATGAACAACCACCTCTTCCAGAAGAGCTAGAGATTCAATAAATTTTAGTTTTTCTATACAAAATTTAACTTATGAATAAGGGAGACAGAATTGAAAGATAATAGCCAAAACCAAACTAGATACGCGCAGACCCTCTCAGAAATGGTTAAATTCAAAACAATCTCTAACAAGTCAGATACAAACACAAAAGAGATCACCAAGCTACATAATTTTTTAAAAACCCGATTCCCACTAGTAGCAAAACTCGGAGAGTGGCACAATTTCAACGGAGGACTATTAATCAAGATCCCAGGAGCACAACCAACAAAATCGCTACTGTTAATGTCTCATATGGATGTTGTCGAAGCAAAGGGAGACTGGAAAAAAGACCCATTTTCCGGAGTTATTGACGAGACAACAGTATGGGGAAGAGGCACAGTAGATACAAAAGGCTCACTTTGTGCAATCTTTGAATCAGTAGAAGAGCTTTTAGCAAAAAATTTCAAACTATCCCAAGACCTATACATCTTCTCCTCTTCGCGCGAAGAGATTGCAGGTGAAGATGCCCCCTCGGCTGTACAATTCCTCAAAGATAGCAACATCCACCTCAATCTCGTCATTGATGAAGGAGGCGCAATAATAGAGCAACCAATGGCAGGCGTGAATGGGAAATTCGCAATGATTGCAATGAGCGAAAGATCAGGCGCAAAGATCCTGATCAAGTCGAAGAAGCAAGGAAAACTCTCTGGAATGGAAAATATAAGCAAATTCATCCTTTTCATGAAAAAAAAGAGCCTATCGCCGCGAGCATTTGCACCCGAGGTTATTGCAATGTTCAAGACACTAGCAAATTCTATGAATTTCCCGATGAAAACTGTTTTTTCCAACCTCTGGCTCTTCAAACCAATCCTAATTCGCCTAATCCCCAAAATAAGTAGCGAGGCAGCTGCTATGATTGGACCAACCATCTCCTTCACCAATCCCCAGGAACAAGAACTCAAGAGCCTAGCATCAGACGAAGTCGCTGTAATTGCTAGTATTGGCTCTACCTACTACCACGATATCGATAAGGCAGTTGAAAAATTTCAATTTTTTGCAAAAAAAGCAGGCCTCACAGCTGAAGTATTAGAACTTCGCCAGACAGTTGAACCTGAACCAATTGATAGCCAGGGATACAAATTCATCGCCTCGATCACACGCAAAATCTTTGAAAATGTAACACCTTCCCCGTTTATAATATTCGGAGGAACCGACGCGCGCCATTTCAAAGAGATCAGCGACAGCATAATACGATTTGTTCCACTTTTCTTCACAAAAGAACAGTTCAAATCTGTCCACAATGCAAACGAAAACATAAACATTGAGAGCCTTAACGACGGTGTGAATTTTTACAAAGAGGTAATCAAGCAATTTCAGACAAATTACTAAGAATAACCGAGACTTTTTCATTTGCAAAGAAATAAAATCAAAGTCTTCTTGACTGATATTGAATAATATAAGAAAATAAACAATAGATTTAATATTGAGGTATATCATGAGTGAGAAAAAAACATTAACGTCAGCAATTCCTTTTTCAATTTTTTCAATAAAAAAATATGACGAGCAACGGCTTCACACAGATAAGGATAGCTTTTATGCAATCAAGAACTTTCTTGATTCTCTGACTCTTACAAAAAAAATTAACGAGGCACAATCTGGATTAGACAATCCGAAATATGTCAAGGCTGCAGAATTAAACGCTGTTGGTCTAATTTCATCAATATTAAGGATCGCATTTGAGAAATACAAGGAGAACTTCCTCGAGGATCTTGAGATTGGAGTAGAGACTGCGACAAAAGAGAGCCTTGGTGATGAGTTTTCAGATTTTTTTAAAAAAATTGACAATATCTTTGAGTTTGATAAATCACTGAAGTATAAAGAAAGGTATGGAGAAGTCTTAATTAGGACATTTATCATCGATCTTTTTAACCAGAACCCGGCATTTGAGAATTACAAGCAACTATTCGATGACACAAGAATCAAAGAGACTACAAATTTTCAAGCATTCTCCACAGGATTCTATAATTTTTTCCAAGACAAACCTACTCCTTCTGATAAATTCAAGAATTTCATAGATTATATAAAGGAACCATTTCTAAAATATCCAAACTCAATCTTTGACCAGCTAAAATTCATAAAAGACCACTGGATTGACTTTCTTGGGGATTACATCTTGCAACTATTGCTTGCGATGGATCAACTCAAGGAAGAGAATAAGTTTGGAGGGATGGGTCCTGGTCCAGTGCAGACCCCCGACTATTCAATCGGAGATGAAGAGTACGAGAACTTCACCGAAGATAAGGATTGGATGCCGAAGGTTATTCTACTTGCAAAAAGCACACTTGTATGGCTTGATCAATTATCAAAATACTACAAGAGAGAGATCCACAGATTGGATCAGATTCCTGACGAAGAGATTGCAAGAATCAGCAATAGTGGATTCACTGGACTTTGGCTAATTGGACTCTGGCAAAGAAGTCAAGCCTCAAAAAATATCAAACGAATGTGTGGCAATCCTGATGCAGAGGCCTCAGCATACTCACTTCACGATTACGATATTGCGTGGGAGCTCGGAGGTTGGGAAGCTCTCGAGAAACTAAGACAACAGTGCCGAAGATTTAACCTTAGGCTAGCCTCTGATATGGTTCCGAACCACACAGCGATAGACTCTAGATGGGTAATTCAGCACCCGGATTGGTTCCTACAGCTTCCATATCAGCCATATCCGCAATATTCTTACAACGGGACAAACTTGTCGAACCAGCATGATGTAGGAATCTACCTGGAGGATCACTACTATGACAGAACAGATGCAGCAGTGACATTTAAGCGAGTAGATTTTAACACTGGCGAGACAAGATACATATACCACGGAAATGATGGAACAAGTATGCCGTGGAACGATACAGCACAGATTAACTATCTTAACCCCGAAGCAAGGGAGGCAGTAATCCAGACTGTACTGCATGTTGCTCGTAACTTCCCAATAATACGATTCGATGCTGCGATGACACTTGCGAAGCGACATATTCAAAGACTTTGGTTTCCAGAGCCTGGTTCTGGTGGCGATATTCCAACACGAGCTGAACACGGACTCTCACGACACGATTTTGACAAGCAGATGCCAGTTGAATTCTGGAGAGAAGTTGTAGACAGGATTCAAGCAGAACTCCCTGACACACTTCTTCTCGCAGAGGCTTTCTGGATGATGGAAGGATACTTTGTTAGAACTCTTGGAATGCACCGAGTATACAACAGTGCCTTCATGCACATGATGAAGAATGAGGATAATGAGAAGTATCGCAATATGATAAAAGAGACTCTAGCCTTCGAGCCAGAGATTCTCAAACGCTTTGTAAATTTTATGAACAACCCAGACGAAGAGACCGCAGCCGAGCAATATGGAAAGGGAGACAAATATATCGGAGTATGTGTAATGCTTTCGACAATGCCAGGACTACCAATGTTTGGGCACGGGCAAGTAGAAGGCTTCTACGAAAAGTATGGAATGGAGTATAGGCGAGCACTTTGGGATGAGACCCCAGATTACAACCTGATACAACGACACGAGAGAGAGATTTTCCCTCTGCTAAAGAAACGTTATCTCTTTGCAGAAGTTCAGAACTTCATTTTATACGATTTCTACCACGAGAATGGGTCACTTGACCAGAACGTCTATGCATACTCGAACAAGGCAGGAGAAGAGACTGCACTAGTAGTATACAATAACAGCTACTACGAGACATACGGAACAATAAAATATGGTGCCCCAAAGAAGGATAAGGCAAGTGACTCAACATATAGTCCAGATTTGAACACCTTCATCTACATGATAGGACAACAAAACGGACATAATCCATGCGAGAACTCACACGAATTTTTCGTAATATTTAGAGAATCTTCAACAGATTTCTGGTATATCAGAAAGGCTGAAGAGCTCTGCTCACGAGGATTGTTTTGCCACCTGAAAGGCTACCAGCACCAGATATTCATGAATTTTTACACAGTCAAAGACTCGACAGGGATATACTCTGAACTTTGTGAAAAGCTAAATGGTCATGGTGCTAGAGATATCGACTACGAACTAAAGATGCTATACTTCGCACCGCTACACAGATGCTTTGACTCGCTAATCAATACTGAATTTATTGACAACTACACAAATGCTATCTTCGATGGCAACAAGGTAAATGATGCGCATATTGAATTCGCAGCAAACAGTGTCAAACTCAGCCTACAACAATTACCAGAGAAGTTCATCGACATAAAAGAGTCAGCTAGCAAGATTACAAAGTCTCTAACTAGTGCACTAGAAAAAGCTAATGAGATCGCTCTAATATGCCACGATTACAATTCAAAATCTGACAAAAGCTGGAAATATGGCATTGCCACAGAAATTCTCAGCTCTGGAGCTCCATCTGCAATGCTATTAACAAGCACACTAATAGAAGCCCTCTCAGTCTTAAATGAAAATTTTTACAACAATTATATGCTAAAATCATACATAGAAAGGAAAATGCAAAGCATAGGCCTTGAAGAGAATGTCATAAACGAGATACTCGAATCTGTCCAAGCATTAACAATACTATTGAGACACAATTTCTCAGAAATTGATACATCACCAGTACTCAAAGATTTCCTCGGAACAAATTATTGGAACAATGAGGCGTGGTTCATCGGCGAGAAGATGGAACTGTTGATATGGGCAGACTTTTTCAAATCTATAATATCAGAAGAGACAAACAAACCTGAAGCAGCAGAGATTGAGAATATTAAAAAGATTGCCAAAAAGAATTTAGAAGCAATCAAGGGAAAAATTGAAAAACCTAAAGATTTAGAAAATCAGGCCTACGAAAAGGCACTTGAAAGACAGAAAGCAATAAAACGATCTGAATATCGAATACAAAGCTTTTTGAAATTAACAGGGATTCAATAGGAGATTTTATGGAAGATATGAAAAAATTCATTGTTTTGACAAATACAGAGTCTGAAATAGGCGAAAAATTGCGCAAATTATACCTAGATCAAGGCTATACAATAATTGAGCTATCAAATACTGTTGCAAAAGAGCAAAAATCAAACGAGATAATCCAACTTGAATGGAATCAGAACTCACCTTTATCTGCAGCAAGGGTAATTCGTGAAATTATGAATATCACTGGGCTAGCACTCGAAGCTGTAATATTCATACACACCCCGGATAAACTGAACCAGGACTTCCACACTCTTCAAATGACAGAATTAGAAGGAATAATTGATAAGGCAATAAAAGGAACAACCTCACTAGTAAAGGAGATTCTCAATAAATTAAAGACAAACATAGTCTTCATCTTCGATAACGAAGGAAACGAGGAGCTCTCAGCAATTGACACAATCATCTACGGCAGCAAGAAATCTATTGCAACAGCAATAACTAACACATACCGCAACACAGAGAAGCCCCCAATTACAATAGAGAATATCCACGGTACAAGCGAAGAGTTCTCAAACTATGTAGAAACTAAACTTTTTTCAAAAAACACAAAAGGAAAAACCTACACATACACGAAAGTTAACAAAATCTTTTCAACATTCAACACAAAAAAGCAAAAAAGGCAGGAAATTGAGCAATGAAAGTATGGATTAAAATATTATTAGGTATCATAGCAGGAATAATCACAGGAATAGCAATCCCACCAAGCTCACCAGCAGCCATTCCCACACTAAATTTTCTGAGCGATCTTTCAATCAACATAGGAAGATATATCTTTTTCCCAATGATCTTCTTCTCTCTGACCCTCATGGTCTTTGAGCTAAACAGAAATAAGATGCTGTTCAAGACAATACTCCACACCTCATGGTTGATGATACTTACAGCATTTATCTTTGCTGCAATTGGAACAATCTCAGCACTAGCACTCAATCCTGGCGTCATTCCAATATTGACAGAAGAGATCCCTGTGATAGTGCCACCGACAATAGCAGAGATACTGTTACAAACCTTCCCAAGAAACCTATTCAAAATTTTCTCGACAGATGGGAATTTTCTCTTTCCAATAATAGTCTTCGCGTTCTTCTTCGGATGGAATCTAAGCTTTGACAAGATAACCACACGACCAAGCGTTGACCTAGTAGATTCGTTAGCTAGAACATTCTACCACATGAACAACTTCATTGTGGAGATAGCAGGATTCCTACTCTTCTTCTGCTCAACATACTTTGTTGTAACTCTAAAATCAAAAGCTGATATCAAACTTTTTACCGACTACCTACTTTTCTTAACCTTGATAAGTGCTATCCTTATATTCGTAATCTATCCGCTAGCAATATACCTTACGACAAAGAACAAACGACCATATAAATTCCTCTTCGGAATAATGTCGCCAGCAATGGCAGGATTCATAACAGGCGATATCTACTTTTCACTAGCCTTACAAATCCGCCACAACGAAAAGAACCTCGGAATAAATGAGAGAATTAACACCTTAACTACAAGCTTCCTCGCTGTGCTAGGCAGATCAGGAACCGCTCTAGTCACCGGAAGTAGCTTTATCCTTGTTCACAAAGCATATTCAAGCCTACCGCTAACCTTTAGCGAAGTGCTCTTTGTAATAATTCTAAGCTTTGCAATCTCTTTTGTATCAGGAACTGTCCCAGGAGCGGGAACGATAATCTCACTATCTATAATAGCAGCAATCTTTAAAAAAAGCACAACCGATAGCCATCTTCTAATAAATCAAGTAGCACCACTAATGCTAGCCTTCAGTGCTATGCTTGACACAATAAATGCAGCCTTTATCTCACTACTGACAGATTATTTGACAAACAAAAAAAGCTATGAACAAAAGCAAAAGATTCCAATAAGCAAATTTATATAATTTAAAAAACCTTATCCTTGAAGAAAACTTATAGCATCCTCTCTCTTATTAAAGACCTTAATATCAGTAGAGAGATGCTGATTTAACGAAGTTATCAACTTTTTTGCACAAGGAACAATCCCATATGCTGCGACCTTCATATTAATAGAAGCCTCGCCACGAACAAGATTCCGTGCAGCATCAATAAAAAAAGGCGACGATACTGCATTTGAAAAATTAAGAAGAATTCTCACATCGTTAGCCTGAGCACTAGCCTTTTCTTTAACTAAGTGATGCACATCGTCAAGCATAGACTTCTCATCAAGATTGCCTAGATTAACCACTATAATTTCAACCCCATTTTCTTCTAATACCTTTACCATTTTTCACCCTCTACAACTAGTATCGTTTATAAGTGAAAAAAATACAAATTACAGCAGAACAATTTTTTTATCTAGCATGCGGTCACTATCAAAAGTAAAATAAGCCTTCAACCTTTTCCCTTGAAAAAAAAACGGAAGCCAATACTGATCATCCTCCCACATCTTATCAAAAGGCAAGTCATCAATCCTAGCCCAGAAAGGAGTAGCCTCAAACGACTCCTGCATCTGCCCTTCAAACTCTGTGCAGACAAAGGCAACTGTATGCAGAGCAAGCCCATCAGTAAACTGGAAGAACAACTCCGCAACCTGCACGGGATTCCTCATATCAAGAGAGATCTCCTCTTTAATCTCACGAACAACCGCCTCCTGAGGCGTCTCACCAGGCTCAATCTTACCGCCAGGCGCGTTCACCTTGCCAGTACCAAGCCCAGTCTTCTTATGAATTAAGATAACCTCTTCCCCTCGCACGAGAAAACCAAGCACCGCCGACATATTCGGCTCCCAGCTTGCCCAATCAATCTGATCTACAAATGGTGAAGTAAATTTTAGCCTACTAGGCAGCCTTGCCGAGGTAGACTCAATAACCTCGCCCTGAGCCTTACAACCAGCACAAATCCCCTCCTGATCACTCAGAATATCCTTAACTGCCCTCCGGCTTCGACACTCTTTGCATTTTATGGAAAAAATTTTAAAATTCCTCGAAAACAATAATAGCAGAACAATGAAGGAGCCAACCATAGGCAAGAGAAAAAAAGAGCTATCCCCAAACCTGTCAAGTGAAAGCTGAAGCGCAAGACTCGCAATCACAGCAAAGATAAAGAGATTCACCGCCCTCATCTGAAGCTTCCCCGCATGGTAACGAACCCTTAACAGAATTCGAACTACAACTGCAATAAAAAGTATTGCAACAAAAATAAATCTAACTAAAATAAATAAATCCATACAAACAGAATATTTTTTTCAAAGTACAAAGTCAAGAGAGAAATTGACAATCAAGGCTTTTGATTTACAATATAGATATGAACATAATAGAAATAATAGAAAAAAAGAAGCACAAGCAGCCCCTCACAGCAGGGGAGATCAAATTTTTCATAGAAGGATACACAGCAAAGCAGATCCCCGACTACCAGGCAAGTGCCCTGATGATGGCAATCTGGTTCAATGGGATGGAAAATGATGAGATAAATTACCTGACTCAAGCAATGGTCGCCACCGGCTACAAGACCAAGCCAGCCAAGATAAAAGAGATGTTAATAGACAAACACAGCACCGGAGGGGTCTCAGACTCCACGACACTGATAGCCTGTTGTATAACTGCCTCTTGTGGCGGCAAGGTAGCAAAGGCAAGCGGCCGCGGGCTAGGCTTTACCGGCGGAACCATCGACAAACTTGAAGCTATCCCAGGATTTAAGACTGAGATAGACGAAGCAATCTACCTTGACCTACTCGTCAGGAACAATTTTGTACTGACCTCCCAGTCTGATAAATTCGTCCCCGCAGACAAGGCACTCTACGCCCTACGCGACGTTACAGCCACTGTTGACAGCCTACCCTTGATTGCGTCCAGCGTCATGAGCAAAAAGCTTGCTAGCGGCGTTGACGCAATCGTGCTAGACGTTAAATGTGGCAATGGTGCATTCATGAAAAACGAAACAGAGGCAAAGCAGCTAGCAGAAATAATGGTTGATATTGGTAAAAAAAACAACAAAAAGATAGTGGCAATTGTATCCGATATGAACCAGCCTCTCGGCAAGACAATCGGGAACAGTCTTGAAATAGAAGAGGTAATTGAAGTGTTGACTAACCAGACAACTCATTCACGACTACGAACACTCTCACTTGAGCTAGCAGCAGAAATGCTCTACCAGGCTGAAATTTTCCC
>JAFGXN010000121.1 GCA_016936615.1 Spirochaetales bacterium | reverse complement strand
TAATCTTAAACCATTTGGATTTACTTTCTGACCCACGTTATTCCCCCGCCTGTGCCTTTTCGTCTACAACGACATATGCATGACTCATTCTTTTTAAAAGAATATCTCTTCTACCTTTTCCTCTTGGCCAAACTCTTTTTAGCCTTGGACCTTCATTGATCTGAACTTCCTTTACATACAAAGAGTCTTCATCAAGCATCTTGTTTTTGTAAAGCGCATTAGATCCAGCTGACTTAACAACCTTCAATAACATGTCAGCACCCTTCTGAGGAAGTACTTCAAGCATTGCAATAGCCTCAGGATATGGTTTGTTTCGAACAACATCTGCGACTCGTCTCAACTTAGTTGGAGATATCATCAAGTATTTTGCTGTTGATCTATACTCAGGCTTATTTATCTTTGTTTTACCCATAATCTTACCTTTTATCTCTTCTTATCAGATTTAGTGTGTCCTCTATACAACCTAGTTGGAGAGAACTCACCTAACTTATGTCCGACAAGACTTTCTGTTACATAAACAGGAACCCATGTCTTTCCATTATAAACAGATATAGTAAGACCAACCATCTCTGGAATAATTGTAGAACATCTAGAGTATGTCTTTAACATCTGCTTTTCTCCAGATTTCTTCATATGAGAGACTCTTTTATAGAGTTTATTCTCAATAAAAGGTCCTTTTTTTATTGATCTAGCCATCGTTTACCTCTGATTTCTTCTTCTTACAATAAATTTAGCTGAAGGTTTCTTCCTATTTCTAGTCTTATAACCTTTAGTCTTGATACCCCAAGGTGTAACTGGGTGTCTACCACCTGAAGTTCTACCTTCTCCACCACCGTGTGGGTGATCCACAGGATTCATAACAACACCTCTAACTTTTGGTCTGTTACCAAGCCATACAGCTCTTCCTGCTTTTCCTAGAGAAACGTTCATATGATCAGTATTTCCAACTTTGCCAATTGTAGCAGAGCATTTCTTAAAAATCATTCTCATCTCTCCAGAAGGAAGTTTTACAGTAACAAAATCGCCTTCTTTAGCTACTAATGTAGCAGAAACTCCAGCAGATCTTACTAACTGTCCACCCTTACCTAACTGCAACTCAATATTATGAATTGATACACCTAAAGGAATATTCTCAAGAGGCAAGTGATTTCCTACTTCAATAGCAGCACTTGCACCATTCTCGATTGTCATTCCAACAGTCAACCCCAAAGGAGCTAAAATGTATCTCTTCTCACCATCGACATAATTTATCAATGCGATGTTGGCAGATCTATTTGGATCATACTCAATTGTTGCAACTTTTCCAGGAATACCGATTTTATTTCGTCTAAAATCAACAATTCTGTATTTTTTCTTATGACCAGCACATCTTCTTCTAACAGCAATTCTACCACCAGCGCCACGTCCAGCTTTAGAGGATTTACCCTTTGTTAAGCTTTTTTCAGGTCTGTTAGTTGTCAATTCGCTAAAATCAAGAGAGGTTTTAGCTCTCTGTCCAGGTGTAGTTGGTTTATATGTTTTAATACCCATATTAAGCGCCTTCTAACTCATTTATCTTGTCACCTTCTGAAAGAGTAACAATTGCCTTTTTCCAAGAGCCTTTCTCGCCCCTGATCCATTTTGTCTTAGTTCTTGTTGTTCTAGGCTTAGCCTTCACTGTTACAACACTACATTTAGTTGTCTTAACGTTGAAAATTTTCTCAACTGCATCTCTAATCTGTATTTTATTAGCTCTAGGATCTACCTTAAAAACATATTTCTTCACAGATCCTGTTCGCATGTCGTTTGTCTTCTCAGTAAGAACTGGCTCAATTATTATTTGATTAGCATCCATTTCATCTACCTCTTATTTCTCAGCGTAAAAATCATTTAGCTTAGCTACTGTAGACTCAAGAAGAACAAGCTTTTCTGTATAAAGAATATCATGCACTCTTAGCTTATCAAAAGATAATACTTTAAGAGAAGGAATATTCTTCGCAGCTCTCTTAATTAAAGAATCTTCATCTCTAACAACTATCAAAGCTCTTTTTTCTATACCAAGACCTTTTAAAACAGCAACTAAATCTTTAGTTTTTCCAGATTCAATAGAAAAATCCTCAACAACTGTAAGTTTATTCTCTTTTGCTTTCAAACTTAAGACTGACTTAATCGCAAGTCTTTTTACTTTCTTTGGTAAGTTATAGCTATAGTCTCTTGGTCTTGGCCCGAAGATAACTCCTCCACCAACCCATAAAGGAGACTTCTTATCTCCAGCTCTAGCTCTACCTGTTCCTTTTTGACCAAAAGGCTTCGCATTACTGCCATGAACCTCAGCTCTAGTCTTTGTACAAGCAGTTCCAACTCTTTTATTCGCCAACTCATTTCTGACCGCGTGATAAATAGAACCTTCTGAAACTTCTCTAGAAAAGACGTTATCATTAAGTTCGATATCTTTTACTTCTTGGCCATTTATTGAAAGGACTTTCTGTTTCATATCTTCCCTGCCTCTACTTCTTAATCGCTTCTCTTACAAAGACCATTCCGCTATTAGGACCTGGAACAGCTCCCTTAACAAGAATCACACCTTTCTCTGTGTCGACTTTAACAACCTTCAAATTTTGAACTGTTGATTCAACACCACCCATTCTACCAGGCATCTTTCTGCCTTTGTATGTCTTACCTGGAGTTGTAGCCATCGCAGTACCACCAAGTCCTCTATGGAACTTTGAACCGTGAGTAGCACGTCCTCCACCAAAACCGTGTCTTTTCATGACACCTTGAAAACCTTTACCTTTTGTCTTACCTTTAATGTCAACAAAAGATATACCTTCGAAAACTTCCACTCCAAGCTTATCACCTACTTGGCAATCTAAATCAAAATCTCTTACTTCCATAAGAACGCTTGTAGGATTTACATCCTGTGGGAACTGTCCGGCATAAGGCTTAGACACTCTGTTTGATTTTTTCAAACCAGCACCGATAACACAGGATTCATATCCGTTTTTTTCGATAGATCTTTTTCCAATTACATAATTGTCTTCAATTTTAACAACTGTAACAGGTGTTACTACACCATTACTATCAAAAACCTGTGTCATTCCAATTTTTTTTCCTATTAAACCTAACATGTTATACCTCAATGATTGGAATTACTGTTTAATCTCTACATCCACGCCAGCGGGAAGCTCTAACTTCATAAGAGCATCCATAACTTTTGATGTAGGATTCAGAATATCAATTAACCTCTTGTGAGTTCTCATCTCAAACTGCTCACGCGCTTTCTTATTAACGTGAGGCGATCTAAGAACTGTAAACTTACTTATGCGAGTAGGAAGAGGAATTGGACCTGCAACTTTAGCACCTGCTTTAATTACAGTACTTACGATTGATTTTGAACTCTGATCTATTAGTTCAACATCAAACCCTCTCAATCTTACTCGAATCCTATCTTTGGACATCATTCCTCCCTGATTGAATCAAAAAGCCCCACAAGGGGCCCTTGAATACAAATTCAATTAATTAAGTATCTCAACAACCTGACCAGAAGCTACAGTCCTTCCACCTTCTCTAATCGCGAATTTCAAACCTTTTTCCATTGCGATTGGGTGAATCAACTCAACATTTACATCAGAGTTATCTCCAGGCATCATCATTTGCTTATCTTCTGGCAAAGTTACTGTACCTGTGATATCAGTTGTTCTAAAATAGAATTGTGGTCTATACCCTGAAAAGAAAGGAGAGTGTCGTCCACCTTCTTCTTTCTTCAAACAGTACAATGCACCAACAAACTTATTATGTGGATTGATTGAACCTGGCTTAGCAAGAACCTGTCCTCTCTGAACAGACTTCTTATCAACACCTCTTAGAAGCGCTCCAACGTTATCACCAGCTTCTCCTTGATCTAGAAGCTTGTTAAACATCTCAACACCTGTACAAACTGTCTTCGAAGTATCTCTAATACCAACGATTTCAATCTCTTCACCAACTTTCAATACACCTCTCTCGATTCTTCCAGTTACTACAGTACCTCTTCCCTGAATAGAGAAAATATCCTCAACTGGCATCAAGAATGGCTTATCAACAGCTCTTTCTGGAATTGGGAAAAAGCTATCCATTGTATCAAGCAACTCTCTAATACAAGCAGTCTTCTCAGCATCATCTGGGTTAGACATAGCAAGGAAAGCTGAACCCTTTACAATAGGAGCATCATCATATCCGAAAGTCTCTAATAATTCTTGAACTTCCATCTCAACCAAATCAACCAATTCTGGATCTGCAAGATCCATCTTGTTCATAAAGACGATTAGTTTTGGAACTCCAACCTGCTTAGCAAGAAGTATGTGCTCTCTAGTCTGTGGTTCTGGACCAGAATCCGCAGCACAAAGAATAATTGCACCATCCATCTGAGCAGCACCAGTGATCATATTCTTAATATAATCGGCGTGTCCTGGACAGTCAACGTGAGCATAGTGTCTAGCAGCTGTCTCATACTCAATGTGTCTAGTGTTGATAGTGATACCACGCTCTTTCTCTTCTGGAGCGTTATCAATATCATCATACTTCATAACCTTACCTGAACCGCTCTGCATTGAACAATACATTGACAACGCTGCAGTAAGAGTAGTCTTACCATGGTCTACGTGTCCGATTGTACCAACATTAATATGCGGCTTAGTTCTTACAAATTTATCCTTAGCCATATTATCCCTCCTGGCAAATATATAAAACTATTTTGTTAAGCATTTTACAATGAGTCGCCTTTATTCTTCATATTATACGCAAAAGTTTAACCTTTTCACCTATGCATATCAAAATGACGGTTTGAAAAAGACTCCCATTAAGAAAACTTATAAAATAATACTAAAAACATAAAATTAAGTCAACCTTAATAGAGGTTGACTTAAGAATATTTATAGTTTTTATACAATTAAAATTTAAAATGACTAAATGCTTTGTTAGCTTCTGCCATTTTGTATACATCTTCTTTCTTCTTGACTGAAGCTCCAGTAGAATTAAGAGCATCTAACAATTCAGCAGCAAGCTTATCACTCATTGATTTACCTACTCTAGCTCTAGACGCATTGATTATCCATCTGTAAGCAAGAGTCTCTTTTCTTCGCTCACCAACTTCTACTGGCACCTGATAAGTAGCTCCACCAACTCTTCGAGACTTAACCTCTACCTGTGGCTTAACATTATCAATAGCCTTCTTAAAAGCATCAAAAGGATCTTCTTGTCCTTTAGCCTTCATCTTATCTAATGCTCCGTAAAAAACCTTAAAACTTATTGACTTCTTACCATCAAGCATTAATCTATTTACAAATCTTGTTACTGATTCGCTTTTGTATACTGGATCTGGTTCAACCTTTCGAACAGTTGCACTTCTTTTTCTTGACATCAATAATCTCCTTAAGCCTTAGATCTCTTAGTTCCGTATTTACTTCTACCTTGCTTTCTACCATTTACACCAAAAGTATCTTTTGCACCTCTGACGATATGATATCTAACTCCAGGAAGATCTTTAACTCTTCCGCCTCTCAACAACACAACAGCGTGCTCTTGTAAGTTGTGACCAATTCCAGGAATATAAGCTGTAACTTCAATTCCATTTGACAATCTAACTCTTGCAACCTTTCTAAGCGCAGAATTAGGTTTTTTTGGAGTAACAGTCATAACTCTTGTACAAACGCCTCTTTTTTGAGGGCAAGCTTGCAACGCAGGTGCTGTACCTTTTTTCAAGACTTTCTTTCGTCCGCTCTTTACCAACTGATTTACTGTAGGCATATCTATAATCTCCTTAAAACTCTCATTCATCTATTCGTTACAAAAAGATAACAGATGTAACAAATAAAAGTCAAGACCCTAAAGATACAAAAACGCATCTTTAAAGGCTTCTAGTCTCCATCAAATCTTTGACAGACTCATCAAGGTCCTGAACTATTTCATCACAAACCTTAACATTCTTATACTCTCTCTTTCCTGTTCCAGCTGGAATCTTCTGCCCAATAATAATATTTTCTTTAAGACCTCGAAGCTCATCAACAGCGCCTGCAATAGCAGCGTTTGTCAAAACTTTTGTAGTCTCTTGGAAAGATGCCGCAGACAAGAAAGAATCTATAGTCAACGAAGCTCTTGTTATACCAAGAAGTAATGGTTGAGCAATTGCTGGCTTTCCACCAGACTTTAACACTTTCTCATTTTCTTCAAAAAACTTAAACTTGTTAACTTGTTGGCCATAAATAAAATGTGTATCTCCAACAGCAGTAATCACAACCTTCTTCATCATCTGTCTGATGATTACACCGATATGTTTGTCATTTATGGTTACACCCTGCATTCTATAAACTTCTTGAACTTCATTTACCAAGAAAGTCTGCAATGCATTTTCACCTAAAATATCCAAAACATCGTGCGGATTCATACTACCATTACACAACATCTCACCAGCCTC
This sequence comes from Spirochaetales bacterium, assembly GCA_016936615.1. Taxonomy (GTDB): domain Bacteria; phylum Spirochaetota; class Spirochaetia; order JAFGXN01; family JAFGXN01; genus JAFGXN01. The sequence goes on along the minus strand of JAFGXN010000121.1, from coordinate 17,964 downwards.
AACAATATCTCCATCTCTAACCAACAAATGTCGTCCCATTGGAACAAGATGCTTAAATTCTTCACCAAACTCATCTACAACATTTATTACCCATTTACCTTTCTGAAGACCCTTAATTTGAACCGTTCCATTCACTTTAACAAGTACAGTAGGAACCTTAGGCTTCCTAGCCTCAAACAACTCACCAACTCGAGGAAGACCTCCAGTGATATCCATTGTCTTTCCACTCTCTTTAAGAATCTTTGCTAGAGTATCACCTATTACGACAGATTGCCCTTCTTCAGCACTTAGATAAGCATTTCCAGGAAGGAAATATGAAATTAACTCATTTCCATCCTCGTCTACAATAGCGACTCTTGGTTGCAAAGTACTAGATCCAAATTCAGTAATTCTCTTCTCTATGTTTCCAGTCTCTTCGTCAACCTCTTCCTTGTACGTAGTACCTTTGATTACGTCAATGTACTTCACAAGTCCTTTGTACTCGGCGATTATTGGTTCTGTAAAAGGGTCAAAAGTAGCGATAGATTCTTCTTTCTCTACATATGAACCTTTGCCAGCTAGAAGTTCAGATCCGCTCCTAATCTCAACTTTCTGATCCTGGGACACAAGCAACAACTTATCATTATAAAAATGAACAAATCCAACCTCTTCTGAAACGATAGATTGACCATCTGCTCTTTTTCCTAAGACTTCTCCAGGTGTTACTTTCTGTCCCTCTGCTACTAGAATTCCATCATTGTCACCAACTTCGATAGAACTAACCACCTTAGCAACAACCAAAAACCCTTTTCTAGTAAACAGAAGATTTCCTGACTTTCCTTTTACATAGTTTCCTTGAATATCTTTTACAATAACAGGGTAATTTAAAAATACTCTGTTCTCTTCACTTAACTTAGTCGCAGCACCACCAATATGGAAGGTTCTCATTGTCAACTGTGTTCCTGGCTCTCCGATTGACTGAGCAGCAATAATTCCTACAGCTTCTCCAACATCAACAGTCTTTCCAGTAGCAAGATTTCGTCCGTAACATTTTTTACAAACCCCATATCTTGACTCACAAGTAAATACTGCACGAATTCGAACACGCTCAATACCTACTTTTTCAATATATTGAGCAACCTCATTTGTTATCTCACAGTTAACATCAACGATCAGCTCATCTGTAATTGGATGCTTAACCTTCTCAAGAGTATATCTTCCTGAAATTCTATCAGACAATGACTCAACAATATCCTCACCATCTTTAATAGCTTCAATATAAATACCATTGATAGTTCCACAATCTTCTTCGTTTACAACAACATCTTGAGCAATATCAACAAGACGTCTTGTCAAGTAACCAGCATCCGCAGTCTTAAGAGCTGTATCCGCCAAACCTTTACGAGCTCCATTTGTAGAAATAAAGAACTCGATAATTGACAAACCTTCTTTAAAGTTAGACCTAATAGGGAGCTCAATAATATCTCCGTTAGGCTTGGCCATCAATCCACGCATACCAGAAAGCTGTCTAATCTGAGTTCTACTTCCTCTCGCGCCTGAGTCAGCCATCATGTATACAGGATTAAAACCGTATCGATCCTTCTCCAAAACTTCCATCAACTCATTAGTAAGGTTTTCGTTTGTACTACTCCACTCCTCAACAACACGGTTATATCTCTCTTCCGAGGTGATATGTCCTTGCATATACTGTTTTTGAATAGTAGCAACCTTTGCATTTGCCTCGTCAATCATGACCTTCTTTTTCTCTGGAACAATGATATCTGCAATACTTATAGTTGCACCAAAAAGAGTAGAATACTTATAACCGCAATCCTTAATTGAATCAAGCATAGTAACAGTGACATAAGCACCATATTTCTCATAGCATTCACTTATCAATTTTTTAAGCTCTTTATCACCAAGCTTGTAATTAACATAAGGAATAACATCTGGCAAAAACTGATTAAATACGACTCTTCCTGGAGTAGTCTCTACCCATTCACCATCTATCTCAACATGACACTTTGCTTGATATTCAATAGAATCAACATCTAATGCCATCAAAATTTCATCAACAGAAGAAAACCATTTTCCTTCTCCCTTTGAATCAGGCTTCATCTTTGTCAAATAGTAGATACCAAGAACCATATCCTGAGAAGGAAACGCAATTGGATTACCATTTGCAGGAGAAAGCAAGTTATTTGACGCTAACATTAAAGTCCAAGCCTCAGTTTGAGCCGCATGTGTCAAAGGAACGTGAACAGCCATCTGGTCACCATCAAAGTCAGCATTGTATGCATGACAAACAAGAGGATGCAATCTAATAGCTTTTCCATCAACAAGCACAGGCTCAAAAGCCTGAATTCCCAATCTATGCAGAGTAGGCGCTCTATTCAAAAGAACAGGATGCTCTCGAACTACATCGTCTAAGATTGAAAAAACTTCCTGAGATTCTTGCTCTACTAAAGTCTTTGCCTTCTTAATGTTATAAACAACGCCTTTATCAACTAGCCTTTTCATAATAAAAGGCTTAAATAACTCTAAAGCCATCTTAGTTGGAAGACCACATTGGTGCATCTTTAAGAAAGGTCCAACAACAATTACAGAACGTCCTGAATAGTCAACACGTTTTCCAAGCAAGTTCTGTCTAAATCGTCCTTGTTTTCCTCTTAACATATCTGAGAGAGATTTCAAAGGTCTATTAGAAGCACCTTTTACAACTCTTTTCTTCTTCGCATTATCAAAAAGCGCATCTACCGCCTCTTGAAGCATTCTCTTCTCGTTTCGAACTATAATCTCTGGTGCTCTAAGCTCCATCAATCTTTTCAAACGGTTATTTCGATTTATTACTCTTCTATAAAGATCATTTAAGTCAGACGTAGCAAATCTACCACCATCGAGCTGAACCATAGGTCTAAGCTCTGGAGGAATAACTGGAATAACATCAAGAATCATCCACTCAGGCTTATTGACAGAGTCTCGAAAATTCTCAATTATTTCAATCCTTTTCAACAGCCTAGGATCAGCCTTCGAACCTTTAGAGATCATCTTCTGTCTCAACTCAGAGGCTAAACCATCCAAGTCAGTATTCTTCAAAAGAGTTCTAATAGCTTCAGCACCAATTCCTGCTGTAAAGTTCATTCCATACATTTCACGAGCTTCGGCCAACTCTTCATCAGTCAAAAGCTGCATCTTCTTCAAATCACTATCACCAGCATCAATCACTATATACTTTTCAAAGTACAAGACTGCTCTTAAATTAGTAATTGTCATATCTAACAACAGCCCCATTCTTGAAGGAACAGATCTATAATACCAGATATGTGAAACAGGTGAAGCAAGTTCAATATGACCTAGTCTTTCTCTTCTAACTTTAAAGTGAGTAACTTCAACGCCACATCTATCACAAATTACACCTTTGTAACGAATAGACTTAAATTTTCCACAATAACATTCCCACTCTTTTGTTGTACCAAAGATTCGCTCACAAAAAAGTCCATCCTTCTCTGGTCTAAGAGTTCTATAATTTATTGTTTCAGGCTTCTTTACTTCTCCGTAAGACCACGCCCGGATCCTCTCTGGAGAAGCAAGAATTATTTTCATTTTATCAAAGTCATATATATCTTTCATATTCCTCTACCTTAAAACTGGCTTCCTTGCCTGCTAATCAACTCATCATCCCGTTCCGTTAATGGAACCTGTTTACCTTTTGAATCATATATAGTCATATCCAAAGCAAGACCACGAAGCTCCTGAACTAGAACGTTAAAAGATTCTGGAATCTCAGGTTCAGTTGTAGGACCACCCTTAACAATTGATTCGTAAATCTTAGTTCTTCCATTCATATCATCAGACTTTATAGTCATTAATTCCTGAAGTGTATTAGCTGCTCCATATGCCTCAAGAGCCCAAACCTCCATCTCTCCAAGTCTCTGTCCACCGAACTGAGCCTTTCCTCCAAGAGGTTGCTGAGTAACTAGTGAATAAGGTCCTGTAGATCTAGCATGCATCTTATCATCAATCAAATGGTGCAATTTCAACATATAGATAACACCAACAAAGACATCATTTTTAAATCTATCTCCTGACAATCCGTCAAAAACAGGAACCTTTGAAGTTCTTGGAAGACCAGCTTTTTCCAACTCATCAGCAATCTGCTCATGCGATGCAGACTGGAACACTGGAGTAGAATACCATTTATCCAATTTCAAACCAGCCCATCCCAACTCAGTCTCTAACAACTGGCCTAAGTTCATTCTCGAAGGAACTCCCAATGGGTTCAAGCAGATATCTAAAGGAGTACCATCTTCTAGATAAGGCATATCTTCTTCTGGTAAAATTTTAGAGACAACACCCTTGTTTCCGTGTCGTCCAGCCATCTTATCACCCTCTTTAAGAGTTCTCTTAGCAGCTACCAAAACCTTGATAACTTCTTCGACTCCAGGAGACAAATCATCGCCTTCAGATCGACTTAATCGCTGAATATCAACAACAGTACCCTCAGATCCGTGAGGAATTCTCAAAGAAGAATCCTTAACCTCTTTTGCCTTCTCTCCGAAAATTGAATTCAAAAGCTTAAACTCAGGTGTCGAATCAGACTCAGATTTTGGAGTAACCTTTCCAACAAGAATATCACCAGACTTAACCTTAGCTCCAATCCTGATAATACCCTCTGCATCAAGGTTTTCTACAGCTTTCTCACTAGTATTAGGTATATCCCTAGTCAAAGACTCAGGTCCCAACTTAGTTTCTCTAATTTCTGTAGAATACTCTTTTATATGTATTGATGTAAAAACATCATCTTTAACTATTCTCTGACTTATCAGAATTGAGTCCTCATAATTATAACCATTCCAAGGAACAAACCCAACAAGAACATTCTTTCCTAGAGCAAGCTCTCCTTCCTGAATAGCAGGCCCATCAACTAAAATCTGACCTCTCTCAACTTTCTGACCCTCAAAGACAATTGGTCTCTGATTAAAACATGTGTCCTGGTTAGTTCTAGTATATTTCTGAATATAGTATTTTTTACTAGTTTCACCCTCATATGTTCCATCAAAATCAACAATAACCTCAGTTGCAGTAACCTTTCGAACAGTTCCAGGCGCATCAGACTTAATCACAACTCCAGAGTCATAAGCAATCTTTGATTCTATCCCTGTTCCGACACGAGGCGCTTCAGGAAACAACAAAGGAACTGCCTGACGTTGCATGTTTGAACCCATCAAGGCTCTGTTCGCATCATCATGCTCAAGAAAAGGAATCATTGCTGTCGCTACGGAAATTACCTGCTTAGGAGAAACGTCCATATATTGAATCTCTTTTGGAGATTTCACAGTATAATCACCTTGTTTTCGACATGAAATCATCTCATCTCTAAAATCACCCTCAGCAGTTATACTAGCATTTGCCTGTGCAATATTAAACCTATCTTCATCCATCGCAGAAAGATACTCAACATCTCGAGTAACCTTACCATCAACAACCTTTCGATAAGGAGTTTCTAAAAATCCATACTCATTTATCTTTGTATAGTTAGCCAGAGAGACAATCAAACCGATATTAGGACCTTCAGGAGTCTCGATAGGACACATTCTTCCGTAGTGAGTATAATGAACATCACGAACCTCAAAACCTGCACGATCTCTAGACAATCCTCCAGGACCCAACGCATTTAACCTTCTTCTATGAGTCAAACCTGAAAGAGGATTAACCTGATCCATAAACTGTGACAACTGACTTGATCCAAAAAACTCATTCAACGAAGCAACAATAGGCTTAATCGAAACAATATCTTGAGGTTTGATAGAATCATTCTCTTTTAAAGTCATTCGCTCTTTAGCTACTCTTTCCATTCTAGAAAAAGCGACCTTTAACTGATTAGCCAATAGCTCACCAACACAACGAACCCTTCTATTACCTAAATGGTCAATATCATCAATAGCCTCTTCGCCCTCATAGACCTTTATTAAAAATTTCATAGTATGAACAATATCTTCAACAGTCAAAACTGAAGAATCACCTTGATTTGCATACCCGAACTTCTTATTAAGCTTATAACGACCAACCTGCCCTAGATCATATCTCTTTTCAGAGAAAAACATTGTTGTAATGTCTTTTTCAGCACTCTCCACAGTGATAGCCTCACCTGGCATAAGTACAGAATAAACAGCACTAAGCGCTTGTTCCTTAGTTGGTTCATCAGAAGAAGATCCATCTTTAAGATACTTAACATCCTCTCTGTCAAAACAATTAAACAGAATATCAGAACTTAAAGAACCTTCTATATTCTCATCAACAATGTAAATTTTAGAAACCTTAGATTGAACCAATTCATCAATAAAATGCGGATGAATCTTATCTCCAGCTCTAAAAAGTTTCACGCTTTCACCATCTTTATCAACAAAAACTGGCTTAGCAAAATATTTTCCTGAAAGATCATCCTTCATTTCTGCAGAATCAGCCGAAATATTAATTTCAACAGATTTGAAAAAATCATCAATAATCTTTTCGCGAGTATCTAATCCTAACGATCTCAAGAAAAGTGTTCCAAGAATCTTTTTCTTGCGATCTATTTTCACATATATCAAATCTTTTTTGTGGTCAATTTCAAATTCAAGCCAAGATCCTCTGTAAGGAATAATTCTCGACGAATAAACACCTTCTTCATTTGAAAAGACTACACCTGGTGATCTATGAATTTGAGAAACAACAACCCTCTCAGCACCATTTATAATAAAGGTACCTCTATCTGTCATTAGGGGGATATCTCCAACATAAATATCTTTTTGACGAATTTCACCAGTATTCTGAAAAATAAGATTAACTTTAGCCTTCACAGGAATAGCATAAGTCACACCCTTTCTTTTACAGTCATACTCATTATATCGAATACCTTCTTCATCAAGAACATATTTTACATATTCTAAAACCAACTCACCATTTGGACTCTCAATAGGAAATGTAGATTGAAAAACCTCTTCCAATCCTCGTAACTCTATATCTTTTCCATTTCTTAAAGCTTTTCTTTGCAAAAAACTCTCAAACGAAGCAACTTGAACATCTGTCAAATCAGGAATGTCCATTACTTCATAAAACTCTTTACCTATGTATGTTCTTTTATTGGTAGTGCCTTCACCAAGCATCCCAACCCCCTATTATATTAAAAGGCTTCTTAGCCTATACTTAAACAATATAAAATCACACTACTGACATAATCAGTAGTGCGATAAATAAGAAATGTATTATTTAATCTCGATTTTTGCACCAGCTTCTTCAAGTTTTGCTTTAAGAGCATCAGCTTCTTCTTTAGAAACGCCTTCTTTAATTGCTTTTCCACCAGCTTCAACCATATCTTTAGCTTCTTTAAGACCTAATCCTGTTGCTTCTCTTACAGCTTTGATAACTGAAATCTTCTTTGAATCATCAAATCCTGCTAGGATTACATCAAACTCAGACTTTGCATCTGCTGCACCTTCTTCTTCAGCTGCTGCCGCTGCTACTGCTACTGGCGCTGCTGCTGAGACACCAAACTTCTCTTCCATTTCTTTAATTAGTTCTGAAAGTTCAAGAACTGTCATGCTGGAAATTGCTTCCAAAATTTCTGCTTTTGTAGCCATATTACCTTCTCCTTAATATATTTTTTCAACGATAGCATCGCTACGATGAAGACTAACGTTGTTTATTTTAATTTTCCTCTGCTCTACTATCAACAACTGCCTGAAGTGTTCTAACAAAAGTAGCAACAGGAGCATTCATAGTACCCATAAGTTTTGCAATAAGTTCGATTCTTGTTGGTAACTTAGAATAAGCTTCAACCTTAGCTGAATCAAAAGTATCGTTAGCAACAATTCCACCCTTGATCTTCAAAGGCATTGTCTTTGTACACTTAAACAAAATCTTTGCAACAGGACCAGACTCACCACCAGCAATAGCTACTGCAGTAGGCCCTTTCAAAAACTCATCAACATTTGGAGCATTTAGATCACGAAGAGCAATCTTTGCATATCTATTCTTAACAACTTTAAGAGTAGAGTTATGAGCTGCCAAATCTTTTCTTATTTCATTAACTTGAGCAACAGAGACACCTCGGAAATCTGCAAAAAACAAATCCTTGTTATCTGAGAACTCATTTTTCAATTCTGCAACTGCATCTATCTTATATTGCTTAATATTTTTTTCTGCATCTGCCATAAATTACTCCTTATCTCCGAATTTGCTTTCAACCTTTACACCAGGACCCATTGTAGAAGAGACAACAAATGTCTCAACAAAATCACCCTTAGCATCAGCAGGCTTTCTTTTCAAAACTTCAGAAACTACTAACTTAACATTCTCAAGGATCTTACTAGAATCCATTGAAACCTTTCCAACAGCAAGATGGATAATACCTGTCTTATCAGATCTAAATTCAGTTCTACCTTGCTTTAACTCAGCAACCGCACCAGCAACATCCATTGTAACTGTCTTAGTCTTTGGGTTAGGCATCAAACCTCGTCGACCCAAGATTGGTCCTAATCGACCTACATCTTTCATCATATCAGGAGTTGAAATAGCTACATCAAAATCTAACCATCCACCTCTAACTTTCTCAACCAACTCAGTGTCACCAACATAGATTGCACCAGCCGCTCTAGCTTCCTCTGCCTTCTCACCTTTAGCAAAAACCAAGATTTTCTTCTCAGCACCAAACTGATTAGGAAGAACAAGAGTATCTCTAACGATCTGACTCTTTTTAAGATTTAACTTCAAAGAAAGCTCGATTGTTTCATCAAACTTTGCAAATGACATCTTTTTTACCAACTCAATAGCATCAGCTGAAGAATAGATAGCTTGTTTGTCATACTGCTTTACAGCTTCAGTATATTTTTTTCCTCTTTTCATCTTATTTCTCCACCTCTACACCCATGCTTCGAGCAGTTCCAGCAATAATCTTAATTGCTGCATCAACATCATTTGCATTCAAGTCAACCATCTTCATCTCTGCAATCTCTTTCAACTGAGCTTCAGTGATTTTACCAACCTTAGTAGTCTTAGAGTTAACACTACCTTTCTGAAGACCAATAGCCTTCTTAATCAAGACTGATGCTGGAGGAGTCTTAAGTTCAAAAGTAAAACTTCTATCCTTATAAGCATAAATAACAACAGGAATAGTTAGTCCTGCTTCAAATTCTTTAGTTCTGTCATTAAACTGCTGACAAAACATTGGTGCTGGAACACCATGAGGACCTAATGCAGGTCCTACTGGAGGTGCAGGAGTCGCCTTTCCTGCAGGAATTTGCAACTTAATAATTGCAGCAACCTCTTTCTTAGCCATAATCTCTCCTTTGTGGTACTAACGCAATATGCTCCCACCGGCTTTCTATATCTTTTCAACTTGAACAAAATCAACTTCAACAGGAGTTGATCGTCCAAAAATACCAACCATAACTCTTAGCTTATTCCTCTCAAAGTTAATTTCTTCTATTTTACCAGAAAAACCTTCAAAAGGACCATCAGTAACCTTAACAGTCTCTCCAATTGAAAATTCATGGCTAATTGCATAATTTTTATCAGGTTCCATATCCCCAGATTTCTGCAACAAGGCACGAATCTCATCCTGACTAACTGGAACAGGTCGAACACTGTTAGACGATCCTAAAAACCCTGTTACTCCAGGAATTCTTCGAATATCACCACAGACACCTTTCCAATCTTGCTCAGGAAGATCCATCTCAACCAGAATATACCCAGGAAGATACTTTCGTTTCACAGTCCGCTTCTTCCCATTCTTTATCTCTACAACTTCTTCGACAGGCACTTTAACGTCAAGAACAACCGACTCATATGCCGGCTGTTCCATGAGACCTCGTACTAATTTTTCGACCTTATTTTCGTGCCCCGAATAAGTATGAACGACATACCATCCCTTTCCCATTAGCACTCCTTTATATTCAAAACTCGCGATTAAAATAACAATCTTATTATTTGAGCATATACAAAATCAATTGTAAATACCAAAACAGCAGCAATAGCTACAGTTGATATAACTACACCAACAGAAACAGTAACATCATCAAAAGGAGGCCAAACTACCTTTCGGAATTCAAGTCTAACTTCTTTGAAATAATTACTGATTTTTGAAAAAAATTTTCCCATATGAATTCTCCTAAGATTACAAAAAAAATCAGGCCAGGTAGGATTCGAACCTACAACATCCGGTTTTGGAGACCGGCGCTCTAGCCATTAGAGCTACTAGCCTATATATAACTTACTTAATTTTTTTATTTGATCTTTGTTTCTTTGTGAAGAGTATGCTTATTATCCCATTTGCAAAATTTCATGATTTCCATCTTACCTTGCATATTCTTTCTGTTCTTCTGAGTTGTATAATTCTTTCGATCACATTCTGTACATTTTAGAGCAATCGATTCAACACTACCTTTCTTTTTTCCAGCCATACAAACTAACTCCTACATATTTATTGTTCCAGCCCTTGAACGGACTTGAACCGTTGACCCCCACCTTACCATGGTGGTGCTCTACCGCCTGAGCTACAAGGGCGCTCAACAGTTTACGGTAATAAACAGTACCAAAAACAGCCTTTTTTGTCAACAATTTTAAAAAGTTTATTTATAAAAATAATACTTTTTTCAACGATTTATCTAAAAATTTCGAAAACAATGGAGAAGGCGCTACAAACCGACAAGATTTAGAGAACAAAGTAGAACTTTCGCCCAGAGAAATACCAGCAATCTTCGACATAGCCAATGATGCAACACCCAAAACCTCTGCCGATGGATTATAAAAGACCTTAACAACTGATCCAAACAATGAAGCTTTAGCCACATTTAAGGCATTAAAGACACCCTGACCCCCTGCAATCGAAAATAAATTTATAGATTTAGGAGAAAGTGCCTGCAACCTTAAAAAAGCTACTATATATAGAGAAAAATAACCAATCAAAGCATCACAAGATCCATTCTTCTCAGTATATTTTTTACAAAAATCATCCAATGAAATAACAGAACGAGAAATAATATATTCAGATGAGAATTCAAGATACCGTTCAAAATCTGAAACCATAAGAATAGATAAAAAAAGATTTTCGTCATTAGCAACAGCCATTCCAGATTGACAAACACTACCAGAATCGATAAATATAGAAGAAACATTGTAAAAGCCTCTACTCACGTGAGGCATAACCCTAAATTGTTGAGAATCTATACTTTTTCCCAGACACAGATTCAATCCTTCACTAGTACCAGCTCTGTCACAAAAGCTATTCTCAAATAATGTCGAACTACCAATCAATGTAGAGAAAAAATCAGCCCCCACACAAAAGACACTTGCAGATTTATCCAATCCAAAAAGCTTTGCTCCATCAGACGAAACCTTCCCGACATATTCATCCATCAGAACAAACTCTGGCAACAACCGACTATCAAAGCCAATCCCGGCCAACTCCTCACTACTCCACATATTCTGAGAAAACTCAGAAGAAGGTGTAATTGCAACGCTATCACCAGTCATCAGATAAACTAAGTATTCAGGACAAGGTAAGACGTGATCATAACTGCTCATTTTCTCAGAATAAAGAGCAGTCAAAATCTGTAGACGCGAAAGATACAAACCCCGGAAACCCTTATCAATCGCAGGATAATCCCACTTAACGACTTCTCCCTCAAGCGCAGATGATGATGAAAAAGCAACAATTGTTGGACCATTTCCACAAATACCCACACTATCAATCAATGGGAAAAACCCGAACTGAGAAAAAAATCCATTTTTCAAATCAGAAATTGCTTCAGAAATCGCCAAGACCCAGGCTTTCTGCAAACTATTAGACAATAAATACTTTTCGATCGATTTATTTTCAGATCTAACAACAGCGCCAGATATTGAAACCAAAGCTAACTTAATAAAAGAGGTTCCAATATCTATTGCCAATATAACACTCTTAGGATTCAACATCTTTCTTCGCTAACAATTTCTGTATAATTAGGCTGTTATCCAACAGAGGACTAGTCGTCTGATTGTGGTGAAGCCGCATTATAAACTGAGCAAAAAGATCTGAAACACTTGAACTGATATACCACTCCTTATCAAGAAGAGTTGCATCATGATAAACTGCATCAGTACCAATAATATAATCAAAATAACCTTTATCATAGGCTTTCTGAAATTCATCAATAGCAGTGCCTGTAAAAAGCGGCAAGCTAACTGCACAAACAATCTGTTTTGCCCCAAGCTCACGAAGATGACTCATCGCCTTGATCAAAGTTCCACCTGTTCCAAGCATATCATCGCTCATAAAGACGATTTTATCTTTTACATCTCCAAGAAGTCTAGCACTCTTAATATTGCTATGCGAAGCATCTTTTGAGACCTTAGAATAATCTCTCTCTTTATAAAGCATAGCTAAAGGCCGTTGAAGATTACCTGCATAAAACTTATTCCTATCAACAGCGCCTGTATCAGGAGAAACTATAACTAAATCTTCACTCTGAACATCTATAATATTAACAAGCTTTCTCAATATCTGATATGAGGCATGTAAATTTTCAATAGATAGAGTGTGACAGCTATTCTCAATCTCCTTTGAGTGAATATCGAGGGTTAAAATCCTAGAGACACCCATAAATTCACAAATTTTTGCAAATAATGGTGCGGTCAACCCTTCTCGACCCTTTCTTTTATGCTGTCTTGAATACGGATAAGTAGGAAGCACTAGAGTAATCCGATTTGCTCCTGCCTGAACAGCAGCATCAATAGTAACAAACAAACACATTATATGATCATTAACACTAAGAACTGCTTCTGAACTAGAATTTGGAAAAGAGATTGGATAGTGATGTTCAACATCCTGAACAATATATACATCCATACCCCTTATACTTGAATTGATTGAAGCCTTAAACTCTCCATTTGCGAACATCGTAAATTCAACAGGTAGCTTAAACTCTGGCGGCATATAAGAATCTTTAACCCGCCTCAGACTAGGTCTGTACTCAAGAACATCTCTTGAAAGATTCATCTGAACCATGGCTTCTTCTCGAGATAGGCCATATCTCTTAGATAAATCAGTAGCTCTTTTATCGTAATTTCTTTTATAAAGATTCTTAAGATGCGGTATCATCTTCTCTGTAAAAGATTCACCACCCGGACACGCTATAATCCCTATTGAAGGAGGACTAGAAAATCCCATATCATCTCCCATTGTCAATTTTGATAAAAAAAGAATAGCATATTGTGATAAAAATGGTCAATAAGATAACTAGCTACTTTACAAGCAAAGCTACAATTGATAAAAATAAATGGCGTGGAAAACGTAATCTAATCGACAGGGGAAACGATGGACATAACACAAGCAATATTTCTAACACAGGCTGCTGATGTAGCCGCGAAGGTAGAAAAGTCAGGGTTAGCCCAAGCTGCTGAAATTGGAGTCATTATTCTAACAGCACTAGGAAGCTTATGCCTATTCCTATTTGGAATGAAGGTTATGAGTGATGGTCTTCAGAAGACAGCTGGAGAGAAACTTCAAAAAACATTAAACTGGATGACCTATAATAGATTCCTTGCAGTTTTAACAGGAACTCTAGTAACTGTTCTAGTGCAATCTTCTTCAGCTACGACAGTAATGATTGTAAGTTTTGCAAACGCAGGACTGCTTACACTTACACAGAGTATTGGCGTAATCATGGGTGCTAATATTGGAACAACAGTAACTGCTTGGCTAGTAACACTAGCAAATGTAGATACTGGAATCAACATAAACGCAATTGCCATACCAGTAATGGCGATGGCCTTACCTCTATTTTTTTCAAAAAAAGATAAATTCAAAAACTTAGGTGAAGTAATAATCGGATTCGCAATTATATTTATTGGATTAGAAGCCCTTAAATCAGCTCTCCCAAATATCAAAGAAAATGAAGCGCTACAGGTATGGCTAGCAAATTTCTTCGAATCTATGACAAACGATGCAGGTCACTTTAAGTGGGCTGGAATAATAGCTACTGTATTAATAGGAATGATACTTACCGCAGTATTCCAATCATCATCTGCAATAACAGCAATTGCTATAACCCTTGTAAGTCAGGGATTCATAACCTTTGAACCAGCTGCTGCACTCGTAATAGGAAGTAATATTGGAACAACAATAACTGCCTATCTTGCCGCCCTCGGAACAAATACAACAGCAAAGAGAGCTTCTATGGCTCACATACTCTTCAATGTATTTGGAGCACTCTGGTGTCTTGCAGCATTTAGAGGAATAACACTGCTGATCAACAATATGCTAGAAGGTCCTACATCAGGAATGGATCCAAAAATGACAGCAACTATCATGGTATCTGCCTTCCACACTCTTTTCAATGTAACAAATACAGTTCTACTAGTAGGATTTATCAAGTGGTTTGCAAAACTTGTAGAAAAGATTATCCCTGTAAAAGAGGGCGAAATTTCAGGAGTCTACAAACTCAGATATATCAAAGCTAACCTTCAAGACACTCCAGAAATTAATATCAAACACGCTAAGGTAGAAATACACAAGATGGGCGACATAGTCGAGACAATGTTCAACCAGTTCAAAGAGGTATTAAACAATCCAGACAAGAAACTTGGCGACTTAATTGATACAATAAAGAAGGAAGAAGAGTACACAGATGACATGCAGGTTGAAATAAACTCATACCTAGCAGAGTGTTCAAAAGAAAACCTAAACGCGCAGAGCCGTGAAAATATAAATGCGATGATTAGAATCGTAAATGAGTTTGAGAGTATTGCAGATTGCTGCTTCAACCTAATAATCCTTACACAGAAAAAATATGAGGGAAAAGTTGACTTCGATGCAGAGGCATATGACGATCTTGAACCATATATCGAAACTGTAAATAAATTTATAAACTTCATAAATCAGCACCTTAATGAACATCTCTCAAAGAGTGAGTTTATTGAAGCACAGAGTATTGAGAATCAGATCGATGAGATGAGAAACAATCTACGAATCAAATGCAGAGAACGACTACAATACAAGAACAATATTGTGGGAGAACTCCTGTACTTAGATATGGTAAAGCAGATTGAGAAGATCGGAGATTATGCTCTAAACATTGCTCAAGCATTAAGAAAAATAAAATAAGAGAACTAACTTTCTTAAAACACCAGCACAAACTGAAGCTGGTGTTTTTTTTGACAAATATAGTGAGTGAATACTCACTTTCTCCTTGTGATTTTTCAAAAATCGAGTAATAATAGAAAAAGGGGGTCCATATGAGAAAAAAACTTACATACTTTTTTACAAGTTTTTTACTTTTTTCCTGTGTTACGGGAAATCAAATAAATTACAATTTCGAAGATACATTCGAATATAACAAACCAGAAATTAATAATGTTAAAAACTACGAAGGAATGAAGATAGGTATAGGAAGCTTTGATATTACAGGCGAGGCTTCAGATCAAGTCATGGGTGGATATGTAGTAATGTCCCAAAAAACAAAGGGAATACACAACAGAATGATGGCTCGAGCTTTTGTCTTTTGCGACAAGAGTAATAACTTCGCTGTCTATGTCTCTATCGATGATTGGACAGTCGCACTTGCAGTACGAGAGGCGGTTGTTGCTGCATTTCAAAATGGAACGCTACTTGATGAAAATAACGAAGAAATTACTCTTCTATCAGATGACAATCAACCAATTTTCAACACAAACAACATAATGATTTCGGCTACTCATACTCATCATGGAGTATCAGGAACGGATCAGCACGAGATGTACTCATATGCTAGTGGCGGATTCAATCAAAAACTATTCGACTCTCATGTTAGAGGAATTTCTTTATCAATTATAAAAGCATATAAAAACCTTCAACCTGCTAAGATTAAATACGATCAGGATGCACTAATTGGAAAATACAATATGAATCGCAATAGATCTTTGGAGGCGCACCTTAACAACAAGGATTTAGAGATTGATATTTCAATTGAAGAATACTCACGACTTTCAGATGAAGAAAAAATAAAATGGCAACATCACTACCTAACGACTGACAAAGAGATGTATATGCTTAAATTTTTCACAACTGAGGACAAACCTCTTGGGCTAATTAACTGGTATGCAGTTCACCCAACTAGCATGAGTGCTGCAAATAGATACATATCAGGAGACAGCAAAGGTGTTGCAGCAAACATGTTTGAAAGAGCTATGGGCAACAGATACAACAACAATTCAGGATTTGTTGCTGCCTTTGCACAGGGTGCTGCAGGAGATTCAGCAAACCTGAGAAGGATCTGGAGAAAAGGATTCTTAGATTACACCGAGGAAGAAGAGATTATAAATGTAGAGTATGGCGCAACTGCACAAGTTGCAAAGGCTATGGAAATCTTCTGCAGTGAAGGAATAGATGTTGAAGGAGAGATCTCTTGCGCTATCGCCTATGTTGACTTCAGAAACATCAAGATAGAAGATCGCTTCAGATACAAGCCTGAAATATACAGCGACAGAACAGCTCCTTCTGCAAATGGATACAGCTTTGCCATGGGTTCAGAGGTCAATCAGATGAATCTAGCAGGAATACGCGAGGGGATGACCACAAATGAGAAGAATTGGAAAGTTGGCTGGATAGAATTTCTAAGAGGACTAGTATACGGGTTCAAAGATTCAAAAAGCAATCTTGCCAGAATATTGTACAAAACAAAGGAGATGCAAGAAGCTCACAACCCTAAGCCTATTCTTTTCTCAACTAGTCAAGCTAATCCAGAATGGATGCCTCCAATACTGCCTATTCAAACAATGAGAATAGGAAATATACTATTC
This sequence comes from Spirochaetales bacterium, assembly GCA_016936615.1. GTDB lineage: Bacteria > Spirochaetota > Spirochaetia > JAFGXN01 > JAFGXN01 > JAFGXN01. The sequence continues at coordinate 1,191 of JAFGXN010000121.1, read as the reverse complement.
GTATCTATCCCTTTTGAATCTACTACAATGTCAGCAAGAAGAATAAAAAACAATATATACAAGGCAATAGAAAAAGAAGGAATAAAGATTGATAAAATCATTTTTTCTCCTTACACAAATGCGTATGCCTCTTACATGACAACTCCTGAAGAGTATGAGATGCAACACTACGAGGGAGGCTCATCTCTATTCGGTATCAATCAACAACCAGCAACTATGCAAGAGACAGAAAGAGTCTTCTACAAGATGCTAAACGGAAAGAGTGGCAAACAGGTAGAAGATCCTGAATGGATATGCGATAAAATCTACGACCTTGAAGGAAAGATCCTATACCAGAACAAGAGAAATAGCATCGATACAGTCCTAGCTGGAAGACAATTTGGAGAACAAATTTCTAAGCTGAAAAAAACAGAATATTTGCAGGGCGAACAAATACAGATTGCTTTTTATGGAAGTAACTTAAATAATGATTATCTAAGCAACTCTTCGTACATTACTATACAAAGATATATACCTGAGCTTGAGAAATGGGTCAACGCTGCGAATGAGAGAGACTACCACACAACAACTGAATGGAAAAAGAAAAGCCCTAACTCATCTGAGATTATTGGACGATGGAGAATACCTTATACTGCAAACGAGGGTAATTACCGAATGGTTTGCCAAGGTGCATACAAAGCTATCGATGGTGAGATTTACCAATACAGCAATATTTCAGAGACATTTAAGGTAAAAAAAGGCAATAATATCCCATTAGCGAATAAGTTTGAGACAATACCAGGAAGTAATTTTATCTATAACCTAAAAATTGATGTACCAATATCTGCAACACGGCTAATTCTATCACAAAGAGCAACGTTCAACGAAAAAATAATCTATGCAGTAGTAAGCTTTGATGATGGCACTAGCTATCCAGTAGCAAATATGTGCGAACTAGGAAGCATGATTGAGATAGTTTTTCCTAAAAAGGATAAAATAAAAGAGTGCAAACTGACAGTTATCAAATACTCAGGAGACAATCCTGACTTAATTGAGAACTTCATGCTTTATTAAACTTTTGTTCATATAATTTTTACTTTGATTAATAATACTTCCGTGTTATAATTCTGATATTATACGCGGAGGTATTTATGAAAAATTCATTAAAAAAAATAAGCTTAATTTTAATATTAAGTTTATTTTTGTTTTCTT
>JAFGXN010000120.1 GCA_016936615.1 Spirochaetales bacterium | reverse complement strand
CCACACCCCGCCATACGGAGAGGTTATCCTGAAGAAGGGAATAATAATCTTCCACGGCTGGGAATTAGTTTATCTGGAAGAGGTTTGCGATAAGCTGGTGGCTGCAAAATCTGATGAAGACTAGTATTCATTTTTGTTATGAGTTCAGCTAAAGAATTGAAATTTAGCAGTTAAAATTTAAAATATTCTATGGATGAAGGGTAGTTTTAGTGAAAAAAAATCTTTTGAGAGTTGGATAAGTATTTGCAGAATAAAAAATTTACTCGCTTGTATTATTTTTATGGTAACAGGGGCAAATTACATAAGTATTTATCAACTGTGACCTGTTGAGTTTCAGACTCTAACAAAGAAAATAATTGAAGATTTTTGTAAGAAACTTCTTGAATCTAAGAGTGATTTTAATTTGCCAGATAGTGCAGATAATATTGAAAAGTTATCTGGCTATGGGATTGTTACCTCTTTATGTTTAGCAAATGGATATGTTTTGTCGAGTGATAAGAGGGTTCTAGTTTATAATGAAGGTGTTAATCATCTATAAAAATAAAAATATATAATATATTAGGAGGATTTTTTGAATAAATTAAAGAAGTTCTACATTATTATTTTGCTACTAGTCATATTTAGTAATTGCAAAAAAAATGAAACGGGAACAATATCTAAGAATTTAGATGTTCCTGTACAAATCTGGGCTTTTTCGTGTGATCAAATTGAAACTTCAGGAGAAATTATTGCTGATTATTCTTATTTACTGGAGGAGCATGAGGATGTGTATATATTAACAATCGATGGATACCAATTGTTTGAGAAGGTCGTAGTTAATTTAGAGCAACATGAAAATGGATATGATGTAGTTTTTCTTAAAAGCCTAAAGAGTTTTTCAATTTTTCAGGAAAATCAAACAATTCTTACCGTTAATAACCTAAAAAATGATTTTATACTTATCAAAGTAAACTCTTTTGTAAGCCAAAAAATGCTGGAGATAAAAATTAAGTCTCGGAGTACTCCAAGATTCTGCGAAACAGATTCAGTTAGGGATGAGTAGCTAAGAATTTCAGATTTTAATTTTCGAGGAGAAAAAAAATGAAAAAATATATAATAGGATTTATCTTTTTTACAATGCTACAGTTTCAAATATTTTCTGTAGATTACTATGAGGTTCCGGAGAATCCATCGGAGGGAGCTGATAATACTTGCAGTTCCTCAATTTTTTATTTAGGTGATGATATTGTTCGTTTAAAAGAGTTTGACCATAGGTTTGTTTATGATGACCCTACATGTTCTTGGGAAAAATCTTTTAAAACTTTTTTCTTTGAAAATAGCCAGAAGGATGATTCTCCTAATCTAGGGCGGTTAAATTTGGAAAAGAAGACTTTTACAATTTATTATGCAAATGGGAAGAGTCGAGGTAATTGCTTTAATTACTTTGCAAAGAGAGATTCTGAATTTACAATTGATTACTTAAGTCTTGATAGATTTATTGTTAAAGTAGAAGGTGAAGGTGTATATCTTGCTGCTTCTAGGACAGAAGATTACTGCAAAAAGGTCTTGGATGATAGCAGCTTATATAGAGGGTATGCTGTTAGTGGTGATAAAGCTGTTATTCATTATGGAAAATTCCTAATAGTTTTAGATCTTGTTAGTGGAGCTACAGAATTTTATGATTTTGGGCTTGATAAGTATGTACATTTTCAATCTTCCAGAGGTATTATATTGCTAGAAACAAAAGAGCGAGATAGTTCATGGCTTATTGATGTTGAATTATTTTTAAAAACTAGAAATCTTTCTAGAATTATTCATAGAAATATTCCTGTATTTTATGGAAAATCAAATGTATTTCAATCTATTGAAAAGGTTTATACGGATAAATATTACCTTGCATATGGGAAAAAACATTACAGACAAGTCAGCGTATTTACAAAAGATTCCAAACTTGTTGCGGTGATTCAGTCATATCCTTTGGGTTATGAAATAGATCCTAAATATGGTTCTAGGGAGTCTTTAATAGTGGGGATTATTGGGAATTATTTGATAGTTCAGGTTACTATTGATTAAGATTCTCTGAATTCCAGAACCGATCCTTACAACAATTAATCCGCGGCAAGGATTGTAGGGGCGGCTTTGCCGCGTCGCTTGCGACCGAAGCGATAGCGTAGCCCGAAAAGCCTGGCATTCTGCGTTGTGTTTTTGGTTGAATTATCTTGTATGTAATTCACAACGTAGAATGGCCGCCCATATTCTTCTATTTTTTTCCCATAACTGCTTGACATTTTTTTCTAATACGTATAGATTGAGAGGGTAACTAAGGCACGCCGCCTTAGCTCAGCTGGCCAGAGCACGTGACTTGTAATCTCGGGGTCATCAGTTCGAATCTGATAGGCGGCTATTACAAATCGGGAAGATACCCCAGTGGCCAAAGGGAGCAGACTGTAAATCTGTCGGCATTCGCCTTCGAAGGTTCGAATCCTTCTCTTCCCATAGAGTCCTTCATAATTTTGAAGGACTTTTTCTTTTTTACCTATTTTTATTTTTTCAAAAATGCTCTATAATGATTCTATGTTTTACTCAAATGGTTTGTATTTTAAGTGTACTCAATGTTCTGCTTGCTGTCGGCATACGCCGGGGATTGTGAGGTTGTCCGAACGTGATATTAATAATTTAACTGAGTTTCTTGGGCTTGGGGTGAATGAATTTTTGCAGAAATTCTGTCGATCAATTTATAATCCGCAGGGGTATAGGTCTTTTTCGCTGATTGAGACTGCTGAGTATGATTGTATATTCTGGGATGGCGGTTGCACTGTCTATGAGGCACGACCTGTTCAGTGTAGGACTTATCCGTTTTGGTCATCGATTCTGCGCGACCAGAAATCTTGGGACGATGAAGCTATGTCATGTCCTGGTATTGGTTCTGGTGATTTCTATTCAGCTGAGAAGGTTAATGAGATTCGCAAGCAGTATGAGGATGAGTATTATGACTGATTTTTCTTTGGAGGAATTGAAGATACTTTATGCCTTTTTAAAGAAAAATGAGTTGGTTTTAAGTTATTGCGAAGAAAAGTTGCTGGAGAAGATTGAAAAAATACTTTTTTCCTGCTTAACTATAGAAGATATTGAAAAGTTATCATGTAACTAAGTATATGAATGAAATGAGTGTATATAAGGAGTTTTTATGAAAAAAATTTTATTGGTTCTAGGTGCGGTTGTTGTTTCAGCAAGTATGTTGTTTGCTCAATCGCAGTTGCCTCCTGGTTCGACTTTGCTCGAAGATCTTAAGTCGCCAGGAAATATGGCTAATCCTGCTGCAAATATTCAGGGCGAATCTTCAGTAAATGATGCCTCTAACCCGGCAGCTTCGGCTTATAAGCAACGGATTACCTTCGATATGAACTATACTGGTATTGTTGGAAATGATTACGGAATTGGCATAAATCCCTTACTTTTTCCTGACGCTCTTTTGCTAGGTTATTTTGCTAATATTTTGAATCTGGGAATATCTTTGCCAAGTAAAGCTGGTGTTTTTACACTTTCTGGTGAATATTTTCAAGGTAATTCATATCACTACGATTTTGGACATATGGGTGGGATTAATTTTTCATACGCTAGAGATTTAACTCCTGAGTACTCTCTGGGTTTTGGAATGAATGTTAGCCTTGGACAGAATAAGGCTGATGCGACTACTCCTTTTTGGGCCTTCACAATCGATGCTGGTTTTATCCATAGAGTAAAAAGTGTAACACTAGTCTCTGATTTTATGTATGGTGTTTCTCTTAAAAATATTGGATGGGGTACTTTAGCTACTGAGCAGAGATACATGGCGTTGTTCACTCCAGAGGTTAATCTCTCTTTTACAGCAGTTGAGAAGAATGATTTTAAGCTTGGATTTAGCAGTAGTCTAGAATTACCGACTTTTCAAAATATTAAGCTTGGAATTGGAATGTCTTTTGCTTACAGTGATGTAATGAGAATTGATATTGGTACTAGAATAAATGTCGGTGAGTTAGCTGGTTGGTACAACTTTAATGATACGCCAACTTATTCAAGTCTTTTTCCATCTATTAATTTTATCTATCGTTATAAAGAGAAGGATATAAAAGAAGAGGACTCAGACAAGAAGGATTTCAACGAATTTCATCTAAAAGGTGGATTTTCACCTGCTGGTAGAAATGATTTATGGGCTTATTCTCTTGGATTTATGGTTCCTATTGGTGTATATGACTCTTTTGCTCCTGTAATTATTATTGATTTTGATTCAATTTACAATTTTACCCCTGAAAATGATGAGAATGAGGCTTCTACAGATGAGGCTAAGACTTCTACTGAGAAAAATCAGGTCTCTTCATCAAAAAAAAACAGGAAATTTAGGGCTCAGTTAACTGCGACTAAAAGCTTTCAAGACAAGGAGAAGATTAGAATTTATGTTGCGCCAAATAATAATGGTATAAATGATAATTTAATTATTCCTCTAAAGATTACAGATAAGCGTTTTATTGCTGGGTATAATTTTGTGGTTGAGGATGTTCACGGAAATATCGTTCGTGTAATTGGCAACAAAGAGCAGCGTGAAGAGAATAAGAGTATTTCTGACTATTTTAAATTAAAGTCAGGGATTGAGATTCCTGATAAGATTATATGGGATTGTACTACAGAGGATGGCTCTGTTGCAAAGGATGGTATATACTATTTCTTTATCGAAGCTTGGGATGATAATAACAACAGGGCTAGATCGACAAAGATTCCTTTTGTTATTGATGCTACTGCTCCACAGATTACCTTAGATCAGCCTAGTGGCATTGAGAAAATTTTTAATCCTAATAATGTGGGGAAAAAAAGCAAATTATCTATCTCTCAAGATGGTTCTGTAGAAGATCTTTGGGTAATTGAAATCTCTAACTCGTTTCTTGGCACTGTATTCAGAAAAGAATTAAAAAATAAAAAACCTTCAGACTTTGTTTGGGGTGGAACTGACTCAAAGGGAATTTTACTTCCTGATGGTGTCTATACATATAGAATTTTTGCTAAAGATAGAGCTGGTAACTACTCTGAAGATGTTGTAAATAATATTATTATCAATACTCAGGAGACTCCTGTACGGATGAGTGTTTCTGACAATTTTATGTCACCTAACAATGATGATATAAAAGAGAGTGTAGAGATCTTTTTTGACATTCCTGTAACTCAGGGTATTTTAACTTGGAAATTTGATATATTAAATAGCGACAGCGCTCTAATCTACACTGTTGATGGAACAGAAGATTTTCCAAAGAGTATTGTTTTCGGAAATGATTTAATTGGAAAGGTAATCCCTGAAGGTTCTTACATTGCAAAATTAGAGCTTCTCTACATGAATGGCAATAACCCTAAGGCTCAAACTCCTGAAATAATTGTAGATATTACTGCTCCGAGAGCTAGAATCTCACAAGAATACGATGTCTTCTCTCCAGACGGAGATGGTAATAAAGATGAGAATATCTTTTTCCATGAGACAAGTAAAGAAGGTACTTGGGTAGCTGAGATTGCAAACAAAGATGATGGAAGTGTTGTTGAGGCATTCTCATATATTACTGAACCTCCAGTCAAATTCGAATGGGATGGTTATCTTGCTGATGGTAAGATGATTCCTGACGGTACTTACACTTACAAGCTTTACTCGACTGATAGTGCTGGTAACTACGGTGAAAGTAATTTATTGACTTTTTCAATTGATACAAAGGAGACTCCTGTTGAGATTAGAACTTCAAGAAAGGCTTTTAGCCCTAATGGTGATGGGAAATTTGACAAACTTGAGATTTTCCCTGTTCTCGCAGTTTCTTCAGGTATTGAAAATTGTGCAATCAATATTATCGATAGCAAGGGTGAGGTTGTTCGTGAAATCTTAAACTCTTCAAGTGTTGGTAAATCATATTTCTGGGATGGATTCGACAATAGAGGAGATTCTGTTGCGGAGGGTGAATATTCAGCAACCCTAAGAGTTCTGTACAAGAACGGAAATGATGAGAAGGCAGTCTCAAGAAAGATTGTTGTAGATAGAATTGCACCAAAACTAAAGATTACTTTTGATAATTTAATATTCTCTCCTGATGGTGATGGTCAAAAAGACTCTTTCAATGTAAAGGCAACTTCTAGTAAAGAGGATAAATGGATTGCAGAGATCTTGAATACTAAGATGAATGCTGTCAAAGAGTATGTATGGCAAGGTGAGATTAGTGATTTTAACTGGGATGGACGAGATAATAAAGGTAATAAAGTTGCTGATGGTGAGTATTCATTGAGAATTGTCTCTGAAGATGAGGCTGGTAACAAGACTCAAGAGATTGTTAAGGGCATTGAGGTTGATACACGTGCTACTGCAATATTTGTAACTGCGGATAAGGCTGTATTCTCGCCAAACGGAGATAACATCTTTGATACTGTCGTTATTGAAACTTTGGTAAATGTTACTGATGGCATCGAGGATTGGAAGCTTGAAGTACGCGATCTAAATGGAAGACTATATAAAAACTTCAAATCAGATAAGGGAATTCCTAGCAAGGTTGTCTGGGATGGCAAAAATGATGCTGGTAAAGTTGTTGAAGGCAAATATAAGGTATACTTCGAGATTCTCTACGTAAAAGGAAATAATCCTAATACTGAATCAGATGAAATTTTACTCGATATTTCAGCTCCTGCTGTTAGCGTCAAGCTTGCTCCAGTTCCATTCTCTCCTGACAATGATGGTATTGACGATACTGTTGATATTATGTTCTCTATGAAGAGCTCTTCAGGCATTAAATTCTGGAAGTTTGAGATCTTTGATCCGAAAGGAAACTTATTCAAGGTTTACGAAGGTTTTGGAGATAAGGTTAACAAGATTACCTGGGATGGAAGATCTGATTCTGGAGAGACTGTATTCTCTGCTGAAGATTACAAGTATGTAATGACTGTATTTGACAATGTTGCAAATAAGGCAGTTGTTGAAGGAATCATTCCAGTTGATATCTTAGTTGTCAAAGTTGGCGATAAGCTAAAGATTCAGATTGCTAATATCAACTTTGCTCCTAATTCTGCTGAACTTGAAACAAAAGATAAAGAGATTGCTGACAAGAATATGCGAGTTCTTAGACGATTAGCAGAAATCTTGAAGAAATATGATAGCTATCGAATAACTGTTGAAGGCCATGCTAATTCTGTAAAATGGTACAATGAGACTGAGCGAGAGAAGGAAGAGACAGAAGAGTTAGTTCCATTGTCTTTAGCTCGTGCTGAAACTGTGCGTAAGATTTTAATATCTCTTGGCGTTAAGGCTGAAAGATTAAATGCTATGGGAATTGGTGGTCGTCAGCCACTAGTAGATCCAAAAGATGATGCAGAAACTTGGAAAAAGGAAAATTGGAAGAACCGACGTGTTGAATTCATTCTTGAAAAATAAGTTTAATAAAAAAAAGAAACTTTATACTGCAGTAGCAATTGTTGCTACTGCGGTAATTTTCTTATCGTTAATATTTGCTAGATTTAACTCTTTGAACCTAGATAGTAATTTTCTACTTGATGTAAAAAAAGGTGATTCAGTCTATTCAGTCTCTAAGACTCTCTCTGAAAATGGTGTTATAAAAAGCGAGATTTTTTTTAAATTTTTATCTAAGCTCTCCGCTAAGTCTAAGATACAACGTGGTAAATATGAAATTACGCCATCTGATTCTGTCTTGTCAGTGATTGATAAGTTAGCGAATGGTAAAGTCATAAGATACTCTGTTGTTGTTCCTGAAGGATTGATAATAAACGAAGTTGCTGAAATTTTTGAATCTGCTCAGATATGTCAAGCTTCTGAATTTCGCGACGCAGCTAAAAATACTGAGATTTTGCAATCATACAATCTTGATTTTAAAAGCCTCGAGGGATTTCTTTATCCTGACACATACCTGATACCTAGTAATTTCTCAGCACAGGATTGCGTAAAATATATGGTTAAGACTTTTTTTATAAAAAACCCCAATCTACTAGAACTTCCTCCTGCTCAATTATACGACTCTATTATTCTAGCTTCTATTGTAGAAAAAGAGTATAAACGTGCCGAGGAAGCTGCAAAGATTGCGTCAGTTTTCTATAACCGGCTTGAAAAAAATATGAGACTTCAATCTTGTGCTACTGTTGTCTATGTTTTGAAGGAATTTTATGGGAAAAAGCCTTCTCGATTATATTACAATGATCTAGAGATTGATAACGAATTTAACACATACAGGTATAGAGGATTACCGCCTGCACCAATCTGTAGTCCTGGTTCTGTTGCAATTAAGGCTGCACTTGACCCTGACACCACAAATTACTTATATTTTGTATTAAAAGATCCTGCTACTGGTGAACATGTTTTTTCTGATAAATTTAGCGACCACCGTGATGCTAAATTACAGTATATAAAATAATCTTGAATAGGTTGTAAAAGTGAAAATTGATCAGTCAATAATAGAAGCAATTCTAAATAAGATCTCTATGGTAGATGTAGTATCTCAATATGTTAATCTTAATTTAAAGGGTAACAAATATTGGGGATGCTGTCCTTTTCACAACGAGAAGACTCCTTCTTTTTCTATTACTCCTGAAAAGAATCTATTTTTTTGCTTTGGTTGCCAGAAGGGTGGAAATCTTATCCACTTTATTCAGGAAGTTGAACACATGAGCTTTGTCGAATCTGTCGAACTCTTAGCGAAGAAGGCAGGTGTTGAGATTCCTAAAGATGGGTTTTCTAAGACTTTTTCTGAAGAAGAAAAGAAAAAGGACCAATTCTACCAGCTTTATCAGAAGGTAGCAGATCTTTTTCACTATTTTCTTTTTGAAAAAAAATCTTCTCCTGAAGCCTTAAAATATTTAGAAGGTCGTAAGATCTCTGATGAAACATTGAAAAAGTTTAATATTGGTTATGCTCCTTCAAAAGGTGAATGGTTGTATGATTTTTTACTTTCAAAGAATTATTCAAAGGAATTTTTACGTGAGTCTGGGCTCTTTTCTGCGAAGAAAGAGTCTTTAACAATCTTTTACAACAGAATAATCTTCCCTGTCCGAGATATTAAGGGTAGGACAATTGCCTTTAGTGGGCGAACTCTTGCAGATAATGGTCCTAAATATATCAATAGCCCTGAGACTATTATCTATAAGAAAAAAGAGAATCTCTTTGGCTTGTACGAAGGGATTAAGGAGATTAGAAATAAGAAAAATCTTTTTATTGTTGAGGGTAATTTTGATGTACTAGCGATGCATGATGCTGGTGTTGAGAATGCAGTTGCTCCTTTAGGTACAGCCTTCACCGAGAACCAGGCTTTAATTTTAAAAAAATATATCAAGAGTGCTAAGCTGTTTTTTGATCCTGACGAGGCTGGATTAAAGGCAGCTGAAAAAACTATCTACATCCTACAACAGCAAGGAATTGATGCTGAGATTGTAGATAACTTTGGATCTTCAGATCCTTCTGAAATAATTGAAAAAAATGGCAAAGAAGGATTGAAAAAAACTCTAAATTATTCTATAAATAGTTTTGAATATCTGCTTAAAAAATACCAAAAAGGTATTGACATAACAGATTACACAAATAAGGAGCAAATCATTAGGTCTCTTTTTAAATTTATTGCAGGACAGAGTTCTGAAATAAGAAAAGACGGCTTATTAACAAGGGTTGCAGATGAATTTAACGTAAACAAAAAGGCTTTGGAGCTAGAATTCAAGAAGTATGTAGAGGGAGAAAAAAGGCTATCTTTTAAGCCGAATCGTCCTGTAGAAAAGAAAATTATGCTTAATTCTAGCATCGAAATGAATTTGTTACTTGTCTCTATCGCAAACCCTAAGTATTTTAAAGAGGTAAGGAGGTACCTACCTTTAGAAGAGATTGAAGATGAAATGCTTAGAGAGATGTACATTGCCTTAGAAGAGAGCTACCGCAGTGAGGAGATGCAGACTTTTTCCATTCTTAATAATATAGAGAGTGATGAGTTAAGAGATTTTCTCACAAAAAAAATATCAGAGAAAGCTGATGAAATTGCTAATATGTCCGATAATAATATAAGTAGTTTATTCTACACGATTAAGATGAATAAATTACGCTTATTAAAGGAAAAATTCCTAAAAGATTGTTCAAGGTATGAACTTGAAGGTGATGTTTCAGCACAAGAGATGATGCTAAACGAGATTAGATGTATTGATGAAGAAATAAATAATTTGGGGAAAATAAATGATAGAGATTGATAACATTCCAGGATTTAAAGAATTAATGGATTATGCTCAGAAAAAGAAATCTGTTTCTTACGATGAGATTAATGATTTTCTTCCTAAAAATTTGAATCCAGATAAGATTGAAGTTGTACTAAATGAACTTGAAAAAAAGAAAATTGTTATAGAAGACGAAGTTGATGAGGATGAGGATTTTACACTTCCTGATGAGGACTCTGATGATTTTGACGATTCTGATGATGATATCTCAGGCATTGTAAAGGCTGATGTTGTAGAAGATGATGAAGAGATTATTGTCAAACCAAAGGCAAAGGATAAACCTAAAAAGATGGTTCAACAATCTGCAAAAGAAGCGTCTATAGATGATCCTATTCGATTATACCTTAAGGATATTGGAAAGAAGAAACTTCTATCTGCTGAGGAAGAGGTTGAACTTTCTAAGAAGATGGAAAAAGGTGAGCAGATTATCAAAAGCATTCTCCTTGAATCAGGCATTATAATTACTGAAATCTATGAAATTGCTGATAAAATTTTTAGAAAAGAAAATCTCGAAGAGATGGATTTAACTAAGAAAGAACATGCTGACTATCTAGCTGAAAAACGAAGACTTATGAGTTGCTACAAAGATCAAGTAAAAGGCGAGATGAATAAGCTTAAGAAATATGTTGATTTTAAATATGATTTGCTAAAAGCTGGAGAGACAATTGTTGGCAATGAAGATCTTCTAAAAAAACAAAAAGCTCTTTTGTCAGATCTTAAAGATTTTGATTTACATGCAGATGAAATCAAGCTTTTTTCTGAAAAATTCATCGATTCTGAAAAAAAAATCAATGATTTCAGAGCTGAACAATCTAAGTTAGAGAGAGAGCTTCAAGTTTCTAGTTCTAGAGAATTGAGAATGCTTGGACGAGAGCTAGCAGTTCCTTCAAAGAAGAATCAGATTGAACAGAAACTGGGAATCGGCGCAGATATTATAAAAGAAAAAATCCGCGATATTCAAATGAAAGAAAAAAAACTTAAGGAACTTGAGATTATTTTTGAAGATTCAATTGAAAATATTTTATTCCGCGCAAATGAAATTCACCGTGGAAGAATTATGCTTCAAAATGCTAAAGATAAGTTAATTCAAGCAAATTTAAGACTTGTCGTAAGTATTGCAAAGAAGTATACTAACAGAGGATTGCATTTTTTTGACTTAGTTCAAGAAGGAAATATAGGACTGATAAAGGCTGTCGAGAAGTTTGAGTATGAGAAAGGCTTTAAATTTTCTACCTACGCAACTTGGTGGATTAGACAAGCTATTACCCGTTCGATCTCTGATCAAGCAAGAACAATACGAGTTCCAGTTCATATGATTGAGCAGATAAATAAGGTTGTCAACGAGTCTAGACACTTGATGCAGCTGTATGGACGCGAACCTACTGATGATGAGATAGCTGAGAAGTTAGGATGGCCTGTAGCTAAGGTTAAATCTGTAAAGAATGTAGCTAAAGAGCCTATTTCTCTTGAGACTCCAATTGGAGAAGAGGAAGATTCATTACTTGGTGATTTTATTGAAGATAAAGATATCGAGAATCCAGCAAATCAGACTGCTTTTAAATTATTGCAAGAGCAGATTAGAGAAGTTCTTGAAGATCTTCCTCCACGAGAGCAAGAGGTATTAAGAATGAGATTTGGACTAGATGATGGTTATTCTTTAACTCTCGAAGAGGTTGGCTTGTATTTTAATGTTACTAGGGAAAGAATTAGGCAAATTGAGGCTAAGGCCTTAAGAAGATTGAGAAGACCAAAACAAAGTCGACGACTAAAAGATTATGTTGAAGATTAATAAGGGGAAGAATAATGGAAAATATTTTTGATAATCTTAAAGAACTACAGGAAATTTTACAAAGGAAGTATCAACTTTTAAGTGAAAAGAAAGAAATTCCTAAATCTCTGGCAACTAAGAAAGAGATGGTTGCTAGGCTAAAGAAAAACTATATCGACAAGAATGGTCATGCTGAAAAAAAAGAGGGTAAATTAAATCGGCTTAAAGAGAAATTAGCTGAAATTGAGACTCAAAGAGAAGAGTATGAAAAGAGTATGGAAATAGCTGAATCTCAGAGAGAGTATGAAATTTTAGATAAGCAGATTAAAGATACAAATGACAAAGAGCAGAATCTTCGAAAGAGTATTCGAAAAGAAGAGATGGAGCTTGATGAGCTACGAGAGACTATCAGAAGAAGTGAATTTTTGATTAAAGAGCAGGAAGAAGAGCTAAATCTTGAAAAATCAAAGATTGATGAACTGCTTGATGTTAGAAATGCTGAACTTGAAGAGTTAAAACAGAAAGAAGATAAGATTACTCCTACACTTACTCCTGATATTATCTTTAAATTTGACAGAATTGTAAAGAACAAAGAGGGTCTTGGTATTGTTAGCTTGAAGAATAATGTATGTAACGGCTGTTACATGACACTTTCTGCTAGCTTTGTTAATGATGTACGACGTGAGAAAGAGATTAAATTTTGTCCTTACTGTAGTAGAGTTCTACAATACAAAGATGAACAAAATATTGCTACTGAAGATTATGCTTTTGACGAAGAAGAAGCTGGTGGATTGGCAGATTTGGTCAAAATGGATGATTTTGATATTTAATTTAATTTGCAGATCGGGTAGTCGCTTTTTATTAAGTTAAAAAGAGGAAAGTCCGGGCTCCATAGAACAAGATGCCGGGTAACTCCCGGGCTCTTTTTTTAGAAAAAGAGACAGAAAGTGCCACAGAAACAAGACCGCCATACTTTTTAAGCTTGCTTGAGAGGTATGGTAAGGGTGAAAGGGTGAGGTAAGAGCTCACCGATTTTCTGGCAACAGAAGATGCTGGTAAACCTCATCTGGAGCAAAGCTAAACAGCAAATGGTTGTTCGCCTATATTTGCGGGTAAGTTGCTAGAGCTAAGGTGTGAGTCTTAGCGTAGATAGATGGCTACCGATTACAGAACCCGGCTTACAGATCTGCATTTTTTTTATAGTAAGAAGAGAAATATGTTGCATTCAATTAAAAAATATAAATACTATGATGAAAAAAAATACAAACGATTACTCTTTTTAGAAATATCTGCAATTGTCTTGTTTGTAACAAGCATTATAGTATTAATTCTTGCCTTGTCGCTGGGATGGATCAAACCAATCAAATCAAGTTCAAAGAAGATAGATATTCAACAGCTTTGGAAAGAGTCTAATTACTCTGAAATCATTGACTACACCTCGGGAAAACTAGCCAGTGACCATTTCAATTATACTCTTTTAACATATAGAGGACTTTCTGCCTTCTACCAATCTGAGATTGAACCTGAAATCTCTCTTAAAAACAATTATATAAATCTTGCAATATCAGATCTGCGAAAGATCTTTGCGACTGGAATTGAGGACACAACAGGAAAAATAGATTATGCCTTGGGAAAATTGTACTTTGAAAAGGGTGTTTTTTTCTACGACCAATCAATCTACCATCTATTGAGATCCCTTGATTACGGGTTCTCTGTAAGTGATATAAATTACATGTTAGGCCTAGCATATTCTAGTTTAGGAATATATGAAAAAAGTCTTGAGTTTTTTCAAAAAACACTTGATAATGGTGATAGATCAAGATTGATCATTGCTGTAACTGAATACAACAAAGGAAATCTTGATGCTGCGTATAAGTATTTGGATGAAATAATTACAACAACTGATGATGAATCAATTAAAAATGCTTGTTTGTATTGGATAGCTAAGGTTTATTTAGATAAAAAAGATTATACAAATGCAATAAAAATTTTTAATAGAATAATCAAGGACAATCCTAAATCGGCTGATGCGTATTATTATCTAGGTATCATATACAAAAATCAAAACAATATAGTGAAGGCTCGTGCTGCGTTTCGCAATGCATTAAATATAAATTCGTCGCATGCTGGCGCTTTCAAAGAATCTAGTAATTTATAAAAGGAGTTTTTAATTATGGCAAAAAATTTTTTCAGCGGGTTTAATTCTTACATTGGTATAGATCTTGGAACGTGTAACACACTCCTTTATGTAAAAGGTAAAGGCATTGTTGTAAGTGAACCATCTGTTGTAGCTGTCGAAAAAGGAACAAATAAGGTATTAGCTGTGGGCTCCGAAGCGAAAAAGATGCTGTGGAGAACTCCTGATAGAATTATAGCAATTAGACCATTGAGAGATGGAGTTATTGCTGATCCTGACACTACAGAGAAGATGATTAAATACTTTCTAGCAAAGGTAATGTCTAAAAGAATAATTGCTCGACCTTTAGTTGTAATTGGTATTCCAAGCTGTATTACCGAAGTTGAAAAACGTGCAGTAAAGGTTAGTGCACTCAAAGCTGGCGCGAAGAGTGTTGAGTTGATATATGAGTCTAAGGCTGCAGCAATTGGTGCTGGAATTCCAATCTACGAACCTGCGGGAACAATGGTCTGTGATATTGGTGGAGGAACTACCGAAATTTCTGTACTTTCTCTTGGCTCACTAGTTCTAACAAAAGCTATCAGAATCGGTGGTGATGAATTTGATGAATCTATAATCAAACATGTAAGAAGTGTTCATAATCTTATAATTGGCCAGCACACTGCGGAATCACTAAAGATGGAGATTGGAACAGCTCTACCAGTTTCAAAAGTTCTAAAAAAAGAGATCAAAGGTACTGATGCAATAACTGGTCTTCCTCGAAGACTTGAGCTAGATTCTGTTGAATTACTAGAAGCCTTACGTGAACCAGTAGGAACAATTGTTGAGCAAATCAAGCGAACATTAGGACAGACCCCTCCTGAGCTTTCATCAGACATCATGGAGAGAGGTATTGTAATGACAGGTGGAGGTTCACTTTTAAGTGGATTGCCAAAGCTAGTTGCACAAGAGACAGGTGTTCCAGTTATTTTAGCTGAAGATCCACTGTTGTGTGTTGTCAAAGGTGCTGGAATCTGCCTGGATCAAGCTCAAAAGCATGGAATGGATAATTGGATCTTATAAATGTGGAATCAGCTTTTAGAATTTATTCTAAATAAACTAAAAATTCTATTTTTCGCATTTTTACTATTTATATCATTCTCGATGATTGTTTTTTCTGAGACAGGAAGTAGAGAGAATATGAAAAACTTCGGAAGTGGCGCTTCTGGAGCTTTTCAACATCTATTTGGTGGTTTTGGAGAATCTATAGTCGGAGGCTTTAGAAGTTTAAAATCTAACAAGGTCCTGTTAGAGCAAAATACTGAACTTGAAAAATTGCTATTGGAAGAGAGACAAAAAACTGCACTGTATGACCAGTTAGTATTAGAAAATCAAGAGCTAAGACATGTTATAAATTTTTCAAGGCGGCTAGAATACTCAAATATACCTGGAATTATAATCTCAGGTTCGCCAAGCAATACTAATAATATTATCACAATCAATCTAGGTCGTGGGCATAACATAAAAAAAGATATGCCAGTTGTCGGATATGATGATAGTGGTATATTTTTAATTGGTAAAATAGACACTGTCAATATAGTCAGCTCTACAGTTATTCCAATCTTTTCTGAGAAATTTGGGACTGGTGGTATTGTTGAAAACACATACCACAGAGGGTTAGTCGAAGGGCTTGGAAGCTTTAATAATTTTCTCACATTAAAGTATATTGGAGCTGAGAAAAACCTTGAAAATCAACCAATTGCTATCGGAGCTCTAATTACGACATCAATGGATAGTCAACTTTTCCCTGAAGGAATTCCAATTGGTTATGTTGAGAAAATCGAAAAAAGAGCTTGGGAAAATTCCTCAATCATCTTTTTACGCCCATATGCTGACTTTAGCAAATTGAAATATATATATGTATTATCAGGAGATATAAGATGAGATTCTTTAAAACTATATATTTTCATACAATCCTTATCCTCCTAATAATTGTAGCTCAATCTTTTTACCCTGTTTCTCCTGTGACATTAGCACTCCCTGATTTTATATTAATTACATTCTTTTTCATTGCTATAAACTGGGGTTGGGAAAAAGCCTACATACTCGGCTTTTGTTGCGGATTATTCCTCGATTTTTTTACTCCAGCCACAGCGCTAGGTTTAAATGCCTTCCTCTATACAATAATTGGATTTGCAGCAGGCAAGCTAAAGGACAAGCTTTTCTTCGGCAAATTCATATTCCCACTATCGTCAATTTTAGTATTAACTCTCATCAAATACGCAATGATATCTCTTATATATTTAATTTTTCGAAAATCAAGCGAGATTGCAGAATTGGACGGGATAAAATTTCTGATAGAGCTAGCATTCAATATAGGCTTTGCAATACCTATCTATTTCATTCTAAGTTTTACACGAGTAATAGATCTAAACAATAAGGATAGCATACTGTAATGGCAATCGAAACTAGTCATCTAAACAGAAGAATTATTGCCCTGCTTATAATTACTCTGTTTTTTTTCATTCTATTTACTGCTAGATTATTCTCTGTCCAAATCGTCAGAGGAGCCTTGAGGGAGGTTTCTAACAAAAATCATGAACTATACCGTTCGGAGCGAATACATCCTCTTAGAGGGCGAATATACGCCTCTGATTCGAAAATTCCACTTGCATTCAACTCCGAAACCTTCTCAGTCTTTGTAATCCCTGCACTAGTACCTAAAGATAAACTAGATGAAATTTTCGCACTCACAGAGTCGATACTTGAACTTGAAAAAGATTATATAATGACCACAATTTCAGGAAGCCGACTTCACATGTACACGAGAGTATTGATTGCCTCGAATGTCACCCTTGAAAAGATAATCGAACTAGGGGAGAACAAAAACATCCTGAGTGGTGTTGTATGGCAAAATATCCCGCAGCGACAAGCTCTTGAGCTACGATCTTTAGCTCATATTGTTGGCTACATTGGACCAATCTCACCAAATGAGTTCAAAATCCGATCAGGACTAAATTATTCAAAAGATGACCTTGTCGGTAAACTTGGTGTTGAAAAAGAGTATGATACAATCTTGAAAGGCTCCTATGGCCAAGAGATAACAATGCGTGATGCAAAAAATAAAATAGTCGAAAATACATCAAGCATAATCCCTCCAGTCAACGGAAACGATATTGTGCTAACCATCGACACAAGAATACAAGAACTATGTGAAAAAGCCTTAGGCGAAAGAACCGGCTCTATAATTGTAATGAAACCCACCACTGGAGAGATCCTTGCTATGGTCTCTTACCCATATTATGAACCAAATAAAATCTATGAAGACAACAACAATATTACAAAATACAATACAAACCAGCAGAAACCTTTCTTCAACAGAGCATTGATGTCAAGCTACTCGCCAGCATCAACATTTAAAGTTGTTATGACAACTGCCATACTTGAAGAAAAAGTACTACCGACTAATCAGACAGTAAGATGCA
Organism: Spirochaetales bacterium; assembly: GCA_016936615.1. Taxonomy (GTDB): domain Bacteria; phylum Spirochaetota; class Spirochaetia; order JAFGXN01; family JAFGXN01; genus JAFGXN01. The sequence goes on along the minus strand of JAFGXN010000120.1, from coordinate 15,352 downwards.
CTGGTTCGCTTCGGGTAGGAGATCGATATTTTCATTGTCATCAGCGTAGAGGACATGGATACATGGATCTAAAAAATGCTCTAGCTGAATCATGCAACGTCTACTACTATACTGCGGGCCTAAAGATGGGTCCTGAAATTATTGCAAATTATGCACGTAAATATGGATATGGCTCTTCGACAAAGGTAGATCTCCCCGGCGAGTCATCTTTACTTATTGTACCAGATGCAAACTACAAATACCGTAACTTCAACCAAGAGACCTGGTTCGACGGTGATACTGCGAACCTCTCGATAGGGCAAGGTTATCTCATGGTTACAACTCTGCAAATGGCAAACATGATGGCAATGATAGTAAATGAAGGAAAAGTCTACAAACCCCATTTTTTAAAAGAAATAAGAGACCAGGATACTGGTGAAACTATAAAAACCTATGAAAAAGAGATTCTCCACACTTTAGACCTAAAAAAAGAGAACTGGAAACTCTTAAAACAAGCCTTGAGATATTCAGTTACTGATGGAACATCAAGCACGGTATTCATGAGAAATTCAGTAAAAGTCGCAGGAAAGACAGGAACTGGCCAGGTAGGAAGAGACGGACATCTAAATGCATGCTTTGTCGCATACGGCCCATACGATGCAGAAATTGAAGACCAATTTGTCGTCGTTACAATGGTCGATTCAGATAATGACTGGGAGTGGTGGGCAGTAAAAGCTGCAAGCATTGTCTTCCATGGAATAAATAAGGATTTAGATTTTGTAAATTCTGTAAAAGATTTAAGGGCACAATGGTGGTTTAAACAAGATGAAAGAAAACAATTTTTTTAAGATAGATATCTTCCTCATTCTAGTGACTGTTGCACTAACAAGTATCGGGCTAGTATTTATTTACTCAAGCAGCCTGAATGAATACAATAAGTTTTTCTACTCATTTCAACATCAGATAATTTGGGCTCTCTCTGGATTAGTAATATTAATAATCTTCTACCTCATAAGTTACCAATATTTAAAGAATTTTATTCTCTATATCTATCTCTTTTTTCTACTTTCCCTTTTTGTAATTGCAATATTTTCAAAATCTTCATGGCTAGGTAGAGGATTAATAGGTATACAACCATCAGAATTAGCTAAATTAGTCAGCATATTGACCTTAGCTTTATATCTTGAAAAAAACCATAAAGATATAAAATCATTAAAAGTCTTTCTTGTTTCCATGGTGATTATGTTTATCCCTATGGGGCTTGTCCTGATACAACCTGATCTTGGAACTGCGTTAGTCTTTTTCCCAACCTTTTTATTTATGCTCTTTATGGCTGGGGCAAATATTCGCTACATAACCTTTCTCTTCTTCGTTGGAATGCTGGTTATAGTTTTTGCAGTTCTTCCTGAATTTGAAAAAATTATACTTCAACGCGATGTTAAAATTTTTGACGTATACACGAATAATCTCTACTTTTTCATCTTTGTATCATTCCTTACTTTAATCATTATTGTCTCCTTGATTGGATATAAGGTTACAAAAAAACGAATCTTTTACTGGATTATATTCTGTGTATCAATAGTTCTAGTTGGTATTACAGTAGGGAAAATGATAAAGGCAAGTGGTGTCCTAAAAGAGTATCAAATAAAAAGATTAATACTCTTTGTAGATCCTTACAAAGATAGCAATAACTTTGGATACAATCTTATTATGTCGTTAAATGCAATACAAGCTGGTGGATTTTCAGGAACAGGATTGGGGCAGGGTGCCTGGAGCCAGAATAGTTATATACCAGAACAGACTACAGATTTTATCTTTTCAATAATTTGTGAAGAATGGGGATTTGTCGGTGCAAGTGCAGTGTTAATTCTATATCTAGGCCTTTTCTTGAAGCTGTTCCTACATCTAAAGAATATCGATGATTTCTATGGTAAAATTATCATCTCTGGAATAATCGGAATGTTTCTAACTCACTTTGTCGTTAATGTAGGAATGGTTATTGGACTTATGCCAGTAACAGGAATTCCTCTCTATTTTATGTCTTACGGAGGATCCTCTCTATGGACAGCCATGGCCTGTATCGGTATAGTAATGAATATAAATTCTAAAAAATTTGAAATAATTGATTAATGAGGAACAATGAATATCGAAGAAAATTTTTCAACTCAGCTAAAGAAAATAGCTAAACCAGCCCGCTATGTTGGTGGAGAATCTGGAATAAGAATAAAAGAGCACAGACCAGAGATGCTCAAAGTTGCACTCTGTTTTCCTGATATGTATGAGATTGGAATGAGCAACAATGCCTTAAAGCTTATCTACACATATTTAAACAATTTTGATAATATTGTATGCGAGCGAGTCTTTGCACCAGCACACGATTTTAGCCAACTGCTAAAGGAGAATAATTTACCTCTTATCTCACTTGAGACATCTACGCCTCTTAAAGAGTTTGATATCTTAGCATTCACAGTCGGTTCAGAGCTTCTATATACGAATATTCTATATGTCTTAGACCTTGCAGGTATCCCGCTCGATAGATCTAAGCGCGGTGCTACAGATCCTGTAGTTATTGCAGGAGGTCCTGCTGTGACCAACCCTGCAGTACTCTCCAAGTTTCTAGATGGTATCTTCTTAGGAGAGATTGAACCAGCTCTAGAAAGCTTTTATAAGGCTGCTGCGGATAGAAAATCAGATTTTTCAAATGACAAATACAGAGAATTTCTCTTAAAAATGGTAGAGGATTGCGAATACTATTGGACTAACCGAAACAAAAAGGTTAAAAAAGCAACTTGGCAAGGATTCTCAACTGAAGAGGTGTTATCTTCATCCAAACCGCTTGTGCCATCTATGCGCCCAGTTCAAGATCATGCTGTTGTTGAAATTATGAGAGGTTGCCCAAATGGGTGCCGATTCTGCCATGCTGGAGTCTTCTATCGACAAAAAAGAGAAAAAGATCTTGAGCTAATAATCAAAGAGGCAGATAACTTAGTACACAATGGAGGTTATCGAGAAATTACACTTTCATCGCTTTCGACCGGTGATTTTTCATTAATCAAAGAGCTCTCTCAGATAATGCTTGAGCGCTATAAGAGATATAATATCTCGCTATCATTGCCTTCAATAAAAGTAAACTCATTTACCCTTGATGTTCTTGAATCTGTATCAGAAAACAAAAAGAGTGGATTAACATTTGCTGTTGAGACTGCAGAAGAGTGTGCGCAGCACTCCTTGAATAAACTTGTTGACAAAGAGGATCTGTGCGCTATAGCAAACACAGCAAAGCAACATGGCTGGAAACTAATAAAACTATACTTCATGATTGGTCTACCTGAATCTCCAGAGAATGAAGAAGAGTCCATAATTGAGTACATAGAGTATGTAGCGCACAAGACAAGATTACGAATAAATGTAAATGTAGGGACTTTCATACCAAAGCCACATACGCCATATCAATATGCACAACAACTTCAACCAGATGTCGCATTAGAGAAGCTACTTAAAATTAAAAAGCACTTTTACAATGCAAACCAGATAAAGATTAGCTTTCATGACCCATATACCTCCCATATTGAGGGAATTTTGTCCCGTGGAGATGAGCAGATAGGAGATCTGATTGAAAAAGTCTATAATCGCGGCGCATATTTCGATGCGTGGGATGAGTTTTTTCAAAAAGATATCTGGCTTGATGAGATTTCAAAAACGCAGATAAATTCCAATATTTCAGAAGAAAATGCGCCGTGGAGTAACATTTTATTCGGTGTTTCAACAAATTTTCTCAGAAATGAGGCAGAAAAATCAAAAAATGGTGAGTTAACATCAATTTGTGAAGAAGAATGCGAACATTTATGCGGGGTTTGTAATAAAAATATTAAAATTAAGAATTCAAAACGCACTGATGACTTTCAAAAATATTACATTGATGGTGAGAAATTTGTCGAAAACTATGATAATGCGAAAAAAGTTATTATAAAATACCGAAAGCAAGGTAAGGCCTCATATATCGGGCATATAGACACACAGAGCACAATGGAGAAGATTCTTGTGCGCACAGGATTTGATTTTGTGTACACACAAGGTTTTAATCGTAAGCCAAAGATTGAAATTGTGAATCCATTGCCGCTTGGTGCTGAATCGAAAGCAGAGTACTTGCTAGTCCAAATTATCTCCCCACCAGATGAACACGAGATACTTAACAGATTCAACAATGGAACAATCGACGGAATCGAGTTCTACGAGGCAAAGGTGTACGCAGTAGATGAATTTAAGACACTTGAGAAGACCTTTGTGCACAGTGATTTTGAGGTGACGATAGATCCTGAGCTGCTGAAAGATGATGTCGATATAGCTCAGATTAAAGAGATTGTTGGGGTAGCGGGCAATGTATTTTCAGTTAGAATTGCACGGAATGGGAAAGGCGTCTACAAGATTGTGGAGATGCTAGTAAAAGATGGACACAAATATGATGCAAAAGTGACCAGAATAGATTGTGAATTTGATTTTTAGCATTTAGTAGAGATTGTTATGCATATAAATTTAGAAATCTATATGCATAACTTATCGTTTTTATATGCATAAAAACAAACATCTATGCATATAAAAACTTATTTTCATATGCATAATAATGCAATTTTATATGCATTATTTTTTTTCAGTTAATTTTGCTTCCTGCCAAAGTTTGTCTAACTCATGCAAAGTCAATGTATTTAAAGGTGCTCCAGCATTATCATTTACATAATTAAATCTTCGGATAAACTTTAGGTTTGATTTTTCAAGCGCTAAGTGTGGATCTACTTTCAGGAATCTACAAATATTTATCGCAGAAAATAGCATATCTCCACATTCTTCAAGAATATTCTCAGCATCATTATTCTTGACTGCAGCCTTAAGCTCATCAATCTCTTCGTGAATCTTATCAAAGACTCCATCTATATCATGACTTTCCCAGTCAAATCCTTTAGCTGCTGCCTTTTTCTGCAACTTAAAAGCCTTCAGAAGAGAGGGCAACGACCCTGGGATTCCAGTATCAATACTGTCCTGCTTTTTTTCTTTTTCCTTTTCAGCTTGCCAAATCTTCATGACTTCATCTGGGTTGTCAGCTTTTGCCTCGCCAAAGACGTGAGGATGCCTTCTAAACAACTTATCTGCCGCAGTCTTGATTGGATCACTATAATCAAACAAACCTTGCTCCTGATAGATTACGCTTAACATAGTAGCAACAAGATATATATCTCCGATTTCTTCTTTTATATCATCAATATTATTTGAAATAATTGCATCACTTGTCTCGTATGCTTCCTCTATAAGGTTATTAACAATAGACTCAGCTGTCTGCTTTCTGTCCCAAGGACAACCATCTGGTGCACGAAGCCTAATGATAATCTCTAATAATCTTTTGTATTCGTCCATATTTTATCTCCAAAACAATAGGTATCTATATATTAAATTATTTCAAGAAAAAGGACAAGTCATCAAAATAAGTCGACAGAATATACATTATCGGAAGTTATAATAACATAAGAATAAATCATTCCTTGCTTATTCTTCTTAAAATCAATATAAATGCTACCGCAAAAAACAGAGATGCGAAGATGTTTACCCCATAGAAATCTGAGAAAAACTTAAAGATGTTATTCTTAAATAAAAAATTCACAATACCACCAATCAAAGAACCTACATATGCTACGACAAATCCAACCCAATATCTTCCGACAATTCTTACCTTAAAGATAAAGATTGTTAGCATAGATACAATTAAGGCTATTCCAAGATAGATAGATGCCTGTATTACTATTTCATTCATCAAAACTTCCTTTCATCATCATTATTAAATGTTATGTTTATTTCTTTAAATCCGAAATACGATAAATCACTATACAGAATACCAGAACCGCTAAGCAAATCAAAACCTTTTGTTACAATAAAAAAAACAATTTTTGCGTCAATTGGACCTTCTAGCTTCGAGCTACTATCAACTACATCAGGATCTTTTTTATAGAAGCTACCATCAAGAGGATTAAAATTATCTACAACTTCAATATTACCTTGGCTTAGCTTAAAATATCTTCCAAGATAATATGACTTTCCATTATACTCTATTTTTGGTAAATATGGAGCCTTATCTATTTGTGAAAAATCAAGTTTAATTTCTAATGAAGAATCAAATGACTCGGCTGAGGTCTCAAACCAGATTGAGTTTTTTGTATTTATAGTTAGTGGTGACAAGCTCTCTATGACATATAGCTTTCGTAAATTATATGTCGACTGCTTAATAGCAGAGCCTCCCCCAGTTCCAATTTTGATATCATTAAAGGACAAGCTACTCTTTAATGACCTATTTATCTCAGTGCTATTAGTATTAGAAACATAATCATACATCTTATTTCCATTAATTGAAAAAGATGAATCTTTAAATACAATTCTATAATAGATCTCATAACCTTTAAACGAATCAGCATGGACCTGAGAAGAAGTCAAAGAACTAATCTGATTTGGTCGATTTATAAATGAGGTGTATCCAATCTGAGTAGTATCAATAGAGTCAGGTGGGTATAATTTGGGGTCTGATGGAAGACCACAAGAAGCTAGTAAAAAACAGATAAAAATTTTACTAGCAACTGTAGTTTTAATATTATTCTTTGTTGGTTTCATCCAGATCAAATATCTCAGCTTCTTTCTCAAATTTAAACAATTCACTTCCAAGATTTATCTGCATTATTCGTGTTTTAGCTAGATTCTCAAGAGTTTTTGAAGAATAAACGTCTTCTTCATCATCTTTTTCTTTAAGAATTCTAGAATAAGCATCAATTGCATCATTTGAATTATCAAAATGCTCATAGCATTGACCTAATTTAAAGTTTACATAATCAATATACTCAAATTTCTTTGATGTCTGCATTTTTTTTAGGATTTCAAATCCCTCGTCAATTTTGCTAGTCTCAAGTAAAACCATAGCTTTATTTAAAAGTATCATATTCTTCTGAAAAGATTTAGGCTTGTTAGCTAAAGCTGAGTCATAAAACTTGATAGCTTCATCGTAATTAGAATCTTTTTTATAATATTCTGCAATTCTAAATGCAAAATCTGCTGCATTAAAGGTATTCTTGTGCTCATTTTCATAGTTTGAGAATTTTTCAAGAATCTCTGTCAAATCTGCTTCATCAACTAAATCAGAATCTAATTTCTCCAAAGTCGATGCAAGCTTGAAATAACTTTCATCTGCGCTTTTTCTATTGTTTGTCATAACAGTAAAATAGACAGAGACAGCAATTCCTATTGCAAGTATTAAAGAAATACTTATTATTATATAATTCTTACTTTTGACCAAAAAATTATGCATTTTTTCTTCTTTCGAAGGTTTTTCAATCTTTTTTTTCATATTAACTCCATAACAAAGACAGGCATAAGCCTGTCTGATTGTATTTTATTCTTCGTCTTTGAAAAAATCAGCTAATGATGCTGTTGGTTCATCTTCATCGTGTATATACTTAGAAATTTCAGCTCGTTGTTGTTTTTTCTTAAGTGCCCTAATTGATAGAGATACTCGTTGTTTTTCAAGATTTATCTCAAGGATAGCAGCCTTGATCTTTTCACCAACTTTATATCCTTCAAGAAGGTTTTCTGAATCTGATTTCTTAGGAATTTGATTAAGTCCAACAAGACCTTCAATCTCATCTGTAATTCTAACAAAAAGACCAAACTCAGTAATGTTAGTGATTTCACCTTCGATCTCAGTTCCTTTCTTAAAAGTTTCAGTAAAAACATCCCAAGGATTCTCAGATAATTGCTTAACACCAAGCTTAATTCTTCTCTCTTCAGGATTAACCTGTAGAACAACAACCTCGATCTCTTCGCCTTTCTTAAGAACAGAACCAGGATTCTTTATTTTCTTAGTCCAAGAGACATCATCTATATGCAAAAACCCTTCAATTCCCTCTTCAAGTTCAATAAATGCACCCGAATTAGTAACTTTAGTAATTTTCTTTGTTATTTTTGTTCCTTCTGGATAATCTTTAATGATAGATTCCCAAGGATTCTCAGTAACTTGTTTGATTCCAAGAGATACACGTCCCTCTTGTACATTGTAATCCAAGATTTTACATTCAATATCATCACCAATTGAAAGAATTTCTTTTGGATGATCAACTCTCTTTACCCAAGAAAGTTCAGAGATATGTGCAAGACCTTCGATTCCATCTTCTAGCTCAATAAAAACTCCAAAATCAACAAGCTTAGTTACTTTACCTTTCACAACATCGTCAACTTTAAACTTATTTTCAAAGTGATTCCAAGGGTCTTCTGAGAAGTGTTTTAAAGATAGATTGATTTTCTGAGTATCCTCTTCAAGATGAAGAACTTTCAATTTAACCTTTTGACCTTTCTTAACATAATCTCTAGGACCAGAAACATGTCCCCAACTCATATCATTGATATGAAGAAGACCGTCAAATCCTCCAAGATCTATAAAAGCACCAAAAGAAGTAAAACTCTTTACAATACCTTCAACAGTATCTCCAACCTGTACATTCTGAAAAAAATCTTTTCGTCTTTTTTCAATATCTTCAATTAACCAATCTCTTCTTGAAAGAAGGATTTTATTTTTTAAAGGTTTTTGTAATATAAAAAACTTTGACTTCTTCCCTTCCCATTTCTCAGCATTTTCAACACGTGCAACATCTATCTTTGAAATTGGGCAGAATGCATCAAAGGCACTTTCGACAGTAACTTCAATTCCATTTTTAACTGCTTTTTTAAAGACACCATTAACTGGAACCTTGTTCTTAAAGGCATCACAGATATCTTTCCATTTCTGGTTCTGTTCAGCTTTTTTCTTAGAAACAATTACTGCTCCATCTCGGCTATCTTTCTTTACAATCTCGACTGCAACCTTGTCATCTAGTTTCGGTAGTTCTTCAAATTCTGCAACAGGAACCAATCCTTCTGATTTAAGTCCCACATTCAAGAATACATACTCGTCAGTAATTTGAACAACTATTCCGTCAACGATCTGACCGTTCTCCAAATTCTCGAGAGATTCTTCCAAATGTTTTTCAAACATAAGTTCTTGGTCTGTTTTGTTCTTTTCTCTCTCTTCCATCTTACTCAAATACTCCTATAATGTTTATTATTTCTTTTTATTTATTATTGATATTACTTTCTCACATACCTGAATAATGGTCAACCCTGTAGTATCAATATATATAGCATCTTTAGCAATTTCTAGTTTGCCAAATTCTTTGCCTTTATCAATCTCGTCGCGTTTTTGTATAGAGTCACATATTTGTTCAAAAGTTAGGGAACTAACCCCCTGATTATACCTTCGATTTGCTCTTTCCTCCACTGAGGCGTCTAAGTAGAGTTTCACCTCAGCATTTGGAAAAACAACAGTCGCCATATCACGACCTTCAGCTACGATATCTAGATCTCTTGTCAACTTTCGTAAAATTTTATTTATATTTTCTCGAACCTGAATGATAGCAGAATGCTTTGCAACATATTTATCTATTTGATCAGTATGTAATTTTGAGTCAATATTAACTCCATCTAGATAGATTTGATTATTTATCACTTCAATATTTAGATTTTTTGATGCATTTATTACATTTTCATCCTGCTCAGGATCCCTTTTCTCATCAAAAACCTTATATGTTACAGATCTATAAAAATTTCCACTATTTAGATAATAGAAGCCTGTCTCTTGCGCTATTAATGAAGCTATTGTACTTTTTCCAACGCCTGCTGGTCCGTCTAAAGCAATTATCATAAGTTCCCTGTTATTTGTTTTATTTCATCCTGGCTTAAAATTCTATATTCACCAGGCTTTAAGTCATTAAGCAGTATATTTGCAATTCTAATTCGTTTTAATGTTCGAATTCTTATATTTGTTTCAGCAAAAAGCTTTCGTATCTCTCGGTTCTTTCCTTCATTTAAAACAATTCGAACTTTACAAGAATTTAGGATTTTATACAAATTTATTTTATATCTTTCTTCATTAATAATAAAGCCTTTTTTGAAGTTTTTTAGGATTTCTTCAGAAACTTTATCAACTGTTTCAATTTCATACTCTTTTTCAACCAAAAATGAGGGATGAGTTACCTTATTTGTAAAATCCCCATCATTTGTAAAAAGGATTAGACCTTCTGACATATAATCAAGTCGGCCAACATTATGTAAACCTTTACGGTATTTTTGATCTATTAAGTCTATAGCAAGCCTTCTTCCATTTTCATCAGAATTAGAACAGATATATTTAATAGGCTTGTTCAACGCTATGTAAACTTTTTCTTTTATAGGCTTAATTGCTTGACCATTCAGTCTAATTTCTTCATCACCAGTCACTCTGAATCCAGGAACGGTAACAATCTTCTTGTTAACTTCGACTTGTCCTGCTTCGATTATCTCAGCAGCCTTTCGTCTAGAGCAAATCCCACACTCAGTTATATAATTTTGTAGTCGTATAGTTTTTTCCATAATTTATTTTAGTTCAAATTTCTCCTGTTCTACTTCATCAAGTTTTGGAAGATCCGATATTGAGGAAAGTTTGAATTTTTCTAAAAATGTCTGTGTTGTTCCATAGAGAGATGGTCTTCCTGGAGAATCTTTTTTACCTACTACCTTCACAAGCTCTCTACTAATCAAGAGCCTGATCATGTTATCAGCATTTACTCCTCTGATATTTTCAATTTCACCTTTAGTTATTGGCTGAGAATAAGCAATAATGGAGAGTGTCTCTAAGCCAGCCTTTGACAATCGATTATTGTTCTTTTTGCCATACTTTTCCTTCAAGTACTCCCATAATTCTTCTTTAGGACTGAAGACCCATCCTCCACCAATTTTGATAATTTCAAATCCTCTATCGGCTTGTTGATATTTCTCCTTTAGCAACAGGATAACCTCCTCAACAACATCTCGCGATAATTCTGTAGTCTTTGCAAGAAAATCTGTATTCACAGGGTCTGTTTCAAGTAGTAACACTGCTTCAATTAATGCTTGTTCTTTTTCTAAGGTCATAAATCCTCCTGTTAAATTATTACTCATCTGCAGCCTCTTCTTTTTCGTATAGATCATACTCGTCTGGTGTATCTAATTTTGCAATTTTTATATCACCAAAAAACTTATTCTGATAGATCTCTATACGCTTATATTTTACTGAGTCCAAAATTGCAAGAAAAGAACAGATAACATCCATAATTGTTGGATTTTTGCCCAACAAATCGACAAAGGAGATATCTCCTTGCTTCTCAAAAAGCTCGTTCATTAAGGTAATCTTTTCATTTATACTTACCTCTTCGTAGACGCTGTAAACGCTTTCGTAGGAGATAGAGCTCATCATGTGGCTAAAAGATTGCAAAAGCTCCCAGACATCAAGCTTTTCCCACTGCTCGTCAGAATCAGGAAAAGGTAACATTCTCTGCTTTTTAGATCTCTCTAGCATCCATTCAGACTCTTTTTCTTTTTCTTCCATTAAGTCAGTAAGCTTCTTAAATTTTTGATATTCAATAAGCTTTTCAACTAACTCTTGTCTTGGATCGTCAATCTCTTCATCTAAATTGACCTCAATTGGCAGTAGCATCTGAGATTTTATATAGATTAACGTTGCTGTCATAATATAAAATTCAGTTAAATTCTCAAGATTTATATATTTTCCATCTCTCACATATTGAACAAATTGCTCTGTTATCTCAAAAATCGGGATATCGTATATGCTTACTTCGTTCTTTTTAATTAAAAAAAGCAATAAATCCAATGGGCCTTCAAATTTTTCAACCTTGAAACTTGCATTACTCGGCTCTGCTTGAGTTTCTTCAATTATATCTTCATCAATCATAATTATTCTTCGTTGTCACTTCCAAAATCAATCAATGCTGCAGGATCTGAGAACAATTTTTCTCTAACAATCTTCTCAATTTTTTCTGAAATATCTTTATTATCTTCTAAAAATTTCTTCGCGTTATCTCTTCCCTGTCCGATTTTCTCATCGCCATAGGCATACCAACTTCCACTCTTGTTTATTATATCATAATTTACAGAAATATCTAAAAGGCTGCCATAATAAGAAATTCCCTTTCCAAATTCAAGCTCAAGTTCAACCTTTCGAAAAGGAGGTGCCACTTTATTTTTGACAACTTTAACCCTTACTTTATTACCAGTAGCATCATCTTTTGCACTTTTCGCAATAGTTTCAATTCTTCGAACATCCAATCTAACTGATGCGTAAAATTTTAAGGCATTTCCACCAGTAGTAGTCTCAGGATTTCCAAACATTACTCCAATCTTCATACGAATTTGGTTAATAAAAACTATACAAGCACCAGATTTGCCTACGATTGCTGTTAATTTTCTTAGAGCTTGGCTCATCAATCTTGCTTGAAGACCCATATGAGAGTCTCCCATTCCACCTTCGATCTCAGCCTTTGGAGTCAAGGCAGCAACTGAGTCAATAACAATGATATCAACTGCACCGCTTCTAACTAAAGACTCAGCAATTTCAAGAGCTTGTTCACCAGTATCTGGCTGTGAAACCCACAAATTATCTATATTAACCCCTAGATTCTTAGCATAAGCAGGGTCTAGAGCGTGTTCTGCATCAATAAAAGCAGCAATTCCGCCCATCTTCTGAGCTTCAGCTATAGCATGTAGCGCCAAGGTAGTCTTTCCAGACGATTCAGGCCCATAAATTTCAATAATTCGTCCCTTAGGATATCCTCCAATACCTAAAGCTGCGTCTAAAAGAATAGAACCAGAAGGTATTGTAGCAATATCTAATTTAGAACCCTTATCTCCTAATTTCATCAACGAACCTTTTCCAAACTGTTTCTCTATTTGAGTCTTTACAGATTCAATAGCCTTAATCTTTTCTTGGTCTATGTTATAATCCATTTGATTTTGTATCTCTTTTGTTGCCATATTTTTTCCTCCATATATATATTATTATCTTGTTTTATAATTTTACTTCATAGTATACCTGTTTTTTTAAGATAAAACTATATAAAGTTATATTTTTTTTTCAGAATCTAGGAGATAGGTTTGAGGACCATCGTTTGTGTATGATACCTGCATGTAATCGCCGAAGGAGCCGGTCTTAACTACATGGTTATTTTTTCTTAATTTTTCAACAACATACTCATATAAGTTTTTCGCTACTTCTGGTTCAGCCGCACAATTATATGAGGGTCTACGACCTTTTCGTAAGTCACCAAACAATGTAAATTGAGAAATAATCAAAAAGTCTCCACCTGCCGCAACAATATCAAGATTAGTCTTACCATGTAAATCTTTAAAAATTCGAATTCGAGACAATTTATCTACAATATAATCAGCAGAGGAAACATCATCTTCAGACGAAACTCCAAGATAAACCAACATTCCAAAATCAATTTCAGATATAATCTCCTGACCCACAGTTACTTTTGCATTTTTACAGACTTGAACGACAGCGCGCATACTACCTCTTAATTTTCTGGAATTTTTCGTAATGATATTACTCTCAAAAAAAGACTAGCATCTTGATTAACAATAATCTGCCCTAGTATCTCATACCCAAAACGATTATCTATCTCTTGAGCAAAGGCTGTTTCTGCAGCAACAATGCCCTCTACTATCTTTTTGTCATGATAGCCAATTAAAAAATTAAATTTAATCTTTTCTTTAAACACTTCTATATCAGAAATTCTTCCTTTCCAAGTAACAAATATTCTGTCATAAACATAAGGGGCATACTTATCAGAAGGATTTATTACAACAGAATAATCGTGATTGTCTTTAAATGTATTAAAATCAGGAACAGTTATCATGGAATCCATAGTTTTTACTCTATTTTTTATATCTTCAGAAGCGTTGCTGTGTAAAAGCCTATTAAATTCTATCCTGGCAAGATTATCATGTCGCTTATCAAAATATCTCAAACAAAGATTATAGTGATATTTTATCTGCTCTTCCGACATTGTAAATTTTGAAGTCTCATCAAAATTTATGAAATTTTCAATATTCTCGCTCCTAAAGGGAACTCCCCTGTCGGAAATTCTAAGATCTTTATTATATTTATACGCACCAAGGACGCCACCCATTGTAACACAAATCAATATCAACGTTAATGTAGAAAATGTCACAGTAACCTTCGAAACTGGCTTCCTTTGTTTTTTTTCTGGTATCAATGATAAAATTGTTTTAACTTCAAGCTTTTGAGAATCCAAATCAGGGAATTCGAAGTTTTTTATCAAAGACAAGGCATTTTTAACATATTTATTTTTAGGATTTTTCTCTAAAATAGCCAAATAAATCTTTATAGACTTATCAACCTGCCCCTTTTTCAACAAAACAGCAGCCAAAGCTAAGCGAATATACAGGTTTTCATTATCTAGCCGGTGAGCCTTAGTCAGATATGCATAGGCTCCACCAATATCATTTAAAAAAAGCGAAGACATTCCCATTATATAGAAAAACTTGTGATTTTCTTGATAAATAAAAATCTGCGATTCAAGAGAGTTTAAAATCAATGAGTAGTTTCCACGTTTGAATTCTTTTAACGCTTTTTCAAGCTTCATCCTAGTTGTTTTATTTCCTTTACAAATTTAATTTTATCATCACTTCCAAAAAAGGCACTACCAGCAACTAATAGATCAGCGCCAGCCTTCAAGATTCCGCTAACTGTCACTAAGTTTACACCGCCATCAACAGAAATGATATAGTTTAAATTCTTATCTTTTCTATATTTGTCTAAGAAATCGATTTTTTCAACACATGAATGTATCAATGACTGCCCTCCAAAGCCAGGATTGACTGTCATAATTAAAATATTATCAACAACATCTAATATAGGTATCAACATCTCAACTGGAGTAGATGGAACAATTGAAATACCAGCCTTAATCCCCTTTGACTTTATATACTGTAACAATCGATGAGAGTGTGTACAAGCTTCTAAATGAAAGGTTAAGATATCAGCACCTGCATCGATATACGAATCGATACTTAATTCTGGTTTTTCAATCATTAAATGGACATCTAGAATCAAATCAGTAATCTTGCGAATATCTTTAATCATCTGAGAACCAAAAGTTAAATTAGGAACAAAATGCCCATCCATCACATCTAAATGAATTGCTTGTGCATTTGAGTCTTTGATTAAGTTTGTAGCCTTATCTATCTCTGTGAAGTTAGCTGAGAGCATAGATGGCGAAATAATTATTTCTTTTTTCATAATATATTTTTAACACTATTATATTTTTTTTTCAATAAAAAAAACTATCATAAAAACTTAATCCTTGTATTATTGACTAAACTTGAAATGATGGTATAATAAATACTAGGTTTTAAGAAAATTATATGAACAATTGTTTAAATATCGTTAAAAATAATGTTAGCCTCATTGAAAATG
>JAFGXN010000119.1 GCA_016936615.1 Spirochaetales bacterium | reverse complement strand
TCCCCCACTTCGCACATTTATTCGCAGACAGGGATTCTCCACACATCAATCTAACCCCAAAATAAGACAATTTTACGAATTTTATACGACAATTTTACGATTCAGGTTGAGGCATGCCTCAACCAGCCTGCCAGGGCAGTTAAAGTTGAGGTACACCTCAACTCCTGCGTGGGTAATGCGAAGCATTGCCAGCAGGTCCTGCTAAGCAGGAAATAAAAGGTTGAGGCATGCCTCAACCATCCTGCTTAACAGTGTACTCACTGCTAAGCAGGCCCCCACACAACAAAAAAAAGCCATCCACGAATGGACAGCCATTTAAAATTACAACAAATTCGTTCCCTCAATATCCTTAAAATACCGGTAAGTATCAACCTTCAGTTCACCAACAGCTGATTCGTCGCAGACGATGATTGCTTTGGGGTGCAGTTGCAATGCGCTGACTGTCCACATGTGGTTGACGCCTTCTTCGATGCATTTCTGGAGGGCGCGGGCCTTGTTGTGGCCGCAGGCTAGGATCATTACCTCTTTGGAATCGGTAACTGTGCCTACGCCGACAGTTAATGCTGTCTTTGGAACCTTTGTGATATCGTTGTCGAAAAATCTTGAGTTGGCGATGATTGTGTCGTTTGTCAGAGATTTGATTCTTGTTCGTGAATTGATGCTTGAGCCTGGCTCGTTGAATGCGATGTGACCGTCAGGGCCGATACCGCCCATGAAAAGGTCGATGCCGCCGCAAGCCTTGATCTTCGCCTCGTAGTCGGCACACTCTTTCAATAAGTCAGCAGCGTTGCCGTTTAAAATGTTGATATTCTCTTTTTTCATATCTACATGATTAAAAAAGTTATTGAACATAAAAGAGTGGTAGCTCTCGGGATGTGACTCCGCGATACCGACATACTCATCCATATTGAAAGTAATAACATTTTCAAAAGAGACCTTTTTTGCATTGTATAGTTCAATCAGCTTCTTGTAAGTTCCAAGCGGTGTCGAACCTGTTGGCAGTCCAAGGACAAATGGCTTTTCTTTCGTTGGGTTAAAGGCATTTATCTTTGAAACAATGTAATTTGCTGCCCATTCTGACACCTTCTGGTAGTCTTGTTGAATCAATACTCTCATCTTTCCTCCTTCAGATTGCTCTGCTAGAACATTGCCTTCCAGAAGCGAAAATTTTTATCTTCAATCTCCTTATTTGATGGCATTCGGTAAAATTTCGTACCCTCTGCAGATGCAAACATGAATCCATGTCTTATTGTTTTATATGCTATCTTATTAAAATTACTGTCAAGACTCAACCCCTTTGTGGTCTTTTCTGGCTTAGAAAGTAGCTCAAATATAGCATTTCGCAGCTTAGACGGATGGACACATGGAATCGGCGCAGGCATTACGGAATTTTTCTCAAATTCCTCAAGAAAAGAGTCAGAGTCAAACTCAAGCTGGGTGTAGCACAGGGTCGGGCACGACTTTGGATTCTCCGCCGCAGTAATGTATTTGCCAAAATCAACATAGTTCAATCGAGTCAAGACTAGCATGCTCAATGGATCTATCTCAGCAAAGATCCGCAGTATGTTTTTCTCCCTCGTTGCTATCTCACCATTATCCTCCTGCAGCTCAAGACATGAGCCGTCAGGATTGGTCAAATACAAATTTTTCATAGCACCTAAGGCAATATGCTCAAGCACACGGTAGGTCTTCACAAACTTCGTAGCCTTTGGGCGACCATCAGAGTGTGGAACAAGTGCATCAAGCCCAGATTGAATATCAAAGTAATCATTTCTGTAACTAGTATCAACCTCGAAAAACAAGACTTTTCCATCATAATAACGGGTTGAACCAGCAATATAGTGCTGTGCAAACTGGGCTGGATTATATTGAGAGGCAATCAAGGCCTCACTCGGATAGACAATCGCATACAAATGTTTTTCATAACTCATCTTAACCTCCTACAGCATTGGCGCAATTACAAGCGCGACAACAGCCATTAACTTTATTAAAATATTCAAGGCAGGACCCGCAGTATCCTTAAATGGATCGCCCACAGTATCACCGACAACCGAAGCCTTGTGAGCCTCAGACCCCTTTCCACCAGAAATTCCAGTCTCAATCATCTTTTTTGCATTATCCCAGGCACCACCTGAGTTCGACATGAAAATTGCAAGAACAACGCCGCTACCAGTAACACCGACTAGCAGCCCCATCAGCATATCAGCACCGCCAAGAAAGCCCACAAGTACCGGGGTCAAAATCGCAATCAAACCAGGGATAATCATCTCTTTTAACGCAGCTGTTGTCGAGATCCCGACACAACTCTTGTAATCAGGCTCCTGAGTCCCGGCAAGAATCCCTGGCAGCTCCTGCAACTGCCGCCTTACCTCAGCAATCATCTTGAACGCAGCACGGCCAATCGCCCCCATCGCAATCGATGAGAAGAGATATGGAATCATTGCCCCAATCATTGTTCCAACAAGGACAGGTACCGAGGTCAAGTCAACTACCGCAAGGCCAGCTAGGTTTTTGAAGGATGAAAAAAGTATAATCGAAGTCAAGGCAGCAGATCCGATTGCAAAGCCCTTACCTATTGCTGCTGTAGTATTGCCCACAGCATCCAGGCTGTCAGTAATCTCCCGCACCTCGGATGGATATTCAGCCATCACAGCAAGTCCGCCTGCATTGTCAGCAATCGGGCCGTATGCATCGACAGCCAGCTCGATTCCCAGCGTCGAAAGCATCCCGAGGGCAGCAATTCCCACACCGTAGAGACCAGCAAGGTAGTATGAGCCGAGAACCGCAGCAGATATAATTAAAATCGGCGCTAGAGTCGAGAGCATTCCAACACCCATACCAGTAATCAAATTCGTCGCACTTCCAGTCTCGCACGCCTTCACGATAGAGTTAACTGGCCGTTTGTTTGTTCCAGTGTAATATTCAGTGATAAATCCAATCGCCATTCCAGAAGCAAGACCGATTATCATCGCAAAGTAGATCTTTAACCCGCTAGAGATTGATGAATCGCCAAAGGTGTATGAATCTTTTCCAATAAAAAAATAGATTACAGGAAATGCAACTGCTACCACAAGTAGAGCTGAGATAAAAGTACCAATATTCAAAGCCCGCTGAGGCGACTTTCCCTCTTTTGCCCTTACACAAAGAATACCAATCATCGAAGAGATAATTCCAATTCCAGATAGAAGTATAGGTAAAATTACAAGTTTTATGCGAAGCAGCTCACTTGCTCCGCTTGCAGTCAATCCAAGAATCATACATCCGATAAATGAGCCGACAAATGACTCAAACAAGTCAGCGCCCATTCCTGCAACATCACCGACATTATCGCCAACATTATCTGCAATTGTTGCTGGATTCCGAGGATCATCCTCTGGCAGCCCAGCCTCAATCTTACCGACAAGGTCAGCCCCCACATCGGCAGCCTTTGTGTAGATTCCACCACCAACACGGGCAAACAAGGCCATTGAACTTGCGCCAAGCGAGAACCCGGTCAGAATCGGCATAACCTCATTCTGCAAGATATCAGCAGTTGCGCCAACTGTGAAGACTGTGATAAGCATTACCACCCCAATTCCAAGAAGCGAAAGCCCCACAACACTCATACCCATTACACTACCGCCAGAAAAAGCAACCTTCAGTGCAGGATTCAATCCTCGCGTCGCAGCATCAGCAGTCCTTCCGTTAGTTGCAGTTGCAACCCTCATACCGACAAATCCAGCAAGGGCTGATGCAAATGCACCAAGGACAAACGACAATGCCTGAAACTTCAGGAACCCGACATTAAATATTGTCAAAAAGATAGCGACCAAGACAACAAATGGCAGCAAGACCTTATACTCTTTTGACAAAAAGGCCATTGCTCCCTCCCTGATGTAACCAGAAATTCTCACAGTGGCCTCTTTCTCAATCGGTTGTTTGTAGATCCAAACAGTCTTTAAAACAGCAAACAAGATAGCACAGCAACTTGCCGCAAGTAAGAATATCAACGCTGATGTCAAACTCATGACTCCTCCTAAATTATAAATCCAACCTTTGTATTTTATACTTTTATAATTTTAATCCAAAAAATTTACCTGTCAATGATATTTTTTCACAAATGAACAAATTAAAACATTTTAAGGATAAAAAAAATCGAAATAAGAACAAATACATTCATAAAAGCTACACCAGCACTTATCCCTAGTACTTTATTGAATATTTCAACTTTATCATTTTTCATAATTATAAAAGAAATCACCAACAAAAGCAAAAGAGGAATACCAGCCAATAGATAAATTTTTTCCAAATTCGCCAAGAATACTAATCCCACGAAGAGGCTGATTGTCAACACGACCAGGAAAAAAAAGAGCCACCTAGCCGCCCTTCTCCCTAGCAGATTTGCGATACTCCGCTTGCCTGCCATGAGATCCTTATCTATATCCCGAATATTGTTTATCTGCAACACCAAGACTGCTAGCAGACCTGGAACTGCCCCATAACCCAACACCAGCAGCTCGAATTTACCCGTATTCAAGTAATAGGTCCCCACAGTTGCAGCTAATCCAAAGAAGAGAAAGACAAATACCTCGCCAAGTGCAAAATACCCGTACGGAAACGGCCCCCAGGTGTAGAGCCCAGCCGCAAGTATGGCAGCAATTCCGACACCAATAATCGGCAATCCAAATCGATAGACCGGATAGATCCCAGCTGCGATTGCTACCCCAACAAAGAGTAGCGCCCCAATCTGCAGAGACCGAACCGTGATAATATCATCTTTTTTCAGCCCCTTACATCGTTGCTTTAATTTCGAATCTACGCCTTTCTGATAATCTGCAAAATCATTGACCAAATTCGAGACAATCTGCAAGGCTACCGCAACGACAAAGCAACAAAGCGTCAAGATAGGATCTACTTTTCCCTGAATAAGTGAGGCAAAAACCCCATATCCCACCCCTACAACTGCAAGCAGAAGTGTCTTAGGCCGTATCGCATACAACCACGCCTTAAGAAAATCGCTCATTCAACAACTCCTCGACAGCATAGGCATTCTTCACGATAAAATCAGCCTTGCTCAGATCCTTCTCAGTCGCAACACCAGTAAGCACGCCGACAGCCCAGGAATTCCCATTCTTCGCAAAATCCATATCGCAGGGGGTATCGCCCACAACCATAATCTCAGAAGCCTCCAGATTGAATCGAGCCATCATATCCTCGATTATCTGCGGACTAGGCTTTGGTTGTAAATTTTTCATATTTCCTGTATAAAAAAAGTCTAATCCATCTGCGTCAAGACCTAGCCCTGCGAGTGAGACCTTACCTGTCTTGTAGCTATCATTTGTAACAACCCCGACAATGTAGCCTGCATCCTTGAGCCGACCAAACAGTTCGACAACATCTCCACCCTCGACTGCCCTGACTCGGCTAGTCATATCAGCAAGCAGATCAGTAGTATGCAGCTTGACTAACCCTCCGAACTCTTGTGGCGAACAATTATTCATATGCGACTTGAAGCCGCTGTAGATTGCGTTGAAGATATCACGCTCAGTTCCTTTTCCATAGACACCGAGAGGATCGATAACACCATCCTTTATACCAATATTCCCAAAAACTTTAGCGCGAATATCACCAGCATCAGAGTCAAGTTCAAATTTTTGTATAAGCTGACCCACAAGTGCCTCTAACAAATTCACCCAAAGGAAGTGAAAATCCAACAAAGTTCCATCTTTATCAAAGGCAACTGCCTTAATTTTCCTGTTTTTTTCCATAATAGTAATATAATATCATGGAAAATTTGTATATCAAGGATAAATCTTTTAAAATTTAAGAATATAAAGTAGTCGGGAGATAATTATGTTAGAGTTAGAATTAACAAAAGTCCTAAATGCAACCGATGAACAGATTATTTTAATTGAAAGATGTAGCGAATATGTTGCAAAGTTAAAAAAAATTCCTTATGGGGATGCAAAAAAAATTATTTGTGATACAATAACAGAGGTGATGCAGAAAAGCAAATATCCACACTTAATCGATTTGGTTAGAGTTAAGCCAAAGGAGAAAAAGCTAATCTTTGACGAGATAGTCTTATCAGTTATTGAGAAGACTCAGCTACACCCTAAGATTGATTTTTTTTCTGCGCAAAAGCTCTACTCAGATTGGAGACGAGAGTTTAACATTTAATGAGGGTTTGAATGAATAAAAAAATTTTTACTTTATGTTTTGTCTTTGCGAATTTATTTGTTATAAATGCACAAGAGCTTAACTTTGAACTTATTTCAAGCAACGTGTTTGAGGTTATTGTTCCTAAGAAAGAGAATCCGCAGATTGTTTTCGAAAAGGAGTTGCCTTTTGACAAACTGCCCTACCAATTCAGGATTGATGAATACTTTTCGATTGGTTCTGCCTTTAGAGTAGCTGAGAATAGATTTTTATCTGCAGCTCATGTCTTTGGCGCTGAAAATGATACTTTTTTTGCAGACTTCAAGATTCGGGACAGGAATGGCACAATTTTTAATATTAAGGATGTCTATAAATATTCAAACGACAAGGATCTTATTCTTTTTTCAATTGAGGAGTCGGAGAAATTCACTCAGACCTTTGATCAGAAGCCTTTTCTAGAATTGAGTGATGAGTTTATTCCTGCATCAAAGGTCTACACTGTCGGGAATGCCTTTGGCGAGGGAATTGTTATTCGTGATGGATTGCTGACAAGTATGACTCCCGAAGCCAAAAACGGCAGATGGAAGTGGCTTAGATTCTCTGCTG
>JAFGXN010000012.1 GCA_016936615.1 Spirochaetales bacterium | reverse complement strand
GCTCGAGTATCTGTATCAAAATCCTCAAGAATGTAGGATGTTGGATTGTACTCATCAAGATTAGTTTGCGCAAACAAATTAACTGAAATCCCAGCTACTAGTAAAAGTAACAAAATCCTTTTTTTCATTATATTCTCCTTTAAATACATATATTGATGATATATTTAACTAAGCTTATTGTCAAACAAATTCACGTACCATAAAGCCTAATCTTACTTTATTATCGGATTTTTTTCCTGTTTTGTAAAACACTTTTTTATTTTTTTTTACTCAGAATCATATTTTTTTTGAAAAACAAATGGATCAAAGTCATCTGCAAGAACACTTCGAGTCTTAACCCTTTTCTGAACATCAATACGAACCATTTCTGCCTCTTTTTCAAGCTCAGCAGCTATCCGCTTCTGCTCTATTAATATTTCAGGTGAAGCATCTTTATTCAAAACAAGAACTTTAACCTTTTGCTTTAATAAATTTTCATCAATCCCGGCAAATTCAGCTTTTTTCTCATCCAAAGCCTCATCATAGACAAGAGGATCGCCAGTCTTCTGAGCAACCATAATCTTATCCTCTTTAGTTATTTTGGGAAAAGTAAAATCCAAGCTAAAAAAATCACTATAAACCTGCGAATAGTCAATATTCAGCGTCTTCCAAATATTTCTGTAAAACAAAGCGTATTGTGGATCAAAATCTTCAGTAATAACAATTGGTTCGAAAGACTCTTTTAATGAGAAAATAATCTCCGAATTATAACTTGCTCCAAAAAGAACCATTAAATCTATTCCAACATTCTCTGCATTTTTCACAATCTCATCTACAAAACCTTTCTGAGTAATATTATCAACCTCATAGGCCTTAATATCAAACCTTGAAATATTAGTGTTCTCATCATAGCCTTGGTAAAATGCATTTCTCTCAGCCCTACGAGATTGCGAACCGATATAGAAGACACAAACAATCTTCAAGCCATCTTCAACATAACCTGCAACTTCTTGACCAACCGCGTAAAACGACTCCGCCCTATCATTAACTCCGACCACAACATTTTCAAATCCATAGGACTGAATAGCATCAGGTAAAAAAAAGACTCTATTATCAAAAGAACTACTTAGCGAGTCAATTCTCTTATTCAACAGTGGGGAGAGAACAACAATATCAGATGGATACTTTTTCATAAACTCCGAAATGTCGGGAATAGTATTACCCACCGGGATTACAACAACCTGCGTCGAGAAATTATTTTTTTTAACTGCTTTAAAGAAGGCGGATGAGTTTGAATTATCACGAACAAAGACAGATTTGCCTGAGAACTCATCCCAAATTTTCAAAGACTTTGGGCCTTCTGCAAAAATCATCTCATGATAAACTGGATCTGTAAAAAAAATAACCTTCCCTTTTGAACATGAAAAAAATAAAAAAATTGAAAATAATAGAAATAAATTTTTCTTATGCATGTTCAAAGAATATCAATTTTAAAACTAGTGGTCAAGAAGTAAACATTCACCTATTGACGTTAATTATATAGATAAGTATAGTTAAGTTAAACATTTTTAATAATAAGGAGAAAAAAAATGACCAATTATAAGGATTTAGGTCTTGCGAACACAAAAGAGATGTTTGCTAAGGCTTTCAAGGGCGGATATGCTATTCCTGCTTATAACTTCAACAACCTAGAACAACTTCAAGCAATTATCTCAGCTTGTGTTGAGACAAAGTCTCCAGTAATTCTTCAAGTTTCATCAGGAGCTAGAAAATACGCTAATGCTAACCTTTTGAGAAATATGGCAAAAGGTGCTGTAGAGTATGCGAAAGAACTTGGTTGCGAGATTCCTATTGCATTACACCTTGACCATGGTGATACTTTCGAACTTTGTAAAGATTGTATCGACAATGGTTTCTCTTCTGTAATGATTGATGGTTCACACCACTCATACGAAGAAAATATTGCTCTAACAAAGAAAGTTGTAGAGTATGCTCATCAGTTTGGAGTAACAGTCGAGGGAGAGCTTGGAGTTCTTGCTGGAGTTGAGGACGATGTAGTAGCTGAGAAATCAACTTACACAAAACCAGAAGAGGTTGAAGACTTTGTAAAGAGAACAGGTGTTGATTCACTTGCTATCTCAATCGGAACTTCACACGGAGCAAACAAGTTCACACCTGCACAGTGTACAAGAAATGCAGATGGAATCCTTGTTCCTCCTCCACTTCAGTTCCAAATCCTAGAAGAAATCGAAAAAAGAATCCCAGGATTCCCAATCGTTCTTCACGGATCTTCTTCTGTTCCACAAGACCAAGTAGCAATCATCAATGCAAATGGCGGAAAGATGACAGATGCTATTGGTATCCCTGAAGAACAGCTTAGAAAAGCTGCAAAATCAGCTGTATGTAAGATTAACATCGACTCTGATGGAAGACTTGCAATGACAGCTGCAATCAGAAAGGTCTTCGTTGAGAACCCTTCTGAGTTTGACCCAAGAAAATATTTAGGACCTGCTAGAGATTCTCTAAAAGAATTATACAAACACAAGAACATCAACGTTCTTGGTTCTGCTAATCAGGCATAAAAAAAGAGGCTTCGGCCTCTTTTTTTTTTATTTTAAACTCTAAAAAATATTGTATAAACTTCGGGAGAATTTACATCTCAATAAATGAGACATAAAGAAGATTCAATTCTTTAAAACGCATTAGAATTATTTCAGTATAAAATACTTTCTAAATTCTCTATATTTATTT
>JAFGXN010000118.1 GCA_016936615.1 Spirochaetales bacterium | reverse complement strand
TAATCAATCATCTTTTCTACATCTTCTTTTGTAAAACCAAGAATCTCGTTAAATCTCTCGTCAATAGAAATATAAGAGCCAATATTGAATCCGCTTGTAACATCATCCATCGTAACAGGCGAAACGCCAGTAATAAAAATCCTAGCAAGCCCAGAGCCACTTCCCGAAGCCATAGCCTTCATATTTGAAAAAAACTGCTTAAAGTAGCCAGAGTTTCGCGTCAACTTCTCATATTCAGGAGATCCAGCATCTGTAATAATTTAGTTCGCAAAATTATCATATTCGTCTATCATCAAATAGATCTTATTAGAGCTATTTTTCAAGCTTTCTGATAGAAGTTGAAGTTTGACATGAGCAACCTCTTCTCTCAAAATCCTTGCAACAGCTTCTTTCTCGAAAAATTCAGAATACCTTTTTATAAAGCTATCGATTTTTATTGAGCAATAATTATTAAAATCATCTTGAACCTTATCTTTGTCTTTCAAGACCTCGGAAAAATTAAACGAAAGAATAAAATACTTACCTTGCTCCGCTGTTGGATTTTGCAATATCCAGGTATCGTGAAATAACTCGTCAAATCGATCTCTTTTTTTATATCATAATAACTCTCAAGCATTGAGATAAAAAGTGTCTTTCCCGTAAGGGATTCTTTTTACCGCTGTCATTTCGCTACCTCATTCAAATTATAATTTCCTTTAAGGATTTAAGTCAAGTCAATAGCTGAAGCAGGAATTGCAGAATCTCAACCCCACTCTCCAAAACTTCTGAAATCTTGGGAATTTGCCTGTTTTGGCTTAAATATTATGACCTTAATTTGAGACTTAATCTGATAGGAATTTAGGAAATCACAATCAAAAAGAACTGTTAGATCTCCTAAAATAGGTATACCTGTAATCAATTTTTATAAATCAATTACAGGTATTAATAAGCTAAAACGATATTTTACGCTAGCAGAATATGAGAAAAGTCTCTCCAATTTTACTTCAAACGCCTCTAATTCCACAATTCATCATCAAAACGAAGACAACTTACGTATCACAATCTCTTTCTCACCAAATAACTTGAGCAACCGCTCTGGTGCGGAGAATGATGCGACGCTGTCGGAGAAGGAAGCTAGAAGGGTCTTTGCTGCGTTGGCGATATCCGAGGGTTCAAGCGATTTGATAAAGTCGAAATCTAGCTGGCGCAGTTGCTCTGTGATTCCATAGTTGTAACGTCGGAGAACTGTCAGGTTATGTTCGCTTGGTCGTAGCGGCCTAAGCTCTTTACCAAGGACTGAGACTACCGCAGAATCAAAGCTTTCTTTGTCAAACTTCTGGGCAGCAAAATACTCTAAGGCCTCTTTGTAAGCAGCTAGGGTCTTCACTGTCTCTGGATCTCTATACGAAGAGAAGAGGAATACGCCCTCGGAACCGTTTATTCCCGAAGAGACGCCGTAGGCGCCGTTACGGTTCCTGACAATATCCCACAAGACTCCAGTCTTCATCATGGTAGATAAAATTTTATATGCGCAAAATTCTTTGGTTCCTATGTATGCGCCTTTCAATGCTACAGCAGAAAAAGAGACATTTGCCGGGATTACAACTCCCTCGTTCTTGAAAGAATTCAGTTCAATCTGCGAAGCCTCTAACCCGTGATCCTTCGAGAATCTGCTAAATATTCTGTCAAATCGGGACTGAGCAAGATCTAGGAGCTTTTTTTCTCCTGAAAAAGAGTAGACTCTCTGGCCAGCAAAAATGAAGCTCATCAATTGATACATCTTAGCAGCAAGCCCCTCTTTCTCCTCTTCAAAATTCTTCAACAGTCGTGAAATAAACCCATATTGGGGATATCCATTAAGCTGATCATCTATCACATATGCTTGAGAAAAAGCCGAAGCAACCCGTGACATTGAGAGTGAGGTCGCAGCAGAGACTGCATTCATCTCAAAATCATTTTTCACTTCGATAAGGATCTCTTTCATCCTCTTGAAATCACGAAAATTAACAGTTGTAACAATCTCTTCTAAAAGATCTAGTCCCTCAGACAGCAAGGAATTTGTAGCCTTCATGGAAATTATGAACTTTTTCACCGGAGGCTCTTCAAACTTCCCAATCTGCGTTGCAATATCTAAGGCCGCATACAACCCACCAAGCTTGATTGCAATCTCATTTGAGACCTGATCATAACTCTTATTCTCCAACGAGAGATCAAAGACCGCCCTCGAGAACAGAGAGACATATGGAAGTAGATCTGAAGGTATATCTGTAAAATCAAACGAACTTG
The DNA here is from genome assembly GCA_016936615.1 of Spirochaetales bacterium. Classification (GTDB taxonomy): domain Bacteria; phylum Spirochaetota; class Spirochaetia; order JAFGXN01; family JAFGXN01; genus JAFGXN01. The sequence goes on along the minus strand of JAFGXN010000118.1, from coordinate 42,052 downwards.
CTATATAGAAGATTGAATTAGTAAAGATATCACTATAAAAAGTCTTAGTCTCAACATTCTCAATTGTAGAAAATTCCAGCTCTCTGACTGTCTGCGGAATATCCTCTTTGCGAATTGCTGGGATACAAGTCAACTCTTCCTGCGTATCTTCAAGCTTAGCATATCTATTAAAGGCTTCAGTCTCTTGCTGAAGTTGATCCATATCAATAATCTTTGCCAAAGACTTAGCCTTTTTCTTAAGTTCTCTTTCTAACTTTTTCTCAAACTTTGAATCAGGAGAGACTACAATAAGAGATCTAACTGGATTATCCAGCAACTGTTCTTGGATAATATCTTCAAAAAGGCGAGGATTTTCTACCAGTTCCTTGCGGATATCTTCAAAATGGTCAATATAATCAAGCCCAGCCTCTGGACTCCCACCGTAGATCCAGGATTTCATCACTTTGTTCATAAAACTTAGCCCGACTGGAGATCCACTTTTTATCTCAAACGAGCTAAACTCAAATTTATTCAAGGCTGCATCAATATTCACCCTTGGAATTCCATCTCGAACAACCTGCTCAAGTGTCTCAATGATGAATTTTTCAAATTTTTTCTCATCACCTTCCTTACAACCTCGGATGCCACATGAGAAGATATACTCTTTCAAGTAGGTATCAATTCCACTAACATCTGAGATATCTTCACACAGGTCAGAATCAAGGATTGCCTTATACAGGATGGATCCTGGGTTACCAAGAAGGACATATGACATCAATGCAAGTTTTGTCGCTAGATACGAGTCTAACGTATTTTTTAATCCCCAGTTAATAGAGACAACATTGCTATTATCATCTTTCACCGCAGGACCAGTATAACGACTGCTAACTGGCACTGGAACCTTAACCGACTCCCCGACACAGATTAGATCAGTCTTATGGTGATAATCCTTTAGAATTTTCTCATTCAATAGTCGTAACTGCTTCTCTGTAGAGATATTTCCATAGAGAAAAAGTCGACAATTACTTGGCGAGTAATATTTTTTGTGAAAATCACAAAATTTTTCATAACTTAAATCAGGGATATAGAGAGGATCGCCCCCGGAATCGTAGCAATAAGGGCTCTCCACAAACAAGTCGCGAGACGAATGCTCATACAAGATACCTTCAATATCACTGTAAGCTCCTTTCATCTCGTTGAAGACTATTCCTTTTATCTCCGGAATCTTTTTTGCATTTAAAGCAAGTCTCCACCCCTCTTGATAAAAAGTCTCTTTCCTCAGCAGAGGCGAGAATACTGCATCTCCATACATCTCAAAAAGATTAAAATAATCCTTCTCAAGTACACTTGCAGCAGGATAAATTGTTCTATCCGAATAGGTCATGGCATTCAAAAAGGTATTAACACTCTTCTGCATCATTACCTGAAATGGGTCCTTCAATGGATAATTTTTAGATCCAGCAAGGCAACAATGCTCTAAGATGTGAGGCAATCCTGTATTGTCATACGGAGGTGTAGAAAAAGCATACGCAAAGAGGTTCTCAGGATCATCAGTTATCATGTGAAATACCTGAAGACCAGTAACCTGGTGCTGAAGATGTAAGGTCTTTGCCTTGAGTTTTAAATTATCCTCAAAAGACAAGACCTCGAAGTTGTGTATAATTTGCCCCTTTTCAAAATCCATGATTTCTCCTATTTGTTGTTGTTAAAAAAAGCTGCGAAAGGATTATAAGTCTCAGAATTAGAATTATCCACTGTTACCTTTTTCTCAACCTTCTTAGCAACTACTCGCCGTGGCTGACTAGAAGAAACTGGCTTTATATTTGGATCATAATCAGATTTCATTGTTAAAGAAATTCTCTTTCGATCTGCATCTACTTCCATTACAGTTACGCTAACCTTCTGGTTAACTTTGATAAATTCGTTAGGATCAGAGACAAATGTATCTGAAAGCTGACTTATGTGAACCAGCCCGTCCTGGTGAACACCAATATCAACAAAGGCTCCAAAAGCAGTTACATTTGTTACAACTCCATTTAAGACCATCCCCTCTTTCAAGTCTTTGATATCATTTACCCCTTCAGTAAATGAAAAAAGGTCAAACTCTTTTCGAGGGTCACGTCCTGGCTTCGCAAGCTCATCCATAATATCTGTCAAAGTTGGCAATCCAACTGTCTCTGTAACATATTTTTTCAAATCAATCTTTCGTCGCAACTCAGAATCTTTCATCAAATCTGAGACTTTGCATCCAGCATCTTTTGCCATCTGCTCGACAATGCCGTAACTCTCTGGATGAACCGCACTTGCATCAAGAGGATTCTCTCCATTTATTACACGCAAGAATCCGGCACACTGCTCAAATGCCTTTGGACCAAGGCCTGGAACTGTCTTAACAGACTCTCTATTCTTAAAAGGACCTTTGCTGTCTCGATACTCAACAATCTTTGTTGCAATTCTCTCAGAAAGACCAGCAACATATGCTAAAAGCTTATAACTCGCAGTATTTACATTAACACCAACAGAGTTTACACAGCTGATTACTGTATCGTCTAGCGAATCTTTCAACTTCTTCTGATCTACATCATGCTGATACTGCCCGACACCGATAGATTTTGGATCAATCTTTACAAGCTCAGCAAGAGGATCCATCAATCTGCGTCCGATTGAAACTGCGCCTCTAACTGTTAAGTCATAATCAGGAAACTCTTTTCTTGCAACTTCTGATGCAGAATAGATTGAGGCTCCGCTCTCATTAACCATAGCAACAATCTTATCTTTCAAAGCTGGAACCGACTTCGCATACTCAAGAGCCTCTCGACCACCTGTACCGTTTCCTACCGCAACAGCTTCGATGTTATATTTTTTGACAAGGTCAGTAATTATCATGTTAGATTCTGTTACCTTCTGGAAAGGAACAAGAGGATAGATTGCGGTATTGTAAAGTAGACTACCTTGAGCATCAAGAACAACAAGTTTACATCCAGTTCTAAGACCTGGGTCAAGACCAAGCGTGGCTTTCTGCCCCATAGGAGAAGTAAGCAAAAGCTCTCTCAAATTCTCAGCAAAAACGTTTATCGCCTTCTCATCAGACTTTTTCTTTAACTCTGTCCTTAGCTCTGTCTCCATAGAAAGAGATAACAACCTTCTGTAAGAGTCCTCGCAAGCCATTTCAACCTGTTTAGCAGAACCATTATCACCAGTAACATATTTTCTTGTCAAAATCTTAATTGCAACAAACTCTTCAGGCAAGATGTGATAGGTCAAGAAGCCCTCATCTGCGCCACGTCGAATAGCAAGGAATCGGTGAGATGGGATATCTCTTGCTGCCTCTGACATGTTGAAATAGTCCCGATACTTAGCAGCATCTGCCTCTTTTTCCTTAGTCTTGACAACAGAAGAGACAATAATAGCATTGTCAAAGAAAAATTTTCTCATCTTCTCACGAATTTCACTATCTTCATTGACCATCTCAGCAATAATATCTCGTGCACCAGCTAATGCTTCTTCAGCAGTTGCAACCTCTAGCTCCGAATTAACATATTTCTCAGCTTCTGCAAGTACATCATCAATCTGCTGCTTAAGCAGATCTAGCGCAAGTGGCTCAAGCCCTTTTTCCTTAGCCTTAACCCCACGAGTCTTTCGCTTTGGTCTGTAAGGAAGGTAGATATCCTCAAGCTTCGACATTGTAGGCGCATCTTTGACTGCCTTCTCAAGTTCTGGAGTAAGAAGTTCCCGCTCAATAAGGGACTTAAGTATAGCCTCTTTTCTATCATCTAGCTCTTTCAATCTAGCTAAGCTATCGCGGATAGCCAAAATCTGAACCTCATCAAGATTCCCTGTAACTTCCTTTCGATATCGAGCGATAAAAGGAACTGTAGCTCCCTCTTCAAACAAACCTGCCGTAGCAATAACCTGTGCTGCTCTAATATTCTCTTCAGCTGCAATAATCTCTACATATTTATTTTCAATCACAATTTTCTCCTATAGATTTTCGTATGTCATTCTAATGACTTTCTCAGTCTCTTCCCAACCGAGACATGGATCTGTAATAGATACACCAAACTTCAACTCTTCACGTGCAGCAATCTTCTGATTCCCACACATCAAGTTACTCTCTAGCATAACACCCTTAATCGCCTTTGTCCCAGACTTCAATTGTCCAACAATATCATTCATAACATCAATCTGATTAAGGAAACTACCTTGTGCATTTGCATGGCTACAATCGATAATGATATTTGGCTTAACACCCTCTTTTCTCATCCTCTCTGCAGAATATGCAATCCACTCAGATTGGTAGTTAGGATAATCCTTTCCGCCACGAAGCACTAAGTGACAATCTGGATTTCCTTTTGTTCGAAAAACCCCAGTTCGACCATCTTTCAAGACTCCAAGAAAAGAGTGATTGTGAGATGCAGCCTTTATTGCATCAATCGCAACCTGAATATTTCCATTTGTAGCATTCTTAAAGCCTGTAGGCATAGAGAGACCACTAACCAACTGCCTATGAGTCTGAGACTCAGTAGTCCTTGCACCAATTGCAGCCCAAGCCACTGCATCTGCGATATACTGAGTAATGATTGGATCTAGGATCTCAGTTGCTACAGGCAAGCCCATTCCTGCAATCTCTAGAATCAATTGTCTTGCAGTGCGCAATCCTTTTTCAAAATCATAAGAGCCATTTAAATCTGGATCATATATAAGCCCCTTCCATCCAACGACAGTTCTAGGCTTTTCAAAATAAACTCTCATCACAAGAAGAATCTTATCAGAAACCTCTTCATTCAACTTTTCAAGCTTCTTTGCATATGCAACAGCTTCGTCTATACAATGAATAGAACACGGACCAGTAATAACCATAAGCTTTTGAGCCGAGTTACCATGAAGTAAATCTTGGACCTTTCTACGAGCATCAACAACCAGCGATGAAGTCTCCTCAGTCAGAGGCAACTCCTTCCATAATTCTTCAGGAGAAATTAAAGGTGTCTTACTCAAAATGTTAATATTATTTGTTCGTGGCATATTTTTTTCCTTTGGAAATAAAAATAACACATATGCAAAGAAAAAAAAAGCACCTATTCATAAATTTCATTTGACTTGTCTAAAGAATTAGAATAAATTTAAGTTACCATGTACAAAGTATTACACATAGATAACAGTAATTTTATTAGAAAAATTTTTCAGAAGCTAATAACCGAAAACGGAGCTAGTTACACAGGCGTAAGCACCTATGAGGCAGCTTGGGATGAACTACGGAACAACGACTACAGCATGATTGTTACTGCTACAGAAATTAGCGACGGTAAGGCAGTTGGCTTTATCGAGGAGATAAACAAATCCGAGTTTGAATCTGTTCCAATAATTGTCCTCACCTCAGCAGACTCCCTAGCCATCAAGGAGAAGTTATTTGGTCTTGGAATCGTGAACTACATCCTTAAGAAAAATTTAAAAAGCGAAACAATACGTGAGTACTTCTACGCAGTAACACATTCAGACCCATTACAAACCCGTCTGCAAGAGATGTCTATAGCAATAATAGATCCAACCGGGAACACAAATCGTATTATACGACGAATCTGCAAACTAAATCAGATAAGCAATACAAAATTCTTCTATAGTGCTCAAGAATTCCTTGACGAGAAAGAGAATTTTTCAATAATACTCTACGACACAACAACAATAACAAACAATCTTGGATCCCTGCAAATTATAAAGAACACATACAAGAGCTCTGCCCTAGTAGCAATAACAGAGATTGACCACTACACGACCCTACCAAACCTACTCAAAGAGGGGGCAGATGATTTTATTGTTAAGCCTTTTAATATGAATATGTTTGTAAACAGGTTAAAGGCAGTAATTAAGCTTATGAATTTAAAATAGAAAAAGCCAACTGAATCTCAAAGTAATTGACTTTTTTACAACAAGTAGATAATTTTATACCGTGTTTAATATTAAAAGACTTAAACCATTCATAGCGCAGATTCTGCTCATCTCTCTATTTATAATAACTGTTGCAACAAATATATCTGCGATGAGACGAATTATACTAAACACAATAGAAAGCGACCTAATCCCACTTGAAGCTAAGACATTAGAAGCAACAACCAACTATTTCATAAATATGAAGCTCAAAGAAGCTACACTAATAAGCAATTCAAGAGATCTGACAAGATGGAGAACAAGCACCAAAACTCCCCAAGATTTTAAGAGCCTATCCGAGCAACTGAAATCAACAAAGGATTTTATTCGTCTAGATTACGCAGATGCTAATAGCGAAATTGTCTATCAGTTTGAAGGAACAGCAGTGCAGATGGAAAAAAGCAACCCGCGCGACAACTGGTACTACTCTCTGCTTAATCGAAATAGCAACTACAGCGTAGAAATTTTCCACGACTCCCTCAACAACCAGATGATTACCTACATAAACATTAAAGTATACGACAATGAATCTCTCGAAGGAATCCTCGGCGTAGGCTTCGAATACCAAGAGCTCTTCACATTTCTAAGGGAGACAAGCTCCCAATCTGTATCTTTTTACCTAATCGACAAAGAGGGAAACATCAAATTCCATCCTGACCAATCACTTATCACAGATGGCAACATATACAACTGGACAGGAGTTGAATCACGAGAAGATAAAAACCTCAACAAAAAAAATAAGATAATAATGCAAGAGTATATCTCCTCCCTTGATCTAAGCCTTATCGTTGAATTTGACAAAAAGGCGATGGTAAAGAAGCTACTCCCTCTATTCTTCAACAGGAGTCTTATCTTCATACTCTTAGCCTTTATCACAATTTCAATTCTTCTTTTTGCCAACAATCGATATAGAAGGGATATTGCAAAGAGTAGAGAGGCGCTAAGCAAAGAACTAGAAACGAAGAATATGTTTTTTCATCTACTTACCCACAATGTAAAGAATGCGCTAAACATGATTCTCAACTCAGGATACACCCTGTTCGAAGAAAAAAAAGATCCTCAAACACAAGAACTCTCTAGATCAATTATAACATCGACCCAATATATTAATGAACTAATATCAAATATTCTCTCTACCTCAATAATTGACGAAGGGAAATACTCTGCCTTTAATCAAGAGCTATCTGTCTCAGAGTTCACTGAGAATTTAAGAGAATTTTTCAAACAGAAACTAGAAAAAAAGCACCAAACGCTAGAGATTTTCTCTGAGCTAGAAACAATAACCACGGATAAAGCAATTTTCAAGCAGATAATCTTCAATCTCACAGACAATGCTATCAAATACTCGCCAGCGAACAGTAACATAGCTATTAAATTTCTTGAAAAAGGAAAGGATATCGCAGTTCAGATCTGTGATGGCGGACCAGGTTTCTCAAAAGAAGATGCAACAAGTATATACAAAAAATTTGCAAGGTTATCAGCACGCCCGACAGATGGTGAAAAATCGATTGGACTAGGTCTCTACATTGCAAAAAAGCTGTGCGACGTAATTAATGCGAAGCTTGAATTGATTGAAACATCAGAAAAAGGCTCAACCTTTGAGATAAAAGTCCCCAAGAAGAACATTTAGACTTTTTCCAAAATATAACCAACACCCCTAACCGTCTTTAAATGCTTCGGACGACGAGGATTATCTTCTAAAATATTCCTAAGCTGACAGATATGAACATTTAGCGAGTTCTCATCATACTCCTTACTACCCCAAACAAGGGAAAATAGAATCTCCCGAGGCAAGACGCAACCTTGGTTACGAATAAGAAGAGAGAACAGAGAGACAAGCTTGCTTCTACCAGAAATTGAGAGATCTCCCCTAGAGATTGTCATTGTCGAGAAATCCACAAAAGCTCCAAGATAGCGCAGAGGAGCGCCAGGCAGAGATAGCATATCAGAACTTGCTCTATAATGCAAAGATTTCTCTATCTGCCTCTTTATAATTGCCAACAACTCCCTGATTAAAAACGGCTTTTCAATAAAATCGTCACACCCCTTATCAAAGCATCGAACACGAGTATCTAAAGAATTATTGCCAGACAGCATAATCACAGGCTGAAGCATATTACTTAACCTGATAAACTCAAGAAGAGAGATACCATCATGATTATTTGCATCACTAGAATCTAGTTGAATATCAAGAACCACCAAATCATACAAATTTCTTTGAACTGCAACCATAGCGTCATCTCGAGAATGACAAATATCGCAAAAAATCTCACTTTCTTCTATTTTTTCTTTAAGCTGACAAGAAAAATCCTTATCATCATCAACAATTAGTACTTTCAAGTTTTCCTCTTTTATCAAAAATACCATGCAATACCTTTTTTTTCAATAATTTTTAACCTAAGAATAGAGCTGAACCACATTTTTCTAAAAAATAGATATTCTCTTACGATTTAAAACACCTTGATTTTTTTCTATATTTAGAATAAAAAAAGGAATGAATTATACTGAACCAGGAATTTCAGCTGATTTGCAGACGCTTAGAAACAGAGCTCAAATTGTCTCAGCAATTAGATTTTTTCTTGAAAAAGAGGGCTTCCTCGAAGTCGAGACCCCAATTATGTCGCCACACTTGATTCCAGAGGCTAACATTGAAATATTCTCGACAAGATACCAAACTACACGTGAAGATAAGGATTTTTACCTTACCCCATCTCCTGAAATATGGATGAAGCAAATTATAGCTCAATACCAGATAGATATATTCCAGATTACAAAGAGTTTTCGCAACTGCGAGGCTATCTCGACATATCACAACCCAGAATTCACAATGCTAGAATACTACAGCATAGGGAAGGATTTCCGCGACTCACTAAATTTGACAAAGAATTTACTTACTTTTTTAGCAAAAAAATTGAATAATCGCCAGATACGATTCTCTGAGATATCTCTAGCTAAACTTTTTCAAGAGAAGACAGGGATGGATCTCCCTTCTAGTGCAGATAAGGAGTATCTAACAAAGGCGTGGAAAAAGACTCAGAGTGGGCAAGAGCTTAATCCCTTCGATCTCTCAACATATTCAGCCCACGACATATTTGACCTTATCTTCGTTACTGAGCTTGAACCTGAAATGCGCAGCTACGATGCTGCTTTCATGATAGATTTTCCTGCCTTTCTACCAACAACAGCAAAGGTCTCTGAAAATCCTCAATTTAGCCAGCGATGGGAGCTCTACCTTGAAGGACTTGAAACAGCAAACTGCTACACTGAAAAGAGTCAGATTTCAGATATGTCAAGTTTTTTCAAAGAAGAGGAAAAGAGAAAAGCTTCGGTAACACAACGGCAACACAGAATCAACCACGGCTACTGCCAGCTCTTTGAGAGCTTTCCTGAATCTTCAGGTGTCGCGCTTGGTGTTGACCGGCTAGTCATGTTCTTATTAGGAAAAAGCAACATCAAAGAGGTCTTAGCCAAGCCATTCTCAGATTTTTTAATTTAATAATTACAATTTCTCAAAAATAGCCTCTTTTATTCAATAATAATAAACTTTTATACTGTTTTTTTTATTAAAAGTTGCTATAATGTAGCGTAAAACTAAACAGATTTTAAGGATTCTAACATGATTAAAGCAGGACAAATAGACAAAAGCACATTTCTTCTTATTAAAGAGGCACCTTACCAGGTTGTTGAGAGAGAATTTGTAAACCCAGGAAAGGGCTCAGCTTTTTGTAGACTAAAGATGAAGAACCTATTAACAGGTCAAGTTCTAAAGCAGACATTCAAGACTCAAGATAACGTAGAAGATATTGAAGTGACAGAAAGAAAATGCCAATATCTTTACTGCGATGGTACAAGCTACCATTTTATGGAAGAAGAGACTTACGAACAATTCGAAGTGCCTTTTCTTGGATTTGAAGAGAAGCAACTTTTTATGAAAGATGGAGAGCAGTACTGGATTGTCTTCTGGGCTGTGAAACCTATTGAGATTAAGATTCCACCAAAGGTTATATTCACTGTTACTGAGGCTCCGGAAGCAATCAAAGGTGACACAGCAACAAATGTAACTAAGCTTTGTACTCTTGATACAGGATTGCAAGTAAAGACTCCTATCTTTATCAGAGAGGGAGATAGAATCCTAGTCAATACTGAAGACAAAGAATATGTTGAGAGGGTAAACTCTTAATGACAGAATTCTCTGTTAACAAATCTATAATAAAAGATTATACTACCAAAGTAGTATCGTATAAATTCAAGGGCGCGCCCCTTGAATTTAATCTTTCTCATGCGGTTTCTCCTGCAAGCAGAGTGGATGAGGGTTCAGTTCTGTTGCTTAAGGCGCTATCCGAGATAGATAATTTTTCACCAGCAAGAATCTTAAATCTTAATTGTGGTGTAGGAATATTAGGAATAGCAGCAGAATCATTTTTCACCAATGCAACTACAATATTTCAAGATCGGAACAGCTTTGCAATCACATTTGCACAGCACAACTACAGGCAGAATCTATCAGCTTCTCCAGAATTTGTAAATAATCTAGAATTTTACGAATGCCAAGATAATTTTGATCTTGTTCTAGCAGATTTCACAAACAAAGACGAGATCGAACTAGAGCACTTAATCTCAAACTCACTTGCTCGATTAAATAAATCTGGTATCTCAGCCTTTATCGTTCAGAAAGAGATGATTCACAAAGTTAAGCCACTTCTTGAACAACTTAACGCAACTACAGAGAAGATTAACTTCAACGACAAGGTTACAGTTTTTTTAGTAAAAAATAGAGAGGCTCAACCTGCCTTTAACCAGATAAATTATGTAACAAGACGAACAATTATCGAGATAAACAAGAAGAAGTTCCCAGTTCAGACCTCAGAATATCTAAAAGATTGCCAGACACAAGGCTTTGACTCTGTTGCAGCAGCGAAATTACTTGAGAAATCCGCACAATCTAGAAAGCTTGAAGAGCGAGCAATTTTCATCTCTCCCAACCAAGGCTATCTTCCAATAATCTTCTCCCAGCTAGTTGAGATTAACGAGATTGTCCTCTGCGCCAACAACAAACTTGAGACAGAGATAAGCAAACAGAACCTAATCGATAACGGGTTCACCGGAAAGATTACAGAGGTGCCAATAACTGAGTTAAGAAGCCTTGATACAGCTTCATTTATCTGCGCAGATATTCAACAAATACCACTGACCAGGCACATAGACTCACTATCACGAGAAATTGAGAGGCTTTCTACCAAGAATACACGAGTATTAATCTACGGAAAGACAATCTACACTCAAGCAGTCTCTTCAAATTTAAGAAATTTTTCTATAAATACCTTCAAGAAGACTCGCGGATTTAAGATAGAGTTACTTATTCGCAAGGATAGCCTACACAACAAATGATTTAGCCTTAATCTCAGGGTGTTCTAGATAAAAATCCAAGAGATTCCTGAACCTAGGGGTTATATTCTCACGCAAAGCATCAAGCTCAAGCTTATCAAGTGATATAGCCTTAGCTAGAACCCTCAACTGTGCTCGAATAAAGCCAGCATCCTTGCAACTAATCCCAGATTCTGCCGCAAGTTGAAAATCCTCATTTACAGAGCTAACCATAATATCACGAAGCAGAGAGTTCCACATCTCTGTAGAGCTCTGTTTATCAGCTGTTCGAAGAATCTTTTTCACCCTTCCAAGATAGACTGGCATAATAAAGCTATCCATGATTGAGTCATCATAACTGCCCTTGTAGATATGCTCTGCCTCATATTTGAACCTTGAGTTTAGATTTGTCAACCACTCGAAGTATGAGGCTGTGACACCAGCACCATTTGCAAGAAAATCATAGACAACAACAATACCATTTTTCTGTAAAATTCGCTCTGCAATGGAGGTATTAGAACCATTACTACCACAAAGAACAATCTTAGCCTTGATTTTATCTGCATTTCTTTCAGAGATCGCATTTTCTAGTGCAGCAGGAATCAGAATATCGCAGTCAAGCTCTAACACATGGGAACCCTCTGCTGCACCGAGAATCTTCTCTTCGAAGCAACTAGAGATATTCACCACGGAAGATCTAACCGAGGGATCAGGGCTCTGGTTAGAGGCCTCAACCGCAGCGAGGAGGGCCTTTGCGTCGAGGTTTTTGCCAATAACAGCACCCCCGGCATCAGCAACAGCAATCAGATCTACCCCAAAGATAACAAGCTCTTCGAGAATCGAAGCCCCGACCTTACCAGAACCTTGAACTACTACTTTTTTCCCCCGGAGTAAGGCGGTAAAGACCTTGAGAAAATACCTACTCACATAATCCTCAGAGATTGGGAATCCATCTCTCTCAATAGCTGTTTGTTCTGTAAATGATGAAAATTCCTTCAAGAAAAGTAACTCCTGATCATCCAACTTGCAGGGAATATCCCACCTACCAGCAAGATAGAGATTTGCGACAGTTGCAAGAAGGGCATAGCAGAGCCCACGCCCTGTCGCACCAGTTCTAGCATCTATTCCCATCTTAGGCTTTCCCGTAATCTGCGACGCAACAACCAGCTCAAGATACTCTTGCCTTCCGCATAGCTGCTCGATTATCGGCTTTTCATTATAATCGATATCGAAGCTATCTCGCAGAATCTCTTTTGCATCCTCGACAGAGAGATATCTATCCCCGATCATGGAAATCCCATCCTTCACTCCGTAGACAAGCAAGGCAAGATCCCGTAGCCCAGCCTTAAACCCTTCAAACATGAATCCTATCTCCCGACCACCACAACCTACATCTCCGGCAGGAACATCCTTCATAGACCCTGTAACAAGAAAGAGAGATCGCCCGAAGCTACTAATTGTATCAAAGTAATCGATTGAATCTGTATCAAAGGTCTTTGGATTAAGCATCAATCCCCCCTTTGCACCTCCAAAGAGTATACCGCTTCGTGCAGATTTCCAGGTCATCATAAATGACAATGCAGCAACCTCGCAGAAATCTACGATATTATCAATCCTCAAACCACCCTTTGCTGGTCCTCGCAATCTGCTATGAGCTATCCTGTAGCCAGGTCTATTCTCGACAACACCATCCTTGTGCGTCCTCACATAGAACTCATCAAGGCTCTCAAACCCCAGCAAGAACCGAAGAACAGAGAGATCCTCGCTAATAAAAAGAATCGAACTTGCGTGAAGAAAATCAGTAACACCATTTAGATAAAAATTATACGACTCTTGCTCTAGATTTTTCTGACAAAGCCTCTTGAGCGAAAAGAATGGCTGAGAATAATCAGCTTGAGAGACCGAAGAAATATCTCGTATAAGCCTCTCTAGTTGACCTTTTTCCTTATTATGAGAAAAATTCTTTGATTGCATATCTATATATGATAAAATCTCTGATTTAAAATTATCTGGTAATTTCAAGCCATTAAATCCAAGAACAATCAACCCCACAACAGGCTGACTCAAGGCCTCTTCAAAGATATTATAATATGTCTGCTGCATGTTAAGTCTGTATTTGCGAACAATCTCTAAGATTCCCACAAGAAACTCATTGTTCGGCGTGATTGTTCTGAGGAGACAGAGAGTCCCATCATAGATTGAACCACCAATCTCCAGGAAATTCTCATTTTTTTCTTCAAAAAAATTTAAAAATCCCCTGTGACTCTCATATCGCTCACGATTTAAGGTATTATCTTTAAGCAAAGTGACTATCCTCATGCCAGATGCTGTAATCTCAGAATCCAGCCCTGTGATCTCGATAGATCTATTCTCCCGCAAAATGGAGAGTAGTCGACCAGGATAATCTCTACCTACATTCACAAAATAAGTGACATCAGCAGTATTCCTAGCCTCCTGCCTCACCATATCCTCATTTGCGCTAAGAAAATGGGTCAGGATATAAATATGTTCAGCAATAACCTCAGGACTATTTGATGTGAAATACCAGAGTGGGAGGAATTTTTCAGAGAAGAACCCCTCCACCAACTTTTCACGCTTGTTTGTGTCGACCTTGAACTCAGCCTCCAAGATTGAACCTACCCTTGCCTTTATCTCTCTCAAATCATCTACGCGTCGGGGGATTTGATCTCTCTCCATAAAATTTCTCCTATAAAAATATTCAGAAACCCTCAGATGTATCAATCAACTAGGCAAGGCAGGGGGAATCAACCATTCAAATCCGCAAAATTCTTTTTGTTTTTATAGTAAAGGTTTTTGAAAACCTTATAATTTCTGTCATAGATCTCTGCAAACTCTCTTCTCGGTTCAAAGCTGTACTTAACTGGAATATACTTCTTTACTTCAGAAAAATCTTTAATTTTTCCTAAACCTATTCCTATCAATACAGCTGCCCCAACTGCACCAGCGTTCTGAGGACTCTCGATTGCTTCAATCTTCTTACCAAGGATATCGGATAGAATCTGCCCGACAACCTTAGATTTTGCGCCTCCGCCAACAAATCGAAGTGTATCTGGGGTCTTTATTGTCTTCTCAATCGATTCAAGCAACCACCTCTTGTGGAATGCAATTCCCTCTACGACAGAACGGATCATCTCTGTCTTACCAGTGTTAAGCCCGATGTTAAAGAATACACCGCGAGCATTCGGATCCTCAAATGGCGCGCGATTACCATGAAGCCATGGTGTGAAGATAACGCCATCAGAACCAGGCACTGCATCTTCTATAACCTTGTCAAGATATTCATACAAAGAGTAATAGAGATTCTCTGGATCATCATGAATTTCAACTTTTTTCAAATATACTCCAATCTCATCAAGTGCTAGATGGTTCTTCACCCACTCCATACACTTTCCAGAGGTCTCCTGCTCGCCAAAAAAATTGTAAAAACCAGGCCTTGCCCCAATAATCGATGCTATCATGCAAGACAAATCAACTTTCCTCTTGTCATAGACAGAAGAGACCCAGCCAGAAGTTCCTACATAGATATGGGTGTCATACAATTCTATCGCACCAGCACCTACTCCAAGCAGTGAGGCATCGCCACCACCACCAAAGACAGGAATTCCAGCCTTAAGCCCTAATTGCACAGCCGCACCCTCTGTCAATCCGCCAACATTGTCGACAGCATCGACAACCTCAGGCATATGATGAATATCGACACCAAAAATATTGCAAAGTAATTTGCTCCACTTGTTTTTACCCTTCCGCGAATCATACATAAATGTGACATTTGCAGAATCACCTGTCATGACAGCCCGACCTGTACACTGATATACCAGATACTCCTTGACATCTAACCACTTATAAACCTTTGAGAAGATCTCAGGTTCATTCTCCTTTACCCAGAGATATTTCCACATCGGATCTTTCACACTTGCAGAACCACCACCAGTGATATGTAAAGAGAGAAGAACCTTCCACATATTGAATCCAGATACTTTCAACAATCCTTTAATGAATCCTCTCTGATACTGAGAAACCGCACGCTGGTCCATATAACTCATTGCCGGACGCAATGCATTCCCCTCTTTATCAATCAAAACTAATCCCTGCATCTGCGAACAAAACGAAATCCCGTTTATCTGCTCTGCTGTGATATTTGCTTCTTCAAGAACCTCCGCAGTTCCCTTGCACATCGAAGCCCACCAATCTGCAGGACTCTGCTCTGCCTTACCGCCTTCAGTAATCGTCAAAGGATACTCCACCAAGCAACTAGCTACCAAACGAATCTTATCTGCTATATTGAACAAACACGTCTTATTCCCAGTAGTACCAATATCATATGCTATTACATAATTTCCTTCAGACATAAGTCCCCCTAAAAAATTAAAAAGTGAGTGATTACTCACTCACAATAAATAATATCATAAATCCGCTATTTCGCAAGTTTTAATTTCTATTTTATTTAATTTATAGTGAAAAAATTACTCTTTTGACGACTTAATGAAGAGCCTAAGACAAACCCTTACGCAAGAAATCCAACACACTTTGAACTAGCTCTTCATCATGCTCAAAGATATCATCGCCAAGGTAGACTCTCATTCGCTCTTTGTAATACTCGGTTCCGTATGAAAACTGAAGAGTCAAAAAGATATTGTCTAAACAGAATGCTAGGAACCTAGCCTCAACCTTAGATTTTACAATACCATCTTTTTGAGCCTGGGCAACTAACCCGGTATAATATTTAGACGAGATACTCTCCATCTCTAGCGAGAGCTTCTTGACCAACTCAGAGTTACCCTCGGAAGTCATCTCGTTATAAAGTTTGATTATATCTGAATCCTTTCGGGAGTGTTCTTGAATAATACGAAGAATCTGCTCAACCTTTGAGAAAAAGCCCTCATCAGATGAGACGATACTCTGAAGTGTAGAATCTAGCAATGCAACTCCAATATTTACAACTGTAAGAAAAAAATCCTCTTTTGTATTGAAATATTTATACAAAGAGCCAACACTCACCCCAGCTAAGGCTGCGATAGTGTTGATATTTGCATTATTGTAACCCTTGTTAGCAAACTCTTTCACCGCGACTGATAAGATTTTCTCCCTCTTCTCTTCAGGAATCCTATCAAATGTATCTTTATGATATTTATTCATTTTTCACCTATCCAGAAATATTTAAGATTTTTAAAAACACGGCTTCAAGCCTCTCTCACAAAGAATAGCAGATGCCCTGAACAGAGAAAATGGCGTCTCAATAATCGAAATTCCAAACTCTGTAGCTACATCAATCATCAACTCACTCGCCTTCTTGTTTCGAACTAACACAATACAAGAGATACCCGCCATATCAGCTGTTCGAACTGCCTGCATAGTAGCTAACCCTGTCAGTAGCACAACTTTATCATGACTCAAAGTAAGCACATCACTCATCAAATCCGAAGAGAATCCATATTCTACAGACTCTCCATGCCCCAAAGAAACTGCCTTACCATCAAGACTACTAATTATCTCTTTTAAATCCATTTTCAACCTTTAATTAATACTAACATTTCTTGTCTTAACAGTCAACTTTTCTATGAGCGCTGCAAAAGACTATCTATCCCTTCGCTCGATAACGACAACCTCACGAGCAAGCTCTTTTTCTCCAAGAAAAAAAACAAATTCCCCTGCTGTCTTTACTCCAGCTTTTTTCCCTTCAAACTTAACCGACAACTTAGAAGCCTCAACAAATGAGAGACAAATATTCAAAGGCTCAGAAGCTTGTGCATAAAAGATAGCATCCTTTGTCTCTTTAACCTTCATCTGGTACAACTTAGACAAATCTATTAGATTATATGTCGAATAGATATAAGTTGCTAGTGTAGCTGCATCCACAGCACGAACAAGAGATCCATTTCTATAATTTGAATCATAGGATCTACAACCCATCACAACACCAACAATGTCAAAGCCATCTCTTGATACGGAAAAAGCTAGATTGTGGCCAGATGCGTCAATATACCCAGTCTTAAGCCCTGTGACCCCCTGGAAATTTGTCAAAAGCAACTCATTGTAATTATTTTGCTCAATTGTGCCAATAGACGAAGAGCCGTTGTGTGATTTTGGATAGGCAAACGACCTAAGAGCAAAATACTCTTTTATGTCACCGGGAAAATCCTTCACAAAGAACCACGACAATCGTGCAAAATCCTTTGCTGTCGTGTAATTTGAATCGCTATAGCCAGATGGCTCAACAAAATGCGTATTTTCAAGCCCTAACCTCTTTGCTTCGCTATTCATCTCCGCAATAAAAAGCTCCATACTACCAAATAAATTCTCTGCTGCAGCTACTGCCCCATCGTTTCCAGAAGCAACCGCAAGCCCCTTGAGAAGTTCTGAATATGTCAGAACCTGTCCCTCTTCAAGAAACATCAAGGATGAGTCCCGTGGAAGAGATCTATAATCTGCATTTCGTGAGACCCGAATCTTATCTGACAATGAAATTTTTCCTTTTTCTACCTCTTTCAGAATTATCCTAGTTGTCATTATCTTCGTCATCGAGGCAGGTGGGATCCTCTGACTTGAATTTTTCTCAAACAAAATTCTCCCTGTCTTCACATCGATAACACAAGCAGCACTACAATTTAGCTCAATCCTTGGCTGTAAAAAATTCTCAGACCCAAGCGGATTAAGCTCAACAAGCATACTACCCTTTTCACAACCAACAACCAACAAAATAATAGTAATAAATAGAAAAATTCTCTTCTTCATAACAAACCTCACGTCAATTCTTTTATCTTAGAAGCAATCTCAGCTGCTTCCTCGTTTTTATTCCTTTTTAGACATCCATTTAAATATATTTCCAGCTTCTTAATCAAGACCTTCTTTGCAAGTTGCTGCCTTTCTATATTGAAATAATTGCTTTTTACCAAGGAAAAAAGTGCATCTATCCTAAAATTCTCAATCATCTCATACTTTGCGGAGAGTTGATCCCACTCACCAGCCTGCTTGACAGTGCAAGGTGTATCAATATAACCAACCTCATAGTCACTGCAATACCTAAGCCACAACTCATAATCCTCAGCAACCTCAAGATCTTCACGGAACCCCCCGAGACGAAGAAAGACCTCTCGATCTATAACTGTAGTCGAGGGGCCAATTATACACTTCCACAAGGCATCTTCAAAGATATCACCCTCCCGCTTGTGCTTCTGCGACTTCTGGCTAATCTCTCGCCCATTACGAATCCAAATCTCACGGGTATGAACCAACTTCAAGCCCTTATTCTTCTGTAACAACTCATACTGCAAGGCAAGCTTATCCTCAAGCCACAGATCATCAGAATCAAGAAAGGCTAGAAATTTCCCAGAAGCAAGCTCTGCCCCCCTGTTGCGTACAAGCCCAGCCATACCTGAGTGTTCAAGTCTCAAAAGCTTGTCCGCACTCTTCCCCACGTGATACAGGCTTCTATCTGTTGAGCCATCATCTACAACAATCAGCTCATAATCGCTAAAACTCTGTCGCAAGACTGACTCTATCGCTGAATCTATCAGATTTTCACGATTATAGACAGGAATTATGACAGAGAAAAAGGGATTACTCATCAAGAAAATCCTCTTCGCCTTTTTTCTCTAGCAACTCGAAAGAGTCAGAATCTTTAAAGACATCATCAGGAAATTCTAGGCAGATTGGGCCAAGCTTGCCATCTCGAACATCACGCAACAGTAATCCTGCTGCCTTTTGATAATCAACATCGCCACCCTTTACCTTGCACCCACGTCTAAGCCCGACTAAGGCTATAACATCGATATTCTCCTCTGGATACTCATCAGCCCCAAATCGCTTTAGGAACTGAGGCTGATAATGTCGGCGAATTACATCGCACAAGCTCATAACAATCTCAAATATATCAAGAATTTCATCACGGATTGAGCCAAGTACAGCCAACCTAAAGCCGACTCTCTGATTCTCAAACTTTGGCCACAAAATTCCAGGTGTATCAATCAAATCTATATCATATGGTGTACGAATTTTCTGAACAGACTTTGTGACAGCTGGGCGATTACCTGTAGCTGCCTTGTTTGAACCAGCAAGGGTATTTATCAATGTACTTTTTCCAACATTTGGAACACCTGTTATCATTGCACGCACACGCTTCCGCCTCTCGCCTAGTACCTGAGTGTCTGTGTCAATTCCGGAGACCTCTTTTATCTTTGCTACAATCTTTTTGACAGAGTTAATATCTCTTGCATCAACTGCCAAGACATTTTTTCCAAACTTCCTAAAGAACCCTAACCAGATATCAATCCCCTCAGAGTCTGCAAGATCAGCCTTATTCAGAAGATACAAGACTCGCCTATTCTCAGCAATCTTCTCAATCACTGGATTGAGGCTTGAACCAGGGATTCTTGCATCCAAAATCTCAACAATAACATCTACCTTTGAAATTTCTTCCCTTAAAATCTTCCCAGTCTTATGCATATGCCCAGGAAACCATTGAATTATCATAAAAAACCCCTTACAAAACCTTTTTTTGTTTTGAAGAACAAAAATTCTATCTTATAATTTTAGTATTAGGAGTATTTATGCCAAACAATTATGAAAACACAATGTTAAAACTGCATAAAAAGATTTGGGAAATAGCCTCACAACTTGAGCTTGACGATTTTACCCTAATACAAAATATTCTGAACACTATCGGCGAAGAACTTAAACCTTCCCGTGTCTGCTATCTTCAATTCATCGACAAGGATCTAACCTGTACTCAAGAGTGGCTTGATACAGATATTCATCCAACAAAAGGAACCAAAATCCCAGACGAGGTTGTACAATACCTCAAGTTAATGTACTTTCACGAAGTGACTCTTGAAAAAGCAATTAAAGCTATCCCGCTTGAAGAGAGAGAAGTGCTAACTCCTATTATTACAGAATTTGCAAAAAAAGAAAACCTGAAATCTCTAGCATTATTCCCATTAACAATAAATAACCAGGAGATTGGTTGGTTCACACTAGATAATTGTAACCCTTCGCCTAAGGAGACTATCCTAACCGATGCAATAATAGAAATAATGGATGATGTTGTTAAGATAATTGCAATCCACAGAGAAAAGAAGACGACAGAAGAGAAGCTTCAGGAGATAAACTCAAGACTTGAGACTAAAGTCTCTGAACGGACAGTAGCATTAACAAAGCAGAACAAAGAGTTGATACAAAAAGATGAGGAGATCTCACTAATCAACAAGATGCTTGAGACAAGCCTTGAGATCCTTTCCCATGACACAAGAAACATATTCTCTAATCTCTATATGATACTTGAAGAGATGAAGGAAAAACCAGAATACAAGAAACTAAAGGCAAATATCGATGAACTTTTTGAGATGACTACGGAGACAGCTGGAATACTCAAGACTGAAAAAAGAATTCTCTCAATAAAAGAGATGATAGAATCAATTAGAATCGGAGATCTTCGAGATTATGTCACAACCCATAGCAGAATCAATCTAAACCTACCGAAAGATCGAGATTTTTACATAGAGGTAACTGCTCTCTTCAAGAACACAATAGGAAATATCCTAGAAAACGGGCTAAAATACTCGGCGAAGAGTGAGAAGATAGATTTGACATACTTTTACAAAGACAACTACATTACTTTTCTAATCGAAGATAGAGGAATGGGAATCCCAGATGAGATGAAGGCTAGAGTTCTGGAAAAATTCTACAGACTCCCGCAACATATCTCAAGCGAAGGAAGTGGAAGAGGGCTCTGGATAACTAAGAACCTTGTAGAAAAAGAGGGTGGAACAATCAATATCTTCGATAACAAAGACAAAGGGACAAGCGTGGAGATAACACTTCCTGTCTTTGATGCAAGGAAACTAGAAACCCCTTATATACTGCTCTCCTCGTGGTTCAACATTCCAATTCAAGATATAGAGAACAAAGCAGAATCCATTAAGACTGTGATGTTACTAAATGAAGAAGAGCCACTGCCTAATATTGAGACAGAAATTTTCACTAGACTCTTGGCTATTCTTCGCAAAGAAAAGGCAACAAAATTCCCGACAGATCTGGAAATTCGTATTGATAAACTAAAAAAACTGAACAAGGATGGTGTGAAGATTATGCTGACTGACGATTCGCTCTATGTTCACTACTACCTATCCAAATTCCTGACCGAAGAGGGGTATAATATTTGCGGCAATGCTAGGAATGGTGTCGAAGCTGTCCACTTATACAAACAGATAGATCCAAAAATTATCTTAATGGATTACACTATGCCGAAGATGAATGGGATAGAGGCTGCAAAGGAAATTTTTAAGATAAACCCAGAGCTTAAGATTATATTTTTATCAGCTGCCGCAGAGATGAAATCTGTCCAAGAGAGTATTTTTTCCTCTTTCCCAAGCAAAAATGTGAAAATAATAACAAAACCTGCAGATAAAGCCACGATTATATCTAAAATTGAAGAATTGCTTGTTGCATCAGATGAAGAGTAACCCCCCACAACTTAGGATTCAAAGAGATCCAACAAGAAGAGTATAGTAAATTGTGAATCTTTCTTTATTTTTTATTTATATTAAGATATAATAGGACTTCATCAGAGGTATAAATGGAAAAGACAATAACCCCGACTAAGATCTCAGGAACAGTATCAATACCAGGTTCGAAGTCTCACACAATTCGAGCACTACTAATTGCAACTCTTGCTGAAGGTAAATCCATAATAAAGAACCCGCTCTACTCGCTAGATACTCTCTCTTGTATTGAAGCTTGCAAGGCTTTTGGAGCAAAAATCGTAGCTGAAGATGAAAAGATTATCGTAGAAGGTCTTGATATTAACCAATTCAAACAGAGTAAAGATGAGATTTCCATAGATGTTGGAAATTCTGGAACAACCCTCTACCTTGCCACTGCAGTAGCAGGGCTAAGAAGAGGAAAGACCAACTTTACAGGCGACAAACAGATACAGAATCGAACTGCCGAGACACTTCTAGCTTCGCTTGAAGATCTAGGGGTTACGGTAATCCGCAACAACGCAAACAATGCACCATATACAATACAAGGGCCCTTCAAAGGGGGAAAGACAAGGATGGAGTGCAAGACAAGCCAATTTCTTTCAGGGCTATTGATTGCTGCTTCGCTTGCAGATGAGAAGACAACGATTGAGGTACCTCTGCTAAACGAACAACCATATGTCACAATGACACTAAACTGGCTTGAGAAGCAGGAAGCTGAGATAAAAGCCTATGAAGGTTATTATAATTTTGAGATTGAAGGTGGTGCAATCTTTCACAATTTCGAAGAGACAATCTGCGGAGACTTCTCCTCTGCAACCTTCTTTTTCTGTGCCCCAGTAATTACCAGATCAACACTCACAATTGAGAACCTAGACAGAAACGACTCTCAAGGAGACAAAGAGGTTCTCTCAATCCTAGCAGAGATGGGAGCAAGGATAGAATGGAAAGATACTAGCGTGACTGTATCAGCTCAAGACTGCACTGTAAATGGAATATCAATTGACCTCAACACAATGCCAGATGCTCTTCCAGCCCTTGCAATCACAGCAGCATTTTCCTCAGGGAGAACAAGAATCTACAATGTCGAGCATGCTAGATTCAAAGAGACAGACAGAATAAAGGCCTGCGCGCAAATTCTCAAACAGGCAGGAATCGAGATTACAGAACATCGCGATGGATTAGAAATAATAGGAGGAACATTTTCTAGTTGCACTATAGACAGCCTTGATGATCACCGGCTAGCAATGTCAGCTGCGATAGCAGCACTCGGAGCAGAAGGTCCAATCAAAATTTTAAATGCAGAAGCTGCCTCAGTGACATTTCCTAATTTTTATGATTTAATTGATAAGATAAGCAATTGACATTTGAAAAGGCATCTAGAATAATCATAGTATGAAAAGATTTTTTTTCTTTTTTCTAACAATAATAATTACCTCATGTTCGCTTGAAGAAGTCAAAGAGCAAGAAGAGTCTTCAGTTGATGTACCAAAAACAGTATTAGTCAATGCAAAGATTACTTCAGTCAAGAAAGGAAGAGTCTTTTACACTGCTGAGGTGGAAAAAGCAATGACATATGATGAGAGAAATTACTCAGAAGTACATAAGATTATCTTCAAGCAGTATGACAAAGATGGAAAAGTTTCCGCCGAAGGGCAGGCTGATACCGCAAAGGTTCAAACAAAGAGCAACAATGCAGAGCTTTTTGATAATATATCAATCTATGCGCGAGAAGAGGAGACCTCTATTGAAGCTGAATATCTTAACTGGGAAAATGAAAAAAAATGGCTAACCTCTAATAGAAATGATAATTTAAGACCTTACAAAGACCAAGATTTAGTAGTAGTAAAAAAAGATGATGGAACAATCATATCTGGACGAGGCTTTAAGGCTGATTTAAACGAAAAGGTTGTAGACTTCTCAAACGGAGTAGAAGGCATCATAGTAGCTGAAAAAGGAGATTCCGATGAATAATCTTGCAAAAAAAAGCCTATGGGCAGTATTTCTAATATTTTTATCTATAACTCTAATCTCTCAAGAGGCTCCAACGAAAGAGGAAGAAGAGACGGAGAAAGAGAAGTTCGAATTTTCTGGAGATTCTACAAGCATCAACCTGAAAGAGGGACAAGAGAAGACCACACTAAGAGGAAATGCCAGAATTATTTCAGGTTCTACGGAAATTAAAGCCGATATAATTGAAATAACTGGGCAAAAATTCGAATATGCCGAGTGTAAGAACAACATAACTGTCACAAACAGGGATAAAGGACTTTTTATAAAGTGCAATCAGCTAAACTTTGACAGAAAAAAAAACATAAGTACCATTGTTGGTTTTGTAGAAATGATAGACAAGGAGAACAACCTAATTGTTAGAGGAAATTATCTACAAGATGATGGCGAAGCAGATATCACAATAATACAAATCGGAGTTAGAATTATAAAAGATGACATAATATGTCGAAGTGAATTTGCAAGATTCAACAGAGAGACTAAGGAGCTAGAACTAACTGGTTCCCCATTTGTAAAAAAAGGAAATGATGAATACCGCGCTAAGCGAATAATCCTAAACACAGAGACAGATGAAATAAGACTTGAAGGCAAGGCCTCCGCTAAGGTCTCTGGCTCGGAAGAGGAGTAAAGATTGAATAACGAAGAAACTAGAGTACTAAGAGTTGAAAACCTAAGAAAAAGATATAAAAGTAAAATAGCAGTGAAAGATGTCTCCTTTGAGATGAAGACAGGAGAGATTGTTGGACTACTCGGGCCTAATGGTGCTGGAAAGACAACAATATTTTACATGATAGTAGGTTTTATCGACCCAACACAAGGAAGTATCTATTTTGAAGATGACAATATCACAAAATTCCCCATGTACAAGCGAGCAAGAAAGGGGATTGCGTATCTGCCTCAGGAGCCATCTGTCTTCAGGAACCTTACTGTAAGAGATAACATCTGGGCAATTCTTGAGACGCGGAAAGATCTTAACAAGATTGAAAGAAAGCGAGAGCTTGAATTTCTTCTTGAAGAGCTAAATATTACTGAGATCACGAACAGAAAGGCCTACAAGCTCTCAGGCGGAGAGAGAAGAAGAACAGAGATTGCGCGATCTCTTGCAATTAACCCCAAGTTCCTGTTGCTAGATGAGCCATTCGCCGGAATTGACCCAATAGCGATTTCTGAGATCAAAGGGATTATCAAGGATTTAGCATCTAAGAACATCGGGATTCTTATCACTGACCACAATGCAAGAGATACCCTCGACATAACAGACCGTCTCTACATAATAAATCTTGGAGATATTCTTGTATCAGGAACACCGGCAGAGCTTGTAAACAACGATCTTGCTAGAGAGATATATCTTGGAAAAGATTTTTCAATGTAGAATGAATACCCTCTAAATATTTTCGTTTTTATTTTCAACTTTTGACAACCCTAAGGCAAAAATATCCATTATTTGAGATATCACCAACTTTTTTAAATAAAAGAATTAAATATTTGACAAATTGTCGGATTGATGAGTATTATTTAATAAAGGGAAGTATTGTGGGAAATAATATAAGTATGAATCAACGCACAACACAAGCTCAGACTCAGAAACAAATTCAGCGGATGTCCCTCGTGCAGCAGAGAAGCCTTTCTATTCTCGCCCTCTCAAGCAATGATATAATCAATACAATAGAAAAAGAAATCGAAGAAAATCCAGCGCTCGAAGTATATGAGAATCAAGATCTATTTGCTCTGATAAACAATAACGATTTCTACAAAGAAAAATCTAATAGCCACCAAGAATTTATTCAAGCCCAAACTCTTGAAGAGAGCCTTGAAGAACACCTGCTTGCGCAGCTTCCGAATACAAATCTCGCAGGAGATGAGATAGAGATTGCAGAGATACTAATATCAGCACTTGATAAGAATGGATTTTTGAAAATAGAGCTAAGCAAGCTTTTTGAGACCTTCGATTTTAAAGAGGAAATAATAGAAAAGGTTATGACAGCTATACAATACCTTGATCCTGTAGGAACTTGCACACGAGACTACACAGAAAGCCTGCTAGTACAAGCAAATACTAAACCCAATACACCTGATTCCGTATTCACTTTGATAGAGCACTATCTGCAAGATATTGCAAAGAAAAACATAAACAAGATACAAAAAGAGACAAAGCTTAGCGAGGAAGAAATACAAGAGGCTATTGAAATAATACAGAAGCTCAACCCTTTTCCAGGAAGCCAATTCAATAATAAGCAGACATTAATAATACCTGAGGCATATATTACAACTACTGGGGAATCGATAAATATGAGTATCAATAACAATTGGATTCCAAGCATAGGAATAAACGAATCTTATAGAAAAATAGCCGAAAACAACTCAGCAGAGGCAACTGTAACTAAGACACTTGTCAGCGACGGTAGTAATTTTATCGATGCACTATCCCAAAGACAACAAACTATAGAAAAAATTCTAACTTATATAATTGAAAAACAACACGATTTCTTTATTAAAGGAAAAAAGTTTCTTAAACCAATGACACAAAAAGAACTTGCCCAGGCAGTCGGGTTTGATGAATCTACAATTTCACGTGCTGTAAAAGAAAAATATGTAAAGATTGATGAAAAAATGGTAGGCTTATCCACATTTTTTACTGCATCAAAGATTGGCACCGAAGATGACGACCTCTCTAAAATTAGAATAATCGAAGAGATAAAAGAGTTTGTAACAAAATACAACGGAGAAAAAAAACTATCTGCACAGATGGTGACAGATAGCTTAAATAAAAAAGGTATAAAGATAGCTAGAAGAACAGTCTCTAAATATATGCAAGAGATCTGATCTAGTTATCGAACAAGGAGGCAGCTATGGATATTGTACTAAAAGGAGTTCACTACGACATTAGTGAAGCAACACGAGATTTCACTGATAAAAAGATCAAAAAACTTGATTTCGCAGAAAATGATGTAATCGATGTTGAGCTAACATATACCCATACAAAGACTGGTTACATTGCAGAATCAAATACACACCTTAAATGGGGCGCTAGGTGCAACATCAAAGTAGATGCAGAAAATCTATACGAAGCAATCGAAAAAATGATCGACAAGACTGTTTTAAAGATTAAAAAAGAGAAAGATAAAAAGATATCTGCATCACATCAACAATAAAATGAAAAAGGGCAAAGATTAGTCTTTGCCCTTTTTTTAATTTAACTATATAATAAAGTATTCTATATCATTTCAAAATAGGAGTAATAGATGGAAGCATTTACAATTCTACATTTATTAGATTTGGACTTGAAAGACAAAGATGATCTTAAGTTAAATTGCACCTGCGGAAGAAAAGGCCTGAACAGAAAGATCTCTGTCCCGAACATAAACAGACCAGGTCTACCCCTAACAGGCTTTCTTGAAAATTTTGCCTATGAACGAATACAAATATTTGGAAAGGGTGAATACGCATATGTAGAAAAGCTAATCTCCGAAGGCAATACGAAGAATCTCGACGACTTCTTTTCATTTGAAATTCCTTGTTGTATCGTAACATCGAATATTGAGCCGGATAAAATCTTCATTGAAATAGCTGAAAAACACAATGTTCCAATACTCAAAACGAATTTCGACTCTTCGGATTTTATCATCAGACTAATGAGAGTCCTTGGAGATATCTTTGCTCCTCGAGAGGTCAAGCACGGAACGCTTGTAGAGGTATATGGAATAGGAATCTTGATAATGGGAGATTCAGGTGTGGGCAAAAGTGAAACCGCTCTTGAACTAATTGAACGAGGTCACAGATTAATAGCAGATGACGCAGTTGAGTTAAGATGTGTAGATGGGAGCTTTGTCATGGGCAAGGGAGTTAATGAGCTAACTGGCCATCACATGGAGATACGAGGACTTGGAATTATAAATATCAACCATCTTTTCGGAGTTGGTGCAATCCGAGACAAGAAACAGGTTCAATTGATTGTCCATCTCAAAGAGTGGGATTCAGAAAAGAACTATGACCGGTTCGGCGGAGAGGTCAATACAGAGAAAATTCTAGGGATACCAATCCCATCCCTCGAAATACCTGTCAAACCAGGGCGAAATATCCCAATCATTGTAGAAACTGCTGCAATGAACGAGCGATTAAAGAAGATGGGATACTACTCAGCAAAAGAATTTAACGAAAATATACTTAACTGGCTTGAAAATGAGAACGCACGTAATGTATATTTTCAAAATAGAGATAAATTTTAACAATAGGACGAACAAATGATTGAGAAAGAATCTGAAATATTAAACAGAGCAGGAATACATGCACGACCAGCAACAAAGATTGTTGAAATCGCAAATAAATTTAAATCAAATATTTTCATAGAAAAAGATGGGAACAAAATAAATGCCAAATCAATTATGGGAATCCTTACACTTGGCGCTTCCTACAAGTCAAAAATAACAATATCCATCGATGGAGAAGATGAACAAGAAGCTGCAGAGGAAATATTCTCACTATTTGATAACAGATTCGAGGAGTAATGTTTAAAATTAAGGCACCTACAGAAAAAGGCCTAGTCTCACTACTCATAACATACTTTATATTCATCCCAGTGGCAGTTATTCTATTTTGGAGGATAATTCAGGACATCTCTGTTGGAAAATCTTACTCATTTCTAAGACCTTTTACCTATGTAATAATCTCAGGAGCAGTAATTGTAACTGCAATAGTTCTCATAGTTTTTTTTAGGAATCTACGACATGTCCAATCCAAATCAAATCTTCGAGCAAAGCTAATAACAGCATTCGCAGTGACTGCAATCCTTGCATCGATTCCACAGACAGTAATAGCCTACATCTTCATTCAGACATCACTTAAATCCTGGCTACCCCAAGATATAGATGATGCTCTAAACTATAGTGAAGACATAGCAATAGAAAAACTAAAAGAGAAAAGCAACAATCTAATACAATTTATCGAATCCTCCTTCGCAGAGAAAAAAGCAGAGGAGGTAATAATCCTCAAGGAACAAGCTTGGAATGAGATTAAAAAAACAAACTCAGAGATAGACTCTATCCAGGTGATAGATCAAGATGGGCAGACAACTCTTTTTTTTGGAGATCCGACAGCAAAGATTGCAAGTACCGAAACTCCATCTCTAACAAAGATACGAACAGATAATGACTCAAATGCAATCCTCAGCGAGGCCATAACAATCACAGTAGACGACCAAACCTATGAGATAATCTACTCCACTGTAATCTACGAATATATCAAGATGTCTTCAAAAATTAGAGAGACAAGAAAACGGTTCAAACCAATATTCTACGCAAAAGCAACTATGCAGCGCAACCTAACCCTAGCACTGATATCATTCATCTTCCCAATCGCAATCATTATCGCAATCATGAGTGTAATTTTTTCAAACGTAATACTCTCACCCCTAATGAGAATAGAAAATGCCCTAAACGAAGTCGCAGAAGGGAATCTAGATATCAGAATCATGACAAGCAGAAAAGACAGCCTCTACAATCTGTCAAACTCCATCAACAAGATGGCCTCTGAACTCCAGAAAAACAGATCATCCAGCGCCCATACAGATAAATTGTCAGCTTGGCAGGATATTGCACGGAGACTTGCTCACGAGATAAACAATCCGCTGACACCGATAATACTCTCAGCCCAACGACTGCAAAAGCGTTTTCGAACACTCGACACAGAAGAACTCTACCCCCTAATTGAAACAAGCACCTCCGCAATCATCAAGGAAGCAGAGAATATCCAGACAATGCTAAATGAGTTCAGAAATTTTTCACGCCTCCCAAAACCTCAAAAAGAGAATGTCTCGCTATCGAAAATAATCGAAGAGGTAATATCAATTTATAAAAACACCCCGGAAAAGCAAGTCGAGTTCAACACAACCGAACTCAAACACAACATACAAGTATTTGCTGACAAGAACCAAATTAGACAGGTAATCTCAAATTTGATAAAAAACAGCATTGAAGCTTTTGAGAAAAATGGTAATATAGTAATAAGAACATCACTAATAAGTAAAAAAGATAATTTTTATTGTAGACTAACAATCGAAGATGATGGTCCTGGAATTTCAGAAGAGATAAAAAGCAAACTTTTTACCCCATATGAGACAACCAAGAAGAATGGGACAGGACTTGGCCTTGCAATAGCAGAGCGAATAATCTTCACACACAATGGAAGAATCTACTTTAATTCAGAGACAGGAGTTGGTACAACTTTTTTTATAGACCTACCGACTGCCAAGAACAACAGGAGATAACATGAGAAAAATTTTAATAATCGACGATGAACAGAGTATCTGTGAGATTATGAAAGAGATATTGACAGATGAAGGATTTGAGACATATACCGCAATGACAGAAGAAAAAGCCTTTGAACTAGTGCGGGATATAGATTTTGACATAATATTCTTGGATATCTGGTTGCCAAAGATGAGTGGAATGGAAATATTGAAAATTTTCAAGACTCGCAACAACTTTGAGAAGCCAATTATAATGATTAGTGGTCACGCTAACATAGATCTAGCTGTAAAAGCAGTAGAATACGGCGCATACGACTTCCTCGAGAAGCCCCTGACACTTGAAAAGATCTCCACCGTGCTCAAGAATGCAAACGAGACCCTTGATGCAGAAGAGAATACCACTACAAATAAAGGCACAAACTCATCTCTAGAAAAGATGAAACTCGACTTCGAGAAACAATGTATCAAGAATGCGCTAGAAGCTAACTCTACACTGAAAGATGCGGCAGAATTTTTACAGATAAATGAACAAGAACTAAAAGCCCTAATCAAAGAACATAATATTAAAATCGACTAAGGAGTTTTTTTTGAGAGATCTTACAGAAAAGCAACAGGCAATCCTCAACTACATAAAAGATTACAAGACTCATTACAACTACTTCCCGTCGCGAAAAGAGATGGCAGAGACCTTTGAAATATCGACAAAGGCAATACAAGATCATCTAAAGGCAATCGAAAAAAAAGGGAAAATTCGGATTTCTCAAAACACAGCGAGAACAATAGAAGTGCTAGATGAGGAGTTTATCCCAAAATCCAATAGCCGCAAGATTCCCATCCTAGGAACAATCGCTGCTGGAACACCAATCTTTACGGAAGAGGTCTTCGAAGACTTTATAGAGATATCAGAAGATAGATTATCCGCAAACTTTGAATACTTTGGACTGAATGTCCGAGGAGAAAGCATGATTGATGCTGGAATTCTCGAGGATGACATAGCAATTATCCAAAAATGCAAGACAGCCAACAATGGTGAGATTATAGCTGCCCTAGTCAACGAAGAAGCTATCACACTCAAAAGATACTATCTTGAACAGAACAGAATCAAGCTAAAGGCAGAGAACAAGAGTATACCTCCAATGTACACACGAAATGTTGAAATATTAGGGAAATTAAAACTAATAATAAGGGAATATTGATGAGCAACAAGAACATATACCTACTACTTGGACCAGAAAAAGGCAAAAAAAAAGATTTTCTCAAGACTCTTTTCACAAAAATAAGCAAGACAACCGGAGAGAAGCCAGAAGTCTTCAAATTTTACCCATTTGAAGATGACATAGAGAAAATTCTAACTGAAATCCAAAGCTCTTCCCTCTTCGCTAGCTCAAAAATAATCCTAATAAACGAAGCAGACACCATCAACGCTACTGATGCAAAGATTCTCGGGACTAACATCCCAGAGACAACCCCTGACACATTTATAGTCTTCATGTCTGACCAGACCTCTGCGGCAAAGATTAGCAAGAGTATCGAAAAATTAGTAGTAAAAGAGAACAAGATCATATTTTGGGAACTCTTCGAATCAGATAAAAGATCTTGGATAATTGGATTTTTCAAGAAACAACAACAAACAATAAATAACGAAGCAATAGATCTCATCCTCGAGCTAGTCGAGAACAATACCGAAGATATCAAATCAAATTGCCAGAACCTTTCACTTTTCTACGCAAAAGAAACCACAATAGACAACAAGATGGTCGAAGAATTCTTGTACCACAGCAAGGAAGAGAACGCGTTCTCTCTGTTTGAGAGACTTGTAGAAAAAGATACCATAGTCTCTCTAGAAATCCTCGACAAGATAATCTCCTCGGGAAATACCCACTTCATCCTACTCTGCGGAGGCCTTCTCTTCCAGTTCAGAAGACTCCATCAACTAGTAATTGAGATGCGCAACTCTATCCCAGACCAGACATCGATGAAGAAAATGGGGATAATTGCCCAAAAGCAACAAAAGACCTACAAAACAGCCTGCTCTAATTTCAAAATTAAAGATGTTGAAAAAATCATAAACGACATCCACAACTTTGAGATAATTGTGCGAACAAATCCCCAAGACATACACAACACAGCTGCACAACTTCTAATCTTCTCAATCACAGAAAAAAAGCCCTTCATCCTCCACGACTTCAATCAACTCTATTAAAAAATTCAACTATCCCACGACAAACACGAATCGGCACCTTCGTCAACTCAGACAACTCCTCCGCCGACATAAACTTCAACTCTTCGACTGAAGAGATTTTCTCCATGATGACCTTGCTATAGGCAGCCCCCACACCTGGAACCTTCTCCAAAAGTGAGAACCTCAGCTCTGAATTTCGCAAATCCTTGTTCAAATTCGTAGCAAAGCGATGAGTCTCGTCTCTTACATGTTGCAGAAGACGAAGTCCCTCATTGCCGCTCTCCAATTTCAAACTTTTTCCATCTGGAAAAATGACTAGATCCTCCCGCTTCGCAAGCCCAACAATATTAAAATCCTCACAGCCCAAAGCCTCAAGTATCTGCTTTGCTGCCGAGACCTGGCCTAGTCCCCCGTCGATAACAATTAAATCAGGAAAATGCTTCCCCTCATTCAAAACTCTCCGATACCGCCTTGCAACAGCCTCTCGGATTGATTGATAATCATCAATCTCATCACCCACAGACTTTATCTTGAAATATCGATACTCTGATTTGTCAGGCACCCCATTCTTAAAATAGACTAACGAGGCAATTGTAAATTTTCCACCAAAATGAGAGATATCAAACCCCTCAATATGCGAAGGCAGAACGCTAAGTTTCAAGGCCTGTTTCAATATCTCCAAACTACTCGAAAGCCCCACACGCCTGAGCCGCTTATTTAAATCGAATTTTGAATTTTCTCTAGCCATCTTGAGGACCGATAGATCCCGCTTACTCTCAGGGACTAGCAACTCTATCTCAGAATCAAAAGTCTCCTTAAAAAACTTATTCAACAAATCCAACGAATCAGCAGATTCAACAAAAATCCTCGAAGGAGGTTGATGATACTTCGGATAGTACTGCATCATGAACTGCAAAAAAGCATCATCATCACTCGAATAAGACTCTAACTGAATAATATCCCGACCGCAAAGCCTCCCTTCATATATCTGAAAGACAGCAAAACTTAAATGAGATCCCTCTCGAGACAAAGCAACATAATCCTTAGTCTCTCCGCTTGAGACCTCCACCCCCTGTTTCTCAAATAAAGCCCCAACGCCAGCAAGAAAATCCCTATACCTCGCAGCCTCCTCGAACTTCAACACCTTTGAGAACTCTTCCATCTTCGACTTCAACATCTGCTTTATTTTTTCCAAATTCCCTTCGAGGATTAGCGAAATCTCATCTATAATATTAGAATATTCATCTTTCGTGATATAACCAGCACAAGGTGCTGCGCAAAGACCTAGATGATAATAGAGGCAAGGACTCTTATGAGATTTAATATTTCGACATCTTCTAATTGGGAACTCTTTTTGAATCAAATCCAAGACACTATCAAGAATTGTAGCATTGGGAAAAGGACCAAAATAACGTGAGCCATCATTTATAATCCTCCGAGTCTTAAACACCCTTGGGAACTCTTCATTAGTAATCCTAACAACAGGATAAGTCTTCCCATCTTTCAAGTTTATATTATATTTAGGCTTGTGAGATTTTATCAAATTATTCTCAAGAAGCAAAGCCTCATACTCAGAGTTAGTTATGATAAACTCCAAATCTTCAATTCTCTTAACAAGCAGAGAGGTCTTTATATCTTTTTTTCCTGAAAAATACGACGAGACCCTCTTTTTAAGATTTTTCGCCTTTCCGATATAGATTATATTGCCAGAAACATCTTTATACAGATAAACACCAGGAGAAGAAGGTATATCTGAAAGACTTAATTCGCTTTTTTTCAAATTATCCTCTTATTTTAGATTAGATTTTGGTAAAAAAATCCGATAAAAATAGTAATGAAAAACATATTTATAATACTAACAAGCTTTTTACTTTTAATAAACAATTTATATGCAAATATATCTGATTTCTCTAAGGAAAAAATAGAATGGAGAGGCGAAAACATACTTCTGGCACGAAATATAAATATATTACCAGGAATTCATGACAAGCCAACAATCAGCCTGCAAAATGAATCCTACAAACATGACGACTCAACAGACCTTCTCGTACACTTTGAAGAAAAGCTAAAGGTCGCAGGCGCCTACACAGTTCTAGAATTCCCTGAAATCACCGACATCGGTGCTGGATTAGGACAATTCTCAGGATATTTTTCTGGCTCAAATAAAAAGTTAGTATTGAGACCGGAACCAACCTCAATTTTTCATAGAACAAGTAAGATTGAAGACTTCACCTTAGAGTTTCGCCTCAACCCTTCGTCAATGGGAAAAAAAGAGACAATTTTTCACTGGAGCAATGCCTATCGAACAGGCAATAAAATTGTAAATCAGTTTGTCACATGCACAATATCAGATAGAAAAATAAACTGGATGTTCTACAATTTTTTCAACTCAGGTAGCAATGTACACTCAATAAACCTCTCATCCTACGAAAGCCTAATCCCATACACCTGGAGCCATCACGCAATCAGGTTTGACAGCATCTCGGGAAAGCTAGAGTATCTCAAAGACAACATCCCGCAAGACATTAAGTTTATCACAACCTCCTCGCACGAAGGTGGGACAGTCTTTCTTCCAAAGATTGGTGAAGCAGAAAGTCAGATAACCTTTGGGGATAATTTTACAGGGAAGCTAGACGAGATTAGAATTCAGAACAGATTTGAGACCTCTTTTTTAATGAAAAAGTTCAAAGACTTTGGATTTATCGTAACAAACCCAATAGACCTACAGACTTCTGACTCAATTTTAACAAGAATTGAGACGCAAATAATAAACAACAACAACTCCGACGTTTTCATATATTACAGAACAACAGAAGAGACAACAAAAATGCTAACATGGTATAACACAAATGAGTTTTTCCAAGAAAACTATCTTTCAGATAGCCTCTGGACACCAATCGCTAATAAAACAGAGCTCAGACTAGATGGGAAAGGGAGATATATCCAATTTCTCTTTGAACTGTTACCAGGAACCTACTCGGAATATAGCCCCATTGTCGGGGAATCAGATTTTTTCTATATAAAACATTCTAAACCTCTTCCTCCAATGAATATAAAGGCGACTCCAGGGGATGGAAAGGTAACTCTTACCTGGAATGAAGTCGGCGATCCCAATATTGCGGGATACAGGATATATTATGGAACTGCTCCTGGATTCTATTTCGGTGAAGGCGGCTCAATCGGCAGCTCACCAGCAGACATAGGAGACAAAAATTCTATAACTATTGAAAATCTTAAAAACGGAACTCTTTACTTTTTTGCTGTCGTAGCTTATGATAAAGCAAGTGTTCCAAACTTTAGCAATTTCTCAACAGAAGTATCAGCAAGACCAGCAAAAGTATACAGAACACTGGAGCAAGAATAGTAATGGATCAAAAAGAAAAAGACATACGAAAAATTATAAACTATATCAACCAGATGCCAAGTCTTTCTA
This sequence comes from Spirochaetales bacterium, assembly GCA_016936615.1. Taxonomy (GTDB): domain Bacteria; phylum Spirochaetota; class Spirochaetia; order JAFGXN01; family JAFGXN01; genus JAFGXN01. Next base: position 6,422 of record JAFGXN010000118.1, on the reverse strand, counting down.
CAACTGTAGCAAAGATACTTGAAATATGTAATGACCCAAACGCCTCTCCAGCTGACTTGAACAGAATAATAAGCCTCGATCCAGTGCTAATGGCAAAGATCATGAAGCTAATCAACTCCGCATACTACGGACTACCACATGAGATAACCTCTCTTGCCCGTGCAATAATAATGCTAGGAATAAACACAGTAAAGAACCTTGCACTGAGTACTGCAGTTTTAACAAGGCTTAAAAATAAGAATCAGTTCTCAGCTATCGATATGGATGGGTTCTGGAAACACTCTCTTGGTGTTGCTGTAATTGCAAAATATATTGCTAAACGAAGAAAGATAGATGTAAACATGATAGAAGAGTTCTTTATTGCAGGGTTGCTTCACGATATAGGGAAGATTCCGCTCAATAGCATCTTTAGCGAGAAGTATCTAATGGCAATGACAATGTCTGACAGAAAGAATGAATCGCTTTTCTTGACTGAGCGAAAGGTAATGCCAATAGATCACACAAGGGTTGGTTTGTTAATTTTAAAGACATGGAAAGTTGGTGAATCAATAACAGATGCAATCATCCATCATCATGAGCCAGAGAAATACCAAGGGAAAAACAAAGAAATCCTCTACACAGTTGCAATTGCAGATTACTTTGCAAATTTTTTGGAGATTGGATTTGCAGGAAATAGATTTCCCGAGAAGCCGAACGAAGAGATATTCAAACATCTCGATATTTCCTTCGATATTCTTGATGAAATAGAAGAAGTAGTAACAGCAGAGATTGAGAAAGCCACAATCTTTTTAAATATTTCATAAATTATTTGGAGAAAGTAAAATGATAAAAGTCAAATTTTGGGGAGTTAGAGGCTCCATCCCCTGTCCAGGACCAACAACAGTCAAATATGGAGGCAACACCGCGTGTATCGAGCTTAGATTTGACGATAGATTAGTAATAATTGATGCTGGCTCCGGAATACGCGAGCTAGCTAATTTCATGTTGGGGAATGACCTGCCCAAAGGCCCAATAAAGACTCAAATTTTCTTCTCCCACACCCACTGGGATCATATAATGGGCTTTCCTTTTTTCATACCAATATTTATACCAGGGACAAAGCTTGATATCTACGGACCAGTAACATACGAGAACGAGGGGTTAGAAGAGATAATTGGAGGACAGCTAAAATATAGATACTTCCCAGTAAAGCATTCTGAGCTTTCTGCGACAATACACTACCACCACCTCAGAGAGTGTACCCTAGATCTCGGCGATGGGCTAACAGTTCAGACAAAATACCTCAACCACCCGATATTGTGCCTTGGTTACAAGTTCACCTACAAAGGAAAGACAGTAACAACCTGCTATGACACAGAACCATTTCGAAACCTCTTCCCAACTGACCCAAATGATCCAAAATATGATGAAGAGGCAGCACGAGAAGGAGATATTGCAGCAAAACAGGAAAATAACAAGATACTACAATTTTTCAAAGATACCGACCTTCTTATTCACGATAGCCAATACACAACAGAAGAGTACAACAAAGGGAAAGTAGGCTGGGGACACTCAACATACAACTGGGTAGTAAACTCTGCGCACAAGGCAAACGTCAAGACCCTTGCTTTTTTTCATCACGACCCAATGTCAGACGATGCTAAACTAGATAAAATTGAAAAGTTCTATAAAAACATGCTAAAAAAAGCTGGTAGCAATACCCAATGTTTCATGTCAAAAGAGAAAGAGGAAATAATAATTGAATAGACTTCGAATGGCTAGCATCCTTCTCATATTGATACTCTCGAGCTGCACTAAGACACAGGAGATTCAGATTGAAGAGATTGGAATAAAATTTGAAATACCTAAGGAAAAAATTCAAATAATTCAAGGAAAGGATCTCCTCACAGATGTAAATGAGAAGAAAATTGCAACCCAGCATACAATTTACATGAGATACACAAAGAGAGATCTTAGATTAAGCCTAACCTCAACTAGCTACGAACCAGGAGAGAGCAAAGCCCATGAGCAACTAGAAAGCATCACTAGCACAAATGAAAACGATAAAATCCTAGAACAAAGACCAGACAACTCAATTATCCTATCGCGTCGAACTGGCAATAGAGAGGAGTACATCAGAATCAGGCTTATCGACCACGCACAGACTCAAATAATACTTCAAGCCTCATCCTTTTCTCAAGAAAATCTTACAAAAAAAGAGGTTGAAGACTTTTTTTCAAAAATCACATTTCTCTAAAATATCAATAAAATAAATTTATCAAAATTTGCTTTTTTATCCAATATCTCTAATACTTAAATTATTAGGAGATAGCACATGAAAAAAGCAATCGGATTACTAATTTTACTAACAACAATAATAGCAACCTTCTTCTCTTGTAGATTTGAGCCTCTTCCTGCTGCAGATCCAGATGAGAGTAATTATATCATGGTAATGAATAATTCTGGAAATCCCTCATCTATTTCTGCAAAAATTAACAAGCTACCTAAGGTTAATGCAAGAACCTTAATAGCACAAAAAGCCGCGGAAGAGACCGACAATTACATCAAAGACCTGATGATTCCAATCCAGGAAGAGGCTTATTCTACATCTCGAAGCATGCAATATATCCCAGCACAAAAGGTAAATTACCAGACAGAGGAGGCAGAATTCTACGTCTACTCGTCAGCTGGAACATACTACAAGATTACAGCAGAAAAGAAGTATGGAACTGCGACATCTAAGGCTCTAGTCTTTGTAGAGAAAGGGGCATACCCCACAAAGACAACAACCTATGTCTCAGATACAAGCTACAACACTGCTGGCCAGATCTTCGAAGAGGAGATAGATCCAGCTGTAACAAGTTTTTTTGGAACACCTACAGACCTTGACGGCAACAACCAGGTAATAATCCTCTACTTTGCGATGTCTGCCTCAGCATTCTTCCACTACCCAGAAAGCAGAGTCTGTGGATATTTCTACAAAGGCGATCTGTACTCAAACATAAGCAATAGCAACGGTGGAGAAATATTTTACATCAATCTAAACGCAGCACACCCATTGAGCGACCTACAACTCAGAACAATTGCACACGAATACCAGCATATGATTAGCTACGGCCGCAGAGTAATAATGAACAATCTGCCAGAGATGGATCTGTGGATAGATGAAGGTCTCTCTGAATCTGCTGAGACAATCTATTCTGAGGAACCCAACTACAGCAGAATCAGCTACATGAAGTACTCTAGCAAAATTGCCAACGGCCACCCACTTGTAACCTTCGAAAACGATCTCGAAGACTATGCAATGTCATACACCTTTATCCAATACCTTAGATTACAAGCAAGGCAATCTCGAACTAACCCAACAATCTACTCTGAGATAGTCCAGTCCAAATATGGAGATTACCGAGCGATAGAAAGCGTAATGAAAAAAGTAGACTTTGCAACCTTCCCTAACTTCGAAGAGATCCTAATCCACTACCATATTGCCAACAAATTCAACAAGGAAGGCGTCTACGGATACAGAGAGGAGAGCGATGTATACGACTTTACAGCAATACAGACAACCTCTCCACCAGAAGAGATTGGACCAGGCGCATGTCTATGGGTTCCAGTAACAAAGCAGGATCTAGATGGATATAATATACCAATAAATCTTGACCCAAAACTAACTGTAAAGAAATTTCCCGAAAATAGCTTCTAATGTGATGAAAAAAAAATTAAAATAGGCTATAGTATAGCCTATTGAAGGAGTTGTGATGAGAACTTTTTATACTGAGCATGATTTTGTGATTAAAGATGAGAATCCTACAGAGATAATAAATGCCACTTTAGAATTTATTGGGAAAAAGATTCCTGGAACACGCAATCTAATTGAGAAATCGCTAAAGTCAGCCAAATCTGACAAAAAGCCAATATACAACTCCACACTAGACCTCTACTTTGTCTGGGATGATATCCGAGAAGAGTACAACATAATAAAGAAAGAGTTCTATGAGTACTCAAATATTGTCTACAACCTGTTTGACCTTACTACAGAGTTCTTCGATGGTTGCGACATAACAGCTGAAATAGAGGAAAGGCACTCATATATAGACAAATATCTTGCTGAAATAGAGACCTACGAAAAGCTAACCCTAACAAACGAGAAGGAGATGCTCAAAGATTTGGTAATGCAGATGATGACAACACTCGAAGTCTACAACGAAACAGAACTTTCAGAAGAAGAGGCTGAATCAATCTCCAATACAATCGACACTGCATTTTACAGCCCAATAACCGAAATCCTTGAAAATCTGATCGAGCAAATCTCATCAAACAAGATAGCAGTAAATGTTGGCAAAGAGTAATTAATCTTTATTTTTAACCTTGCCTCGTGGGAATTAATGCCTTATATTTGATACACAATCTGGAAGGAAAAATTGAAAATTTTAAGGTATATCCAACTTTTTTTTGTTATATTTCTCTTTGCTTGCCCGCCATATGTAGTAGAAAATCTATCAATAAAGAATGTCTTTTTTTCATATTCTGATGGCTCTCCAAATAGAATCCTAAAATACAACGAACCTCTCGAGATTTCAGCAGAGTACAACCTTACAACTGATGAAAAAGTTGGATTCTCCTGGTATGTCGATGATCAACTGATGGATGCTGATGAAAGAGTCTTCACCTTTTCAAGAGCCCCTCTAAAGGATATCCAGACATACAAAGTAAAGGTCGTCATATACCAAGTAACAAATGTCAATAATTATAAAGAGCATGAGATAAGAATTCAAGTTCTAGGAAAAAACGCGCCAGAGATCTACATAGTAAATAGAGCTACCCAAGAGCAAATATTCAACAAACTTCTCCTCACAGAGAATGAATCGATAGAGCTACTAGCCAAGGCTAAAAACAGAGAAGGCGCTTACGAAATCGACGACTGGAAGATACAATGGCGGTTAGATGATCAACTAAAAGAAGATAATAATCTCTCATATAGATTTACTCCGACAAAAGAACACCACTACCTGAGAATGATCGCAATCCACCCGACAGCTGGATACTCTACACCATTGAATACTGAAATTTTTGTAAAAAAAGAGGGCTCAACCCCAGAAATAATCATATCCAACCTCCCGGAGTTTAGTGAAATCGGCAAATATTCCCAAATAACAGTCCAGACAACTGTCGCCCCGATCATTGACGGTCTAAGCTATCAGTGGTTTGTTGACGGAATACGACAGACAGATGAAAATAGTTCCAGCTTTAACTTCTACCGCGAAGTAGATATCTCCTCCGAGTTCACAATCAACGTAAAGCTAAGGCTGAATGATCAAACAATCAGCGAAGACTCTATATCTGTGCTTATAGTCGATAAAAGCATCAATGTAGGAGGAAATTTCAATATTGAGTATCTAACTGAGAATGGAACAATAAACTACAAAACCCGGCTAAACAACGAGAATCTCTACTTTGTCTATATCAATCGGGAGAATATCGTCACACCCTCAGGCTCTCTTAATTTTTCCAATCCAAATATGAGCATCGGAGCGCCTCCAAGCGTTACAAAGTTTAACGAAAGACCAGATTATTCCGCACCAGTAGAGACAATTCGCTCTTCTCGAGGGATTGGAGATCCAAATAAGTTCTACGATTATGAGGACAATGAGATACAGGCAACATTACGTTTTGAACGAGAGGACATCGGAGTAGATATAAATAACAACAACATAGAAGATACACCTCGCAGGTCACTCAAGATCTGGGTTGCTGACAAAGACAGATCAGATAATCCTATCTGGACAGAAGAGGCAGGACTAGACAATGATAAAATCAATATAGAAAAACTAGAGATTCTTGCAAATTCTTTTCTTAAAGAGGGGTTGGATAACGATATATTCGACTATGTCACAAGTTTAATTGGTTCAGAATGGAGCTTTTTCCCTATCCCCACAAATGTAATTGGATTTAATGGCGATATTCACATTCTTCTGTTTGATATCCCAGAGAACTATCTTGGTTATTTTTACTCGCGAGACAACTACAAGAGCTCAACCCACCAATTTTCAAACCAGAAGATTATGTTCACACTCAACTCTACGGTATTCGGAGAGAGAGCAAACAAAGGAACAGGTACATGGTCACCAAAGGATTCCAAGCCAGATTCAATAATATCAACACTAGCTCACGAACTCCAACACATGATACATTTTCACCAGAAGATTAAACAAGGAGTTGTCAACATAGAGACATGGTCAAACGAGCTCTGCTCGATGATGATCGAAGATCTTCTTTCGGAGAAGCTAGATACCAATGGACCTCGAGGATTAAAAGGGGCTAGACATACAAGCCAAATTTCAACAGGAAGACTCGGATTTTTCAACAGATACTCAAACGACAAACTAGTTATACCAACTTCGGAAGAGTGGAACAGTGGATCTGACTCAGAAATTCTCTCCCGG
>JAFGXN010000117.1 GCA_016936615.1 Spirochaetales bacterium | reverse complement strand
ATATTATAATTTAAAGATTTTTGAGATATAAGATTAAGAAACAATTTATATAAAGTTAAATTATGATTAAACTTGTTTGAAGTTTTCTTATATAAAAATTTGGTTATACATTTAGTAGTAACTTTATTAAGAGTGTTTAAAAATGTTTTAATAATTGGAGGTATATTATGAAACGGTTAACTTCAATGGTGCTATTATTTGTTTTACTGTTTATTTCTTGCCCCGGGTCAAAAGGCCCCGAAGTTGTGTTCAAAAGTTCTGCAGTAAAAGGTCTTCCAGGAACTACAATAGAGTTTGATGCTTCTGAGTCAAGTATTGTTGGTTCTGATGAATTGAAGAATTGTCGAATTAGCGTCTTTGATTCTGATGGTAATGAGCTAGGTGGAAATCTTACCTCGCTTGCTACTGATGTCGAGAATTTTGGTATATATTCTCACAAATTTCTAGTTCCAGGAAACTATGTCGTTAAGGCATCATTGTCGGATTTCAAGCTAAGGGTTACAGATGCAATAATAGATGTTGAGATTGAGTCTTTTTTTGCTAAACATGACAGCTCCTTGTCGTTAGGATTCTCTAAGGTTTATGAATCTTTTCCTATAACATTTAATCCTGGAGCTCTTGATTTTTCAAATGCTGCCTCTTTTAGATGGGAAGTTAAGAATCAAGATAGTGTTGTCGTTCTTGAGTCTGACTTGAAAACTTTCTATTCACCAAATGGAATAGCTGATGTAGGAGTATATACTGCATATTTTTCATATTTTGATGCTTATGGGAATCCACATACACTCTCTCAAAGTTTTGAGGTTATCTCTTCTGATTCGCCTCTTGCTGTATTTGGGATTGATGGTGAGGAGTTCTACGAGTATCAGGATATTGTCTTAGATGCAACAGGAACTTCTGCTGATGGGTCTGGGCAGGCTGCAAACTCTTTAGATTCATTGACATGGTATATTTCTAAAAAAAGTAGTACTGATGAATTTTTTGCGTTTTGTGATCCAATTATTAAAACAGAAGTTGGTGGTTTTGGGTTTTCTCTAGATTCTGCAGGTGAGTATATGTTTGAGCTTGAAGTTGTTAACTCTCTAGGATTAAAATCTAGTGCAGATCCTCTTATTCTTGAGGTAAAAGAGAATACTCCTTTAGTTGAAGGGTTTTCAGTGAATAATGGTGGATCTAATCTCTACGAGGGTAAGCCGGTTAATTTAACAGTTACTGCAGATTCTGATTCTACTGCTAGAACAAATGGTGAGATTGAGAGTGTTATTCTTGATTTTGGTGATCAGCAATTTGTGCATGATGTGACCGAGGGTGGTACTGAGTTTACATTTGACTGGATTCCTCCGTTTGATCCTGAGTCTAGTGATACAAAAATTTACTCTGGAAATATATTTGTAGTTAATAAGGCAGGGCGTGTTTCGCCTCCTCAACCTATCGCTCCTTCCTTGACTATTTTAAGTAATACGCCTGTGGCAAATCTCTTGCTTAACGGAGAGGCTTTTTTTCATGGAAATGATGTGATAATGAGAGCTACTGGTTCTTTCTCTCCTGTTGTAGCAGATTTGGAGTTTATTACAATTGAGGTTGTGGATGTTACAGATCCTGACTCTCCGATTGTTGTGCTAGAACCGGTGGATGTCACCCTGAACCCTTCTCAGAATGTTATCTATTCACTGCCCCCTGGTAATGTAGGTTTGAAAAAGTACAATGTTATCTGTACAGTTCAGAATGCTAGTGGAAGTGTCTCATCTATCAAGGAAATTACAGCTGAGGATCCATATCTAATGGCAGCATTTGTAATCAGCCCTGATCCTTTTCAGACAAATGTCTACGCAAAGACTCCAGTTCAATTTGACGCCTCTAGCTCGAAGACTGCGATTGGAACCCTTCCAAGTAGCTTTGCTTGGAGTATTGAGAAGATTTTGTATGGTGAATTGGTCGAGGATGTGACCTCTAACTTAAATGGAAATCCTTTGACTGGAGTATATTCAATAACTTTTTCAGATCCTGGAACTTACCGAATACGATTGATTGTTTCGGATGGCGTATCAGATAGTCAGCCTCTTGAAAAGGTAATAAATATAAAAAACAATGTTCCTAAGGATTTAGTAATAACTCGAAGCGATGATGGTGCTGGTAATTATAGCTTTACAGGTGCAGCAATCTCACCTGATGGAAGTGCTTTGACTTATAAGTGGTATGTAGATGAGTATCCTGCAAGTTCTATTGTATTGCCAAAGGGAGAGGGGACTTCTTTTAGTTATGAATTTATTTCTGGAGATCATATCGTTTATCTTGCAGTAAAAAATTCTTACAATGAAGGAGCTGTTGTCTTTGATGCATTTACAGCAAAGGATTTAGAACCAGCAAAGGCACCAACTGTCTCTGGTCCGACACCAGTAGCAGATCCTAGACCTCAGTGGTCGTGGGTAGCAGATGATGGTGAGCCTGTAGCTAAGTTCAGATATTTCTTGGCTGTTGATAATGATACTAGCTCAATAAGTTGGACTGAGACTGCTGATCAAACAATAACTAATTATGTTCCTGACTTTGATTTAGCAAATGGTCTTCATACCTTATATGTTCAGGCTCAGGATGTCGCTGGTAATTGGCCAGATTTTGACTCTCTTGATGCCTTGAATACTGGAAGCTTCGAGATTGAGGTAGATTTTAACCCACCTGCAGATCCTGTTGTCTCTGGAATAGCTGTTACTAATAATGCTATGCCTACCTGGAGTTGGGATACTCCTGATGGTGCTGTAGGGTTTAGATATCAGCTTAATGGACAGGATTCTGGTTCATGGTCTGCTACAGTTACTGATACCTCTTATACTCCAGTTTCTGATTTGATTGCTTTTGGTACTGAAGATTTTACGTTATATGTGCAGGCTGTAAGTCTTGCTGGTGCTTGGTCAGATTCTGGGTCGTATACAATTTGTGTAGATTTAGATCCTCCATCTGTGCCTGATGTCACTACTTTGACACCTGTTACAAATAACAGAACCCCAGCTTGGGAATTTGAAGGTCCTGTTGATGATATTGTTGGTTACAGGTTAAAGGTTGATGATGAGGCTTGGTTGACAATAGATGATCTGGGGAATCTTCCAGCATCTGTTGTTGCTAACGGGGGTGGTTATGTCTATACTAGACCAGCTAATATGCAACTCTCCGCTGATTCGCCTGATGGTGATGCCCATGTACTCTATGTTCAAGCCCTTGATAGTGCTGGTAATTGGGGATCTTCTGGTCAGCGAGCAATCATCATTGATACAACCCCGCTAGATAAGTCTGTAGTTACTATTACTGGATCTGATTTTACTAAAGATAGAACTCCTTCTTGGGAATTCTCTGGAACTTCTGATGTTGTAGCTTTTTCTTATAGGTTTAATACAGAGTCTGGAGAGTGGACAGAGGCAATTGAGTATGAGATTCCAAGTGGAGATGATTTGGCTGATGGTAGTTATAAAATATATGTAAGAGCTCTCGATGCTGCTGGTAATTGGTCACTACCTAATGAATTTACTACAGTAGTTGATAATGTTGTTCCTATATTATCATTTGCAACTCCTCACACAGCTACTCTTATATTAGATTATAATTCAGCACAATATACTATTTCTACTGACGAAGTCAATGCAAGTGACACATTGAGTGGAATAGATACCTTAGAAGTGGAGTATATAAGTTATCCTGTTGGATATTCTGCTGTAGATACTGGTTGGCCAGGTGAATATATTGCAAGATTTACTACTACTGATAGGGCTGGTAATGTAACTACTCTAGATAAGACAATAACTGTTCTTCCGCCTGTTATAGATTTGTCATCGTTCCAGTTAGTTAAACCGCTTTATGTAGAGCAGAATTTAGAGACTACATATACTGCAACTGGTGCAGTTGGAAATACTGTTAATAGCTTTGGTGGAAATATTGTCTATAAGTGGACTATAACTGGAGCAGCTAACTACATAGATCCAACACCTTTTTCTACCTCTAATACAAGAGATATATCTCTTAATGCAAATTATCAGACCGTAAGTTTGAGCCTTGAGATTGCTTATGCAGATTTCGAGACCCACAAGGTAACATATAATTTAGATTATACTGTCTATCCTTCAGTTGTCGTGCCAAATGGAGACTTTGAGAATCCAACTTATGGTGGACAGACTCATGTTGACACAATATATCCTTGGTTGTGGGATGTCGACTATAAATGGGCAGCTTTTGGTAACGGAACCTCTACCGATGATATTCAGGATACATTCCAAAACAGAACTGATAATAATGGATGGGAGTGGATATGCTCTTGGCGATCTGATGAAGGTGTTGACTCTTCTGGTGCTGCAAGATTTTTTGATACTAGAGATTATAATCCTGGTTGGCCAGATGGTAATATTCAAGAGACAGCTGGATCTATTTACTCTCCAGCAATAAGTGTTGTAGCCGGTGTTCCTCATCGATTAACTGCAAGGGTTAAGAGAAGTGCTAGATCTGCAACTGCTGCTTGTAGATTGTATGTAGAGGGGCTTAGTGGATTGGAATTTAGCTCTCAGTCTACAGTTGGAGCTCTTGTCGATACTGGTGCAGATGTTTGGCATACTGTTGATTTTACTTTTACCCCAGATGCTGATGGAACATTAAGGGTTGTGTTATTCAGAGGTGGTGAGAGTTGGAATAATTATAGCTTTATCTATGGCAATTTATACCTAGATAACGTTGACATCGGTTATGCAGAGTAGAGAGGTGATTTATGAAAAGTAAGATAAAGATTTTAACAGTTTTTGTAATTTTAGTTATGCTTTTGGGAGCATGCAATAAGTTTGGAGTTTTGTTTAAGCCTCTTGTTACTTCTGATACTCCTTTGACAAATATTACTAACCCGAAATGGATTTGGTCTAAGGTTCCTGGTGCTACTGGGTATGATGTGAAGATTGGGGAGAATGGTAATTGGATAGATGTTGGTGAAGCACTTGAGTTTACTTTGCCTGAGGATCTATTTATAGGTAGTGGCACATATACTTTGTTTGTGAGAGCTAGGAATGAGAATGGTGATTTTTCTGAGATTCAGAGCTTTTCTGTTGTGATAGACTTAAATGGTCTAGCAAGGCCTGTGGTAACAAGTTATATTGAGAAGACTAATTCTCAGTTTCCTACTTGGGAGTGGGGTGAGGTTGAAAATGCTGATTTCTACCAATATTCTTTCAGTGTAGATGGGCCATGGACAACTCTTAATGCAGGAGTGCTTAGTTTGCAGCTAGAACAACCTTTAGCAGAGGGAACATATAGTTTTTATTTGCAGGCATCTAATAAGGTGGGCAATTTCTCTGAGATTTCTGAACCTGTCACAACTATTATAGATTTAAGTTCATTTAATCCACCATCTGTATATCCAAGTTCACAAGGATTAGATGTCTATGATGGGGAACTCTTGTTAAGAAGAAAGATAAATTTGCCACGTCCTACATGGTCTTGGCAGATGGATATCTCACAAGAAGAAGAGGCTGATTTGAGAGCTTATCGTTATCAGCTTAATGGGCAGAGAGAAGATAAGTGGATAGTCTTGACTACTGGTGTTAGTTCTCTTGGTTCTTACTCTATAGATAGAGATCTTCCAGAGGGGCTTCATACTCTATACGTTCAGGCTGGTAAGATTGTTTCAGAGGGTGAGTATAATTGGACATCTTCTGGATCTTTTACCTATGAAATAGATTTTACTCCTCCAGATTCTCCAGATGTCTTTGGCGTGGAAGCGACTATGAGTATTCCTGAGTGGTCATGGACAGTGGCTTCAGGAGTTGAGTATGTAAAATTTGGAATTGTTTCAGGTGAGTATGTAGAGGGGGCAACTATAGGTTGGGTTCGTTGGAAAGATTCAAATGATGAGTGGTTTGATGTCTGGTCAAGCGATACACTTTCCTATAAGCCTGAATCAAGTTATCCTCCAGGGGTCTACTCTTTGGTTGTTGTTGCTGGAGATGATGTCTACAACTGGTCTGAGGTTGGTTATTTTTCAACTGAGATATTTTCATTATCATTGGAGGTTCCTGTTGTTTCAGTGGTTGATTCTTCGCCAACTAATAATGCGAATCCTACTTGGACATGGGAGAGCTCTATAGATTTATCTGCTTATAGATATCAGCTTGATGGTCAGGATGTTGGACAGTGGACAGTAGTCTCTCCTTCTGTTGAGCAATTTTCTCCTGTTTTTCCGTTGACAAGTGGGGTTAGGACTTTGTATGTTCAATCTCTGCCTGAAGGCTTTGATCCTTTGACAGCTGGTGAAGAGTATTGGTCGGATTCTGGATTTGCTCAAATAGAGGTAGATTTAATTCCTCCAGAAGCTACAAATGTGGTTGGTTCTTCTATTACTGGTAACAGAAGACCAAGTTGGAGTTGGGATATTCCAAGTACAACTGTAAGCTTTAGATTTAAGATAGTCTCAGCTACACCTTCTGGTGGCGGAGGTTTTGATTTGGGTCAAGGTTTCTGGGTTGAGGCACCTGCATCAGTTACTCAATATACACCAAGTAGTGATTTAGAGGTCTCTTTTGTTAATCAGGAGCTAAACTATTACGCTTTTGTCATTCAGGCTGTAGATAATGTTGGAAATTGGTCTGAGTCTTCAATGTTTGTAACACAGATCAGGACTGATGTTCCTAGTTCTCCAGTTGTTAATGGCGTTGCGCTTACTGTAGATCCTCGACCAACATGGACATGGAGTGCAAGTGGCTCAAATGGTTATAGGTATCAATTAGATGGTCAGAGTTCCGGAGGATGGATTGAGACTTTAGATACAGACTACACTCCTGATTTTGATCTTTCAGATGGATCTCATACCCTTTATGTTCAGGTAAAAAATGAGTTTGATATCTGGTCTGGATCTGGATTCTACATGAGTGTGATTGATACAACAGGTCCAACTGCTCCGACTGTTGGTGGTCCTGCAATTTCTGGTCTGAAGAGGCCTACTTGGGTATGGAATTTACCTGCCGAGACTGAGGGATTTAGATATCAGCTAGATGGTGAAGAGGCTTCCTCTTGGATCGAGGTTGAGATGAGTGTTCAATCTTATACTCCTGATTTTGACCTGATAGGAGAGAGTGAGGAGTCTGGTTCGGCGACGCTATATGTTCAAGGTAAAGATAATCTTGGTAACTGGTCGACAAGCGGAAGCTATGAGATTCTGATAAATACTGCAGGAGCATCTGCACCAGTTGTCAGCGGAGAGACTCCGACAAATAATGAGTATCCTCAGTGGACCTGGGATGCAATTCCTGATGCAATTAAGTATAGATACTCTTTGAATAATCCTTCTGGACCTTGGGCTGAGACTACTTCCACTTCATACACAAGTGTTGTTCCTCTACAGGGTTATAATACTCTTTATGTTCAGGTCTTGACTTCTATAAGTCCTGTCTGGTCTGAGTCTGGCTCGTTTGAAATTTACATAAACACTGTGCCTCCAGCAGTTCCTGTTGTATTGTCGAAGGGACCTAAGACTGGTGATGCTACTCCTTCCTGGTGGTGGGAAAATGTAGATGGAGCAACTCAGTATAGGTATCGTCTCGGATCGTCAGGTAGTTGGATAGTTGTACAGAGTAGTCAGCCAAGATTATTTACAGCTGAACCTTTGAGTGAAGGAGTGTATGCTCTCTTTGTTCAAGCTGGAGATGAGATTGGTAACTGGAGTAATTCAGGTTCATATTCAGTTGAAGTTGATTTTTCTTCTCCTAATTTAGGAATTCCTGGTAAGGTTACGCTTGTAGATGTTTCAAAGGGGCATTTTTCAAATGCAGTTAGGATAGAGTGGGAGTCTATTCTTGATGCTGATTCCTATAATATTTATAAGATTACCCAGGGGCAATTAGATGGTGGTGAATTAGTTGGAACAGTAATCCCATTTGATTCTGATTACTATGGCGAAAATGCTAGTGAAAATTGCTTCTATTATGATTTAGTTGGTGAAGGGAATTTTTATTATAGAGTCTCTGCGGTTAATAGTGATGGTGAGGGATTAAAATCAGATTTTAGCACTGCAAGTGAGAAACAGTTTGCTCGTGGTAATGTGATTGAGAGTATTAAGTCTTCTCAGCTTAGTGGTGATGTCAGCAGAACTGGTTGGTTTGTTCAATGGTCAGATATCTCAGATGCAGATAGATATCTTGTCTACAGATCAAATGTTGATTCTTCGGATCTATCAGATTTTAACCTTGTTGAGGCTGCGACTACATTATCATATACTGATACTACTTCAGGTAGTAATCCTGAGAGTGATACAAATTATTACAAGGTTGTTGCTGTAAATAGTGTTGTGGTAGATGATAATCTTGATTTGCAGGGTGAATATGTTAAATATGGGGCAGAGTTAGTTAGTAGTGTTGCTTTAGGTGATGTTGTTGTTGGATATAGTGTTTCAGCAACAGCAGGTCTTGCTAAGAGTGTCTTTCCTGTTGTGACTTTTTCGCCAACTGAGAATAGTGTAAGCTATATCAACAAGATTCATGTCAGTGGGTCAGTCTCAAATGTAGATGATTTAGATAGGATAAATTTGATACTTGTTAGATCTTGTCAACATGGCGATGACCCTGATGTCAATCCTCTTGCAGAGCCTAAGATTGATTATGGTAATTCTTCGTGGACACCTCTTGGAACAGCGATTACCACATTTACAAAAGAGATTGATTTAAGTGGATATATAGACGGTTCTGGAAATATTAGTTATTTAGATCCAATGCCAGTATATGAATATAATCCTAGTTCAGGACAAATTGAAGAGATTGCTGGAGAATCGTTATTGTGGAATTACAAGCGCTGGGATAGAGAGGCATGGAAGGATATTAAGAGAAAGCAAAATTTTGATATGAACCGGGCTGTTAAGGTCTCTTATCGAATTAAGATGGAGAGAAAATTAGATCCAACTTGGGATTCTTCACTATCTGCTGTAAAGACAGGTTATCCTGCTCTTGGTACTGAGGAATTTGCTCATCTAGCAATGTTCTTGAAGGATTGTGCATTTAATAGAATTTGGCATATGCAAGTTCCACGTTATAATTGGGGTAGATCGCAGGCTTGGTTAGCGGAAACTCAGAGTTATTCTGGGGAGAATGGTGGAAATGCTTCGTATAGTAGAGTCGGTGTTGCAGGTGGTGCTGGCGGATTTGATGGTTATTCTGATTGGCCAGGATTTGCAGTTTCTACTAGAAATAGAAGTGGTGATTGGGCAGGAATTAGTGTTACACCAGATATTTTTGCTCAGAATAGTGAAGAGCATATTAGCTTCTGGTTAGCTATTACAACTCCATTATATAATGGTCATGTCTATGTTGATAATCTTGCAGCACGAGATTATATAATTCAGTGGGGAGTCTATAATACTGCTGGAAATAAAGGTTCTATAAATGTCTATTATAATGATTTCAATGGTACTGCTGTTCCTGCATTGAATATCTTGTTTGAGTATAGCCCTGCTGCTTGGAATACAATATATAGCACACAGAAGGCAGGTTATAAGGATTATGACAAGCAAGGATTCCATACAGGAAATCCTGATCAAGTTAGTACTCCTTTGACAAAAATCAATTTTAGGTATCATCCTGACCCTTGGGGGCAATATGGTAATTGGGATCAGTATGGTTCTGGATGGAATCTATACTACGGTTTGGAGTAGTTAAGTTAAGAGAGGTTGCTGTTTGGCAGCCTCTTTTTCTATCTTGACAAGTGTGTTTTTTGGATATAATATCTTGTTTAAGAGGTAAAAATGAGAAAAAAAATTATTTCAATTGTACTTGTGGCGTTTATGTTTATTGGATGTGCTTCTGGTTCGTCAAATTCTACAAATAAATCTGCTGCAAAATTAGTCAACAACCAATATTCAAATTCAGAAATTGGTATTTCTTTGAATTTCCCTGCTGAGTGGTCGGTTTGGAAAGATAGATCTAAGATGCCTGATTCTTTTGTTGAGGGGTATGATGCTTTAGTTGCTGGTGGCTTAGAGGTATTATTTTTAGGTCATTACAAAGGTATCTATGGCTGTAGAGGGACTGCAGAGAAAGCTGGAATGACCGCAAAGAGTTATTCAGTAGTATTACTTGAGAAGCTTGCAGTGGATTATAAAATCATGGCTACAGAAGATGTTAAGGATGGTGAAGAGATTGTTTCTGTCGTTAGTGTTCTTCAGGATCCAAGTACAAATCTTCTTTACATGGATGTCTTCTTGGCAAAGGGTGATTATAATGTGAGACTTACTTTCTGGTCAGATCCAGAAAATTTTGAAGGTCTTAATGAAGTAATAAATCCAGTTCTTGATTCTATTGATTTTTAATTTATGGTATTTGTAAGTTTAGGCATCTTCTACGGGAGATGTCTTTTTTTTATGTAAAAAATGAGAGAGCTACTCTGAAACTTTCTTTGCAATCGATTATGCGATTTAA
The DNA here is from genome assembly GCA_016936615.1 of Spirochaetales bacterium. Classification (GTDB taxonomy): domain Bacteria; phylum Spirochaetota; class Spirochaetia; order JAFGXN01; family JAFGXN01; genus JAFGXN01. Next base: position 6,208 of record JAFGXN010000117.1, on the reverse strand, counting down.
CTATTGAAATTACTTTACTTTAATAGTACTATAATAGAAAATTATGGAAAAATTACTATCTTTATCTGTTTGAAGATCTGGTTAGTGGCTTTTTTTGTGATTTTAGATCAACTTATAGGAATTGTATTATGAACAAAGCTTTAGAATTATTAAAAGAGAGAGGCTTTTTCCAGCAGTGTACTGATGAGGCTCTTCTAGAGAAAAAATTAAATGAAGGCCCTGTTAGATTTTATGCAGGATTTGATCCAACCGGACCAAGCTTGCACTGCGGACACCTTGTGCCTCTTTTTGCAATGGCTCATCTACAAGGTCAAGGACATCTACCGATTGCACTAGTTGGTGGTGCAACAGCACGGATTGGGGATCCTTCTGGCAAGATAGAGATGAGAAAGATGTTAAGCGTTGAGCAGATACAAGCAAATGCAGAATCTTTGAAGAGACAAATCTCAAGATTTATCGAATTCGACAACGATAAGGCGCTTTTGCTTGATAATGCTGATTGGCTTGTCGATTTGAATTATCTTGATTTCTTGAGAACTATTGGGCGACACTTCTCGGTAAATAGAATGTTGACTTTTGAGTCTTACAAGAAGAGATTAGAGACTGGTTTGACCTTCATTGAGTTTAATTACCAGTTGTTACAATCTTATGACTTTCTGGTTCTTAGAAAAAAGCACAACTGTTTCTTGCAGATTGGTGGAGATGATCAGTGGGGCAATATTGTTGCTGGAATGGAGCTGATTAGACGCGTCGATGGGCTTGATGCTGCTGGATTAACCTTCCCACTTGTAACTCGAAGCGATGGTAAGAAGATGGGTAAGACAGAGAAAGGTGCAGTATTCCTAGATCCAAATCAGACCTCAGTCTATGACTTTTTTCAGTATTGGAGAAATGTTGCAGATGCTGATGTAGAGAAATTTTTGAAATTATACACCTTTTTGCCAATTGCTCAGTGCATCGAGCTAGGACGCAAAGAGGGTGCAGAGATAAATAGTTCGAAGGAGATTCTTGCCTACGAGCTAACAAAGATAATCCATGGTCAAGAGGAGGCAGACAAGGCCTTAGCTGCTGCACGAGCAGCATTTGTCAATGGAGCAACTGGAGATCTTGAAGGAATGCCTTCAATTGAGATTGAAGCCTCAGTTGTTGCTGCTGGAATCAATGTCCTAGATCTATTTGCACAGACCTCACTTTGTAAGAGTAAGGGCGAGGCTCGAAGATTAGTAGACCAGGGCGGAGCAGTAGTTTCAGACAAAAAGATTGAATCAGTAGATGCTGTAATCGACTCTTCGTCTGTAGTAGATGGAAATATCATCCTCAAGGCAGGAAAGAAAAGATTCTTTCGTGTGGTTGTGAAATAGTTATATATTTAGCTGGCTGAAGATATTTAGCCAGCTTTTGAATTTACATATTAGGAGAAAAGATGAAAAAAATTAGTTGTTTATTATTTGTTGCTTTTTTAGGTTCTTGCTTTAGTTTTAATCCAGGACCAGGAGTTTCGCGGCCTGTATCATATTCTTTAGTAGTTGTTAGCGGAAATCACATAGATTTGCCAGTAGGTTCTAAGTTAAAAATTAATGTGAATATTGAAAAGGAGGGTTTCTCTTCATTTTCATATGATGACTTGGAAAAAGATTTAATCAAAAGGTATGTCGAAAATACTTTTATAGAAAAGCAGTTTCAGTTAGTTGAAGATAATTCAGATTATGTGCTTGAACTAAATCTAAAAAATTTTATTGTTCAAAAACGTAAGGACGAGGTTGAATTTAGTGCAACAGCGACAAGAGTCACTGGATTTGGAGAAGATAGAAAAGAGGAAGAAATTGATTTTAACTTTGAAAATTCTGCTGAGGTTTTGAATATTTCTTTTCAATTAGAATTTTCTTTTAAAAAGGTAGGAGACTCATCTAATATCCATTTTAATCAATACAATGTAAGTGAAGAATATTGGGAGTATTCGGATGATTTTAGCAACTTCAGTGATGTTGTTTTTTCTTCGTATAGATATAGTGTTTCTGATTCTGTTGATGTTAATCGAGAATCTTCTTTTGGTAGACGTAATAAAGTTTTTATTCTCCCTAATGAGGAGAGAGAGGTTTTGAACATTCTCTTTTTTAAAACTTCGGTAGACTTATCGTTGTTTATCCCTTATCTTCTTGTAGATTCTTTTAAATTTAAAGGGCTTGGTTCTTTTGAATATGACAGGACGATAAAAAAATATGTTAATGAAAATCAAATTGATCAGTTGAATGCATATATGAATGATCTTCTAGGCGAGAAAGTTTTTGATCATTTTACAATGTCTAAAATTTATTTTAATAAGGCTATGTGCTATCTTTCGTTTGATGATTTGCCAAAGGCTGAGGAGTGTTTGGAAAATTCTGTTTCGAGTATTTCCAAGATCCTTGATCAAGATATAAAAGATATTACTGATTATTACAATGATTATTATGAAAAGCTGGCAGTGGTGAAGATGGCAATAGCTTGTCGCGAAAAGTATAATTAATTTTTTTCAAAAAATTAGATTGATGGGGAGTATTAAAATGAACGACATAGAGCGACTTGAAGCTAGGATTGCTTTCTTCGAAGATATGAATGAAAAGTTGTCAATGGAGATTTATTCGCAGGCGCAGAAGATCCAGATGCTTGAGGGGAAGGTTGCGAAGCTAGCTGAGAAGGTGAATTTTCTATCGGAGGATCAGAAATCGGAGATTCCTAATCAGCGGCCACCCCATTATTGAAAATTTTTCCAAAAAAAAAGAGGCTTCCAGGATTATTCCTTGGAAGCCTTTGCATATTATATTAAATCAAGGTCTTTGAGCGCCTTATCAACTACTGCTTTCTTGTCATCTGACATTTTGCAAAGCGGCAGTCTGTAGACTTCCTTAATTCCGATTGTCTTAGTTAATGCGTACTTGACAGGGATAGGATTAGTATCCACAAACATTGAGTTAAAAAGTGGTAGCAGCTTGTAGTGCATCTCTCGAGATTTTTCAAGGTTGCCTTCTAATCCATATTTGACAAATTCTGACATAAGTCCAGGGATGATGTTGCTTGCAACAGAGATAACGCCTTCAGAGCCAAGAGCTAGAAGTGGGTAGGTTAGGTTGTCATCGCCTGAAAAAAGGTAAAAACCTTCAGGTCGTTGTGCAAGAATATCCATCATCTGCTTGATGTTACCCGAAGCCTCTTTGACACCTTTTACATTTGCGTTTTGAGCAAGCTTGAGTGTAGTCTCTGTATCGATATTGATTCCAGACCTGCCTGGAATATTGTAAATAATCTGTGGAATATCAGAATTCTCTGCGATTGCAGAAAAATGCCTGTAAAGGCCTTCTTGATTTGGTTTGTTGTAGTATGGGGCAACCTGCAACGAGTAATCAACCCCCATCTTCTGTGCTGACCTTGTGAGCTCAATAGCTTCACTTGTCGCATTTGAACCAGTTCCTGCAATTACAGGTACTCGCTTGTTAGTTTGTTCAACCGTAATTTCGATAATTCGCGTGTGTTCAGCATGGGAGACAGTTGGGCTCTCACCCGTCGTTCCCATCGGAAGCAGACCAGAGACACCACCAGCAATTTGCATATCAATCAAATCCCTAAGAGCAGCCTCGTCAATACTTCCATCGTTATTAAATGGCGTTATTAAAGCCGTTATAACTCCTTTTAACATAAATTCTCCTTTAGTTTAAAACCTCATTTATAAAATCTTCAACTCTATAAAATCCTTTTTTATTTGCCAGCCACTCAGCTGCAAGAACTGCACCAAGTGCAAAGCCCTGCCTGCTTCGTGCATTATGTGTAAGTTCAATAGTATCAGCTTCGCTGTCAAGAGTTACAGTGTGGATTCCGGGAATCATCCCGCCACGAACAGATGCCACATGCAACTCCTCATCCTTAATCTGCCTATCAAGCCTATCAGTGATGATAGATTTCTTCTTCGTAGTATTGTTAAGAATCTTCTCGCCAATAGTAATCGCAGTTCCAGATGGTGAATCTTTTTTAAATTTGTGGTGGTATTCGTTGACCATAATATCGTAGCCAGGAATATTCTCATAGAAGCTTGCCATCTTCTCGGTAAGCTTGAAAAGCATATGCGCGCCGATAGAAAAATTAGAACCCCACATGCAAGTTCCTTTTTCTTCAAAAATCTTAGCAATATCCTGTCTAATATTATCCCACCCAGTAGTTCCAATCACAACTGGAGTCTGAGCATTCGCATAAATACGAGCGTTTTCTTCTATATTAGTGGGTAGAGCAAACTCGATTGCAAAGTCTGCTTTTTTCAAAATCTCTTCCGAAATCTCAGTATAGTCGCCAACCCCAGGCACCGCGTCAATTCGCGCAACCACCTCGTGCTGTCGTTGCAATAGTATCTGTTCAATCTCTTTTCCCATTCGGCCATAGCCGATGATAATCGCCTTCATTAAAAAAACTCCTTATTCAGCTTGAGCAAGTGTAATTGCAGAAACTGTGATAATATCGTCGATTGAGCAACCTCTTGAAAGATCCGAAACTGGCTTCGCAAAGCCTTGCAGAATCGGGCCAAAAGCCTGAGCTCCGGCAAGTCGCTCAACAAGTTTGTAACCGATATTCCCAGATTGAAGATCAGGGAATACAAGCACGTTAGCCTTACCAGCAACCGATGAACCTTTTGCTTTTTTCTCAGCAACTGAAGGAATCAACGCAGCATCTGCCTGCAATTCTCCATCAAGGTTCAAGTCTGGGCGCTTCTCTTGTGCTAATCTCGTAGCCTCGACTACCTTATCAACATTTGGATGTTGCGCAGAACCCTTCGTCGAGAACGACAACATCGCAATTCGTGGTTCATCCTCAAGAAAAAGCCTGCAAGATTGAGCAGACGCAATCGCAATCTCTGCTAATTGTTCAGCAGTTGGATCTGGAATAGTCGCGCAATCTGCAAAAATCAAATTGCCATCCTTGCCCCATGATTTATCGTCAAGCGACATAACAAAGCAAGACGAAGCATACTTTGTGCCAGGTGCAGTCTTAATAATTTGGAAAGAGGCCACAAGAACCTTCCCAGTAGAATTCTCCGCACCAGCAACCATAGCGTCAGCATCGCCAAGCCTCACCATCATTGCACCCCATTTTAGGTTATCTAAAATATCAATTAAGGCCTGTTCTTTCGTCATCCCCTTTGATTTTCGTAATTGAAAAAATTCTTCAGCATATCTGTCAAGATTCTCATTCCCAGCTGGCTGATCTATAGTAACATCCCCAAGATCCACATTAAGCTCAGTAGCTTTCTGCTGTATCTCAGCCTTATTTCCCACTAGAATAACCTTTGAGGCAATTCCCAATTTTAAAATTTCAGCTGCAGCCTGAATTGTCCTAGGCTCAGTTCCTTCTGGCAATACCAACTTTTTTTGTTTTTGTATTGCAATTTCTTTCATCTTTTGATCAAAGCGCATAAATATCCCCATTTTTGTTTCTTCATACAGAATAACAGATAAAAAGCAAAAAATCTAGCATATATTGGGGATGGATGAAAAAAATTTGAGGAGGGGCTGGACTTTTGATCTTGTAACCGCCCGTTGCTTTGTAACTCGATTAACGCGTGGGATTAGTTCGAAGAACTAATCCGTCCTGCCAGGGCAGTGTACTCACTGCTAAGCAGGACAAGCAGATGGGAGAAGAGAGGAGGGAAGGAAGAAAGTCTCACACGAAGGCACGAAGGAAGAGAAGGAAGAGAAGGAAGAGAAGGAAGAGAAGGAAGAGAAGGAAGAGAAGGAAGGGAAGGAAGGGAAGGAAGGGAAGGAAGGGAAGGAAGGGAAGGAAGGGAAGGAAGGAAGGGAGAGAAAAATGGAGAAGAAGGGCTCACGCGAAGATGTGAAGCAGCGAAGAATGAAGAGCGGTAAGAAGGGAAGGGGAAGGTTTCACACGAGGTATTGATGGAGGGGAAATATGGGAGAGATTTTTTTTTAAAAAAAAGTAATATTTTTTATTGTTGCGTCATATTTTGTCTTGGTGGTGTGGTAGGGTTATTATGATGAGTTGGTTGATAGGGGAAAATGAAAAAAAAATATATTTTTTTTTGTTATGCGTCAAATTTTGTCGTAGTGGTGTGATAGGATTATATAAAGTTCTAGTTAAAAAAGTTGGATTTAATAAAGGTGGATAACAAAGTTTTGGTTTTAATGATGGTTTAAATCATTCAAAAAAGTAGCTTTTTTGATTTAAAATT
>JAFGXN010000116.1 GCA_016936615.1 Spirochaetales bacterium | reverse complement strand
GGCGAATTCAAAAGAATCCACTGACCACCATCAATTCGAACCCTGTAAGCAACAGCATCTTCAACAGCTTCCCAAGAGATCACAGGTTTTACATTATTTGTAGGACTAACTCCACTTGGAGTAGGAACACCAACCGAGCTGGTATCTATAGTAAATTTAATTGAAGTGTGAGAATCAGAGGGAACCCCTTCCGCATTCACCACCCTCACATCAAAACTATACACGCCATCAGCTAAAGATATATCAAAAGTATAAGAAGTCACAGTAACAGCAACCCTCTTCCATTCACCACCATCTATTCTATACTCGAAACCAGCAGCCCCATAAGGAACATCCCAAGATATAGTTGGAGTTGATGTATTGAACAAAAGATTATCTTCTAATCCAGGCGCAAATAATGGAATCTCAGGCTTGCAAGATAGCACAAAGATAAAAGCTAAAAAACAAATTAAAATCAAACGTCTAAATATATTCATAACACTCTCCTGTAAATTAAGTTTCTTTTTTTTAAAAAAAGAGACTCCGCTTTTGCAAAACGTCTCACATGCATTATTGAATATAAAAAAACAGCTGTCAACAGCAATAATTTATCAGAAAGAAAGAAAATCTCTAAAATACAGATTTCTCACACTTTATTAATATTTTTTGAACATAATAATAAAAAAGTGCAATTTTTAAATGAATAAAAACACCAAAAGATAAAAATAATAGTAATATTTAAAATTGACGAATCCTATAAATATTAGCAAAAAAGCCGATTATCCCTCTATAAATTGAAAAAATCAAGTCTTAAAAAAAGCTACTGATCCCAATAATTTTTTTGCCTGCTCTGCTAACTCTGAAGATTTTTCTGCAAACATCTCAGATGCCTCCGCATTTTTCTGCGTAACAGTGTTAAACTGATTCAACGCAATATTTATCTGATCCATCCCAGCCGATTGCTCTGCAGAGCCTTCGCTTATCTCGCTAACTAGTTCGGCAGTCTTCTGAATATCTGGCAAAAGCCTCTCCAACAAATCCCTAGCATTTGAGCTTCGTGCTTGAGTTTCTCCCGAGATTTCATTGATCTCGCTCGCAGCCTTCTGGCTCCGCTCTGCAAGTTTTCTTACCTCAGCAGCAACAACTGCAAATCCCCGTCCACTCTCACCAGCACGTGCAGCCTCTATTGCAGCATTCAACGCGAGCAAATTTGTCTGCTTTGCAATCTCTTCAATAATTTCAATTTTAGAGCTTATATTATTTATAGACTCAACCGCCTGAAAAATAACTTCACCACTAACCTTAGCATTTTCTGAAACCTTTGTAGATATATCTCGCGTAGTATTAGCATTCTCAGCATTCTGATATATCGTAGCATTCATCTCTTCTGCACTTGAAGTAATCTCCTCAGCCGATGCAGCCTGCTTACCAGCGCCTGAAGCAATCTCATGAGAAAAACTATTTATATATTGGCTGGAAGATGAGATTACCTTTGAAATATCCTTAACCTCTTCCACAACTCGCTTAATCTTTACAACCATCCCTCTAATTCCAAGGAGTAACTGATCTATTTCATCTTTTTTACCTTTTTTATCCTTTACTTCTATTGCAACAGAGAGATTTCCTTCTTCCATACTCTTTACAATATCACGGCCATAAGTAATTTTTTTGAAAGCCCGATTAAGAATATAGACACTCAAAAGCAATATTATAATCGTGGACAACACAACTATTACAATCGCTAATCCACCTAATTCAAGTATAGATGGAACAAAATCCTTCTCAGGAGCAAGTAAAAAAATACTAAGATCTGTGCCCTTAATTTTAGATTCCACAAAACGAGCTCTTCCCAGCTGATCATAAGAAAAGCTATACTCTTTACCAGAATCAAGAACTTTCTTAACCTCGGAACCATTATCAAAATTATCAAAGATCGGCTTACCAACACTAGCTTCATCAGAAGAAATTATAACATTTCCACTTGAATCAACTAGATAAAGAATAGAATTCTCACTTGGAACACTTTCAACAAATTGACCTACAAAACTATCTATATTTATTCCAATTCCTGCTACACCTACTTTCTCACCCTCATCAAAAATCTGTGTATTTATCCACAACATTGTCTTATTTATCTCAGGACTATAATCTACACTCGGTTGAATCTCAGACAAGGAAGCTATAGTATCGTAAAACCAAATATCTTCAGGATTCTTCTTAGATAGTGTAGCTGCGAATTTATCACCAATATAGTAATTTCCAGTAAATTTATTTGCGATAAAGGAGACATCGTAATTTCTACTTACCATGAAACTATTAACCGTCTTAAGAGCTAAGCGCTTCTTCTCAGGGTTATTCTCATCTTTTAACCATTCAAGAATCAACGGATTATAAGTTATTGAAAAAGAAGCCTCATATGCCTGTATAATAATATTTTCTATATTAGACTTGCTACTGACAACAGTAACCTCTGCTAACTCAGTTAACTGCTTGCGAAAATTCATTCTAGCATTATAAATTAAACTGGCTGATGCAAGAAACGCTGTTATAATCAACGAAATACTTATTAATACTGATAACTTTACCTTCATTGTCATAAGAATAACCTCTTATTATAACTATAAAATATTCTCAATCTAAAATCAAAAACACAAGGAGAGCCTGGATAGGCAATCCAGGCTCAGTTGTAAAAGGTTTATCAGAGGTACTTTTTTAAATATATATAAAATCACATTGAAAATGCACCTGGCGTTTTCAATATAAACTGAACACGACTTTCAGCTTCACCATTATAACCACAAAAGGAAATATACTGGCTTGCAAGCTTTTTCCCTTCTCTGATAACTGCAAACATTCTCATAAGTTCACTAGAACCATCTATAATACCTGCCTTTATCTCTTCTGTCCCCTCTGCCTGCAGCTTCTCAAGCGAATCACGCAACACAGCAACGCCTTCTTGAAGCTGTGCAGATCCATCTGCGGCTGAAGCTGCACCGTTCTGAATAGACGACAATCCTTCTGAGGAATCTACCAAACCAGGAAAGCTTGAGATCTCTGGAACATCAATTCCATGAGCAAGAAAAAAGTCCTTAACATTCTGTGGGATTGGTCCACCATTTATAACCAAATTCAAGATTGCAATTGAAACATTCAATAATTCATCCAACTCTTTCATTTTTGCCATCCAAAGCTTATCCTGAATACCATCCTTGATGCCTGATTCAATATTATGAACACCCTCAGTCATTTTTTTCTGAGCATCTGTAGCCTGCTTCAACATATCAGCACCATTCTCAATCTGATCAAGGCCTTGAGTCAACTGAGCCTGACCATCTTTCAACTTAGAAGCACCAGCACTAAGAAGTACAAGGTAACTTTCAATTTGATCTATTCCTTGATAAATCTTTGTCAAACTTGAATAAAGATCAACCTCAGGAAGAGGAATCATTTTGGGAACAATCTGAAAGGTTATGGAAGGCATAATAATGTGATCTGATTCAGCCTCTATATAAAAAGAGGCTTCAGGAAGAGGCTGAGTAAGCCAACTTAACTTCATTTTATTTCCAACAACTGCAACTGTTCCATCAGGAGCCTTGATATTTCTATAGTTAAGAATATCGAAACTTGTAGTTGCCATTGTCAAAAAAGGAACATATACATCGGTAAAAAAATCCTTCCTAGTGCCTGTTCCAACTTCTTTGTAGCTTACAGCCATTTTCTTAGATACCTGATTTATAAATTTTACCTCGATTCTTATTTTTCCACTTTTCCCATCAAGGCTAGCAAAAGGAACCTCCTCGCCGTTAAGAAAATATTTGATTTTTATATCAACAGGAAGTCTCTCACTACTCATACCGCTATAAAAGATGTCAGTAGAAGTTGTGTTAAATTGATGATTTCCTGAACCATCAAGAACTGGTTGCTCAAGACCAACAACATTTTTAACTTCAGTAAGATTTATCTTTTCAGAAGCACCATTACCATCAGTCTTTAAATAAGTGACAACTTCCTTCACCTCTGGTCGTCCATATGCATCTAATTTTACATAAACAGTCTCATTTCTGCTGACAACATCAGCAAAAGAACCAAATGCTAGAAGTGTAACTAACATAGTAATTAAGTATTTTTTATTCATTTTCAAGAACCTCCAATCTTCGCTTTGAAAATATTGTTTTTTTATCTTTGACCTTCCAGCCAACAGATGTGTGTATAATTATCTTGTCACATACAAGTATAACTGCTGGCACAAGTAGAATTATTATTGACATTGAAATCAATGCACCGCGTGCGATCATAGCTGCAAGAGACTGAATTGTCTCTACATCACTAACAAACACAAGACTTATTGTCGCTGCAAAGAGACTTATCCCAGATATAAAAATGGACGGAAGAGAACCTGAAATTGTCTTAATCATTGCCTCATTTTTATCTGCAAATCTTCTCTCTTCTTTATAACGCGACATCAGGAGAATTGCATAATCAACGGTAGTCCCAAGTTGGATTGCCGATATTGAAGTAAATGTCAAATAAGGAACTGTCTGCCCAAGGTAATACGGAATAGCAAGATTTATAAATATAGCCAATTGAATACCAGCAATAAGAATTATAGGGATAGAACCTGACATAAAAACGATAGTAACAATCAGTAATATTGCAAGAAAAGAAAATAAGTTAACAATTTCAATATCACGGCTTGAAAGCTGCATCAAGTCATAGCTTGTGGAAGCCAAACCAGAGACAATCGCATTATCAAACCCCTCTGATTTTATACATGCACGGATATCTTCGACTGCCTGATTTCCCTCTTCTGTTCCAGGATCTATACTCAATTGCAGAATCATACTATTATAACCATCTCTAATAAACTTCTGCTTTGCCTGTTCAGGAACAAACCAATCAGGCAAAGAAGGATCTACAAGAGAGGCAATAGATACTGACCTATTAACAGATGGTAATGCCTCTAACTTTTCACTAAGTTCCTGTACTTTCCAAGATGGGACTTCATCATAAAAAATAATATTTGCAGTTTCAACACTTCCTACATTATCTTCAATTTTTTCAATAGCCTTCATCGCTTCAAGATCTGCTGGAAGCATAGCCCTGACATTGTATGATAAATCAGTTCCAAATCGTCCAATAACTGCTGGAATAAACAAAATGACAAACAAAGTCGCAATAGGAACATGATACTTTACCAGTTTTGAAGCAAATCCACGCAATTTCAACTCGATATTTGCAGTATCTCGAATTCTCAAGAACTTACGAAAAATAAGAACAGCTGAAGGAAGAAAAGTTACAGAGACAACAAGCCCTAGAAGAACCCCTTTCGACAAAACAAGCCCCATATCAAGGCCGATTCTAACTTGCATCAAAGATAGCGCCATAAACCCAGCAATAGTGGTGAGGGCTGCAGGAACAATCGCAGTAATTGTCATAGAAATGGCATGCGACATAGCTTCAATATGATCATTAGTCTTTCTAAACTCTTCTTTATACCTATTCATAAGAAAAATCGAAAAGTCAAATGTAACTCCAAGCTGAATAACTGCAGCAACAGCCTCAGTCAAATACGAGACAGATCCGAAGATAAAGTTTGTTCCCAAGTTATACATGATACCGACACCAATTGAAACAAGAAAAATAATCGGAGTAATAAATGACCCGGTAAGAAGCGCAATAACCAGCGCAGAAATGACAATTGCCCAAATAACACTCTTAACCTTCTGATCCTCAACCAGAGTCTTCAACTCTGAAACAAAGGCAGGCATACCAGTAAAAGCAGGCTCATCACCAATAATCTGCTTAATCTCAGTAACAGCAGCCTGAGTTATCTCAGAAGCAGAAGCCTCCATAAACGAGACATGAAGCAAAGCAACATTATCTTTTTTGTAGATACCAGTAAGCTCCTCAGGCATCATAAAGTCAGGAATAGCTGGACTAACAATATCATCAACCCAGGCAACAGATTCGACCCCATTAACCTTTAGAATACGCTCTTTCAAATTCAAAATCTCTGGCGTTTCTTTCGACTCAAACATGATAAATGCAGTATCAGCACTGTTATAAGTCTGCTGCATAATTAATTGACCCCTAATAGATTCAACGTCTTCAGGCAGATAGGAAAAAATATCATAGTTAATAGGTGTAAAAATTTTTCCCACAAAAGCTGGAATAAGAAGAACTAAGCCTAACACAAAGAAAAATATATGCTTTTTTGCAATAAAAGACGAAATTTTCTTCACACAAAACCTCCTCATGTGTATTTTTAATAAAGATAATATAGTAAAATAACACAACAAAGACAATAGTGTGAATAAAAAAAATAAAAAAAATCAAATGTTCAATTATATTTTGACAATTATAGATATTACAATCAAAAATTGATTTTAAATAAAAAAAAGGAATGGATAAGGATTTTAAATATAAATCGTTTAATTTTTGCATAAAAAAAAGGCATACTGCAAATGAGCATGCCTCCTAATTCAGAAAATAAATTATTCTCGAGCTACCGCCCATAGAGCTGCAAGTAGAACAATATCATTTGCAAATGCAGAAATCCACTTAAGCCATGCTGCTTCATTAAAACTGTTAAAATTCACATCAATAAATCGAGAAACAACAATTTTAAATATCCAAATAACAATGATAAAAATAAGTGTTGCAAAAATCAAATTATTCTTAGTTGGAGAAAACAAAGCACCAATTAAGACAACTCCACCAAGCATGACTAATATGTTCATTATCAAAAACAAAATACTGTTGCTATTAACACTAAATGCTCTTGCAATCTGATTTGCACCTGAATTGTAATCTATAATTCCTAGAATTCCAAAAGCTATAAAATACACACCTAAAGCAATCTGCAAAAGCAGAACCGGACTAAATACTCTTTTTTTTGCCATATAAGCTCCTCCATTATCTGCAATTATAACATAAAAAAGAATTTCATAGTATATTTATCTTATTTTAATAAAAAAAACGGTTTGATTTTTTTGAAAAATCGAAGTATTATAATAACGAGCAACTGCTCGATTTGGAGTATAAAATGAAATATAAACATCTATTTTCAGAAGGTAAAATAGGAAATCTTACAATTCAAAATAGAACTGTGATGACCGCGATGGAAACTGACATGGCTAAAATGAATGGTAATCCATCACCACTGACCACTAACTATTTTTATCAAAGAGCAGTAGGCAAGGTCGGGCTAATTATTACTGGAATTACTCGTGTAGACAATATCACTGGGGTCTCTACCCCGCGGCAGCTTTCACTTGCAAATAATTTTAATATTAAGCCGATGAAAAAGTTCACAGATAAAATTCATGAGACTGATACCAAGATTTTTTGCCAATTACACCATCCAGGAAGACAGACCTACTCGACTATGATGATGATTTGGCCAATGATGTCATTTTTCGGCACAAAAATCCCAGGATTTTCTAAGCTTTTTAAACCTTTAGTAGATATTTATACAAAAATCACAGATGTAACCTACACTCCAGCAGTAAGATCTGCCTCTAACATCGAGTGTGAGCATCTTCACCAAAAGACAAAGGCTCTTTCAACCAGGCAAGTAAAGAAAATAATCAAAAAATTTATCAAGGCAGGAGTTAGAGCAAAAAAAGCTGGCTTCGACGGCGTTGAAATTCACGCTGCGCACGGATACTTAATCCAGCAGTTCTTATCTACGCGAACAAACAAGCGAAAAGACCAGTACGGCGGTTCTTTTGAGAATAGATATAGATTTTTAAAAGAAATTCTCGAAGGGATCAAAGAAAAATGTGGAAAAGATTTTCCTGTATCCGTGAGACTCTCTGTAGATGAATTCTACACAAAATGTGAAGGAGAGGCAAAAGGAATAGTCCTAGAAGAGGGTGTTAAATTCGCCAAAGAGATCGAGAAATCTGGTGCAGATGCAATAAACGTAACTTCAGCAACATACGAGACAATGAATAAATGGCTAGAACCTGTTACCTATACCCCTGGCTGGAGAAAATACCTTGCAGAAGAGGTTAAGAAAAATGTAAAAATCCCAGTTATAGCTGCTAACCTTATTAGAAATCCTGCCCAAGCTGATAAGCAGATAGCTGACGGATCTCAAGATTTTGTAGGGCTTGGAAGACCTTTTCTTTCTGATCCATACTGGGTTGCAAAGGCTGAAAATGGAAAAGAGGAAGAAATTACAACATGTATTAACTGCCTCCACTGCTTTGAATCAATAAATGCTAGAGCATGGTTTGCACTCCCACTTGAATGTGCGAGAAATCCAATACTTGGCAATGAAAATGAATACGAACAAATTCCTAAGGATGGAGTAGGTAAAAAAGCTGTCGTCATTGGCGCAGGACCAGCTGGATTGACTTCTGCAGATATCCTTGCTAAGCGTGGATTCAAAGTCAAGGTATATGAGAAACAAGCTAAGGCTGGCGGACAGGTAAATCTAGCACAAATGCCACCTTTGAAACTCCGAATTGGGACTTGTGTCTCTGAAATGGAGAAAAAAGCTAGAGACAAAGGTGTTGATTTTATATTTAACAAAGAAGCTGATATCGAAACTATACTTAAAGAGAAGCCTGACAAGGTAATATATGCAGCAGGTTCTAAGCCATTTATGCCACCAATCAAGGGCAAGGATGCAGAGCATGTCTACAGCGTAAATGATATACTCTCAGGCACAGTTCACCTGAAGAAAAAGAACATTATAGTTGCCGGTTCAGGACTTACAGGACTCGAAACTGCTGAATTTCTTGCAGAAGCAGGAAATAATGTTACAGTAATTGAGATGCTTGGAAAGATTGGACCATCAGCCTACCACCAGAACCTTGAAGACGTCGTTGAGAAACTTAATAACTACAATGCAAAATTCATGCACTCTGTACGACTAGATGAAATCAAAGAGAAATCAGTTACATTAACTAACATGGCAGATAAATCTCAGATAACACTAGATGCAGATGCGGTTGTTCTCTCAATTGGAAATAGAAGTAACACAGATATCCTTGATAAGCTGAAAGAGAATTTCACAGATCTTCAGCTAGTTGGAGATGCTGAGAAGCCTGGGAAGATTGCAGATGCAGTACGAATTGGCTACGAGAAAGCCTTACTGTAATCTGAACAGACTAAAACAGGGAAGCAATTGCCTCCCTGTTTTTTTATGGTTACTTCATAATGCAATTCTTCTTGGTTAGCCTTCTTCGTGGCGGTTGAGCCTTCTTAGAAGCCAACTCGTCTCTCAATAACTGTTGCATCTGCTGGAGTTTCTCACGATTACTTCTAGCAAGATTATTCTTCTCGCTGATATCCTCGCGCAGATTGTACAATTCCCAGCGCCCTGACCTATCCCAGAAATAAATTACCTTCCATCCATCCACTATCAGACTACTGTGTGGCTGATAACCAGAATGCTTTAGTCCTCTATAACTCGTCCATTGATGAGGAATATGAAAAAGCAGAGGTCTTACATCGCGTTCAGCCTCTTCAGCTTCGCGAATTTCCGAATCATGACTTAACAACGGAAGAAAACTCCTACCATCAACAATCTGCGGAACCTTATCCCATGCGGCAAATCCTGCAAAGTCTAAAAACGAGGTGAACAAATCTTCGATAATAACCGGGCTATTATTTCTCGTACCCGCAGCAATACTCAGAGAATTATCAGCAGATACAGCCCCAACAATCATAGGGATCCTGGTTCCGCCCTGGTAGGCAGACCCTTTCCCTTCGCGAAGCGGGAAATTGTGCGTATCAAATCCCCCGTAAGGGCTTCTCCCCCGATTACTAATCGAAAGGCCTCCGTTATCAGCTGCAAAGACAATTAAAGTATTATCGGCAATACCAGACTCCTCTAGTTTATCAAGAACTGCTCCGAGACTCGCATCCATTGCCTCAACCATCGAAGCATAAGTCGCCTCGATATCGTCAAGACCAAGACTTTTGTAATAATCATAATACTTTGGATGTTTCATCAAAGGAGTATGAACCGCATAATGAGCAAGATACATATAAAAATTACGCCCCTCCGAAACAGCCTGTTCAATCTCCCGACACGCCTCAATCGTCAGAGCATCAGTCAAATTCACATCGCTACCATAATATTTTTCAAGCCCCGGAACCCCCCACGGCAGATTGGGCGAACCATCTGGAAAATTCCCATAATTTGCCTCAGCATAATAAGACTCAGGCGCTCCAGCCGCATGACCTGCAATATTCACATCAAACCCGAGATTCAAAGGACTCTCACCCCTTGTCCCGCGCGCTCCCCAATGAGCCTTTCCCACATGAATAGTCTTGTAGCCCTGCATCTTAAGTCCCTGCGCCAAAGTCAAAGCATTCTCAGGCTGAAGCCCATTAACATTCCAAGCAGGCGACATCAAACGCGGATGATAAGAAGAAGTATCTGAACCAGGCTCAAGCGTCCAATTTGTAACACGGTGCCTCGCTGGATTCTCTCCAGTCATAATACTAGTCCTCGTCGGCGACGAAATAGCCGCAGCATGTGCATTCGTAAAGACCACCCCGTTATTTGCCAGCCTCTGCATATTTGGGGTACGATAAATCTTGTTAAACTCTGTCGGCTGATCAAAAAACTCAACAGAACTATCCTGCCACCCCATATCATCAACCAGAAAAAACAGAATATTCGACTGCTTCTCTTGGGCATCCGCCTTTGCCCCAATTGTAAAAAGCGCCAGTCCCGAGACCAACATCTTATTCCAAACCTTCATAAAACCTCCTTAAATATTACAAATCCAAATAATATACTCTGCCACCAGATTCACGGCAATCAATTTCAATAATTAATTTTTTTCCTGAAAAAAAAGCATCTACCCCGGGGCTAGCACTCTTAACCTCGCGCAAACCATCCATCTCCACCTCAATCCTTATAGAATCCAACTGTTGCGTAGGATCAGAGACTGCGATAGATATTCCATCCGCAACCTCATTCATGATAAACGCCACCGAAGAGTATGAACTGATACGACCAACACGCCCATCCTGCCAGAAATTAACCGCAGTAATCCCCAGACCGTGATGCGTAACCCCATGAGCAATATTATCCTGACTTAAAACCTCAACCGGAAGAGAGCCTAGATAAGGCTGAACCTGCTCCCGATCCATCCCCGGCACAATAATATAATAATAAGATTCCCCCTCAAGGAATTTTCCATGTTCAATATCAATTCCGAAATAATCGCGAATAGAGTCTTCAGCTGGATTTTTTGGACTCAGAAGCTGAATATCATTGATCCGCTGCTCCAGACTAACAGTAATACCCTCTTTTTCTGGGAAAAAATATCCGATTGAATCGCTGCCGTCAGCTCTGTTCCCTCCAAAAAAAACCGACTTAGCCTCAAAGCTCCTGCGGTGATAACCATTTTCAAATTTCTGACCATCCACATAGATTACAGAATCTGCCAAGCTAACAATCTTTCTGTTTTCAGCAACAGTAACAACACGATGGCTATTTTTCGTTTTTTTGATATTAGAACCGAGCGCAACAATCTCATCATCAAAGAAAAACCACGATTTCTTCCCGGAGAGATTACTATTCTTCGCATCAGCATTTGAGAAATCCATCCCGGCGCTTCCATATCCACTTCGAAGCGAGACCCCTCCAGCCCAATCATTTGCGCTACGATAAATTCTCCACGGAACAATCTCCCGCTCCGTAAAATCACTAGTAATGCCTGCAAGTCTCATCGGATCCACCGACAACCAGTACTCATCCGCGTAGTGGCTCAAATCCGCATTGTAGAGATACAATGCTCCGCTGCCCATGTTCCACCCGGTTAAATTTTCATTATTGCCTGTTGCAAAGGCACTAATACGCGAAGAAAACATAGAAAGACAAGCTGACCATTCCTGTCGATGGTGAACAACCCTATCCATAGAGTTATAGGTTCTATGAGACTTCTTAAATCCACGTATAGGAACTGAACTGTCGTTCAAAAGATTTTCTACAAGCAGAATTTCCCCTAAATCAAAACTATAAATAAATCTCTCAAAGTCAGGAAGCTGCTGAAACTGACTTTTTGCAAATGCAAGAATTCTGCCTTCGAGCGACTCAGGTGCGAAAGAAGCTAGCTTCGTGATCCCGACAAGCCCTCGGATACCCCTAGAATACATGCTAGAAGATTTTGCCCAAATCATCCTACCAGAAACCGCATCCATAATACCGCCAGAAAAATAGAGAGGCATATAAGAATCTATAATCCATGCAAAAACATTATTCAATTTCTCATCAGTAACTGGCCAGTTTGAATTCTGAGTCAAAAGCAGAATCTCAGCAGCCTTGTTCAATACGACAATCCCATAATTGCCTGCATATGGAACTCCAAAATGATCAATATACGAACCATCCTCGTAAAAGCCATTCCCAGACCTCACATATGGAAGCAGATCAGAAAATCCATCTCTAGCGATTTCCATATGAGAACTAGAATTAGCAATAATTCCTGTCAAAGCCTTCACAATTAGCCTATCAAGCAAATTAGCAGCCTGCATCCTGTAATGAGAATTACCGACTGTCACCGAATTAAAAGGATCTGCATTGAAGTGATCTAATACAGCTAAAAACTTATTTATAAAATCCTCATCGAGATCTGAATAAAGCAAAATTAGAATATCGCAAAGTTGCTGGGGAATCTGAATATTAAAATCCCACCAGTTATCATATATAAAAAAAACACGTTCACTATAATAATTGAGATTAAGCCACCCAAGAGACTTTTTTATGAGACACAAAAGTTCTGAATCCTTGTAAAACTTAGACCCTTTCGTTGAATAAACAACTGACAGTTGTCTTACCTTACTAAAGGCCTTGCTCAAATCTCTAGAACTACTACCAAGGCACAAACCAACAAAAACAGAATCTGCCTCAAAATCTATCTGACCTTCTATAATTTGTTCTACAGCCTCATCTAGCTCATTTATCTTCTTGTCAAAAATTCTAATCTGCCCATCAGTCAAATAACTATAATCATCCACGACAATCTGAGCCCTCCAGAGAGCTCGCAACTTCTCAAAATTTTTCTCACCTGATAAATCCGAAAGAATCTTTGTTGTCGAGAGCTCCTGACTATAAAGAAGACTTGATTCTAGCGTATAAGTAGTACACCCTGCAAAAAGAAGTGAGAAATTAAAGATAAAGATAATTTTTTTCATTTTTCCCCCGACACAAATTATACAATATAATTACTCAATCAGAAATCTTTTAATTCCATAAACACAATAAAAGAATCATCACCAGTATGAACTGCAGCTATAAGAACAGTTGGTTTACCATCCTCAAAATAGACAAAAGGCCGCTCTAATCGCTTAGCCCTTAAAGCAGGCTTGCCTTTTTGCTTAAGCCGTTTATATGAAGCAACAGGAAAAGCTGAATTCTGCCAGCTTATAAAATCTTTTGAAACTATCAATCCTAGATATGTATGAGCATGGTAAATCCCATAGTACAAATCACGACTACTGTCATACCACACAGAGACATCTTCAGTATCGAAATCTTCAATTGCTGGTTGAGGCATTACTACAAAAGGACCTTCAGGTGACTCAGCAACTGCAACTGCCTGATTTCGCTCAAACTTTGTAGTGCCAGGCTTATCTCCTTTTACTATCATGTAAAACCGACCATCTCTGCCTTGAAGAACTGCGGGATTAACAGTCAAAGTCTCGATTGGACCAGAGGGTTCGACAACTGGCAAATCTACACTAACAAATGGTCCCTCAATTGAATCAGCAACTGCAACACCAGTCCGCTGATTTCTTCGCAAAATATTCCAATTAGGGTGGTCATAACCAACTCTTGCAGTTTCAACCAACTCATCGTCAACGTTAACACCATGAGTCCCAATATAGTATATATAATATTTTCCATCGAACTTCTTAATCTTAGGATTGTGGGCAGTAACGCGATTCCACTGGAAGTCCCCACGACATGAAATTAAAGTTTTTACATATGAAAAAGGCCCTGATGGCGAATCTGACACTGCAAGAGCAACCTCTGAATGGGTTAACCACGAGAAAAAAGTAAATTTTCTCGGCCATCGGGAATAGACCAAATAATATTTATCCCCCTCTTTTATCAGGCTATTGCACCAGTTAAAATACTCACTATCGCGAAAAATATTCTCAGGTCTCAATGGTTGAACCATCTTCTGGATATTTAAGTCATCACCAGCAAGTACTACCTCAGAAACTGGCAAATTATTCGAAACACATGAAACGTATAAGAGTAAAACTAAAAAGAAATAAAATTTTTTCTTAAAAAACATAACCTCTCCTTATTTTGTTAATATATTATTATAACCTGATTTACATTATTACAAAACCTTTTGCAAGATAAATCTTTAACATTTTCTGATAAATATAAAATTCAAATTTGACAGTATCTAACATCAGTGCTAAACTAAAACAACGTTTTAGTTAGTAAAATTTAAGTTTAGAGGATCTATGGACAAGGAAAAAATAAACACTTTTCATCGAGAGAGTATAATTAAGGCTTCAGATGAACTTTTTAGAGAATTTGGCAAGGAAGGCACTACAATCACAATGATTTCTCGGCTTGCACAGTACAGCACTGCGACAATATATGTCTATTTTAAGAACAAGGAAGAAATTTTTGCCTGCTTAATATTTAACACAATGCAGGAATTTATCAAAAATCTTGAAAAAATAATCAGCTCAAAAAGCGACTTCGAAGCTAAGTTTTTCTCAATATGCAACCTGCTAGTCGAGCTACAGCACAACTCACCCCTCTACTTCGAAGGGATGATTAGCCATATAAACATGAATTTTACAGATGAAGATACACCGCAAATCTTCAAAGAGATCTTTGATCTTGGCAATCAGATGAACGCAGTCCTAATGACAATTGTAGACCAAGCTATTGCAGATAAGATAATCCCAGACAACATCGATAAGCTCAAGCTAATTTTTCACCTATGGGGTTCTCTGACTGGAGTAATCCGCATGGCAAAGCAAAAGAATGACTATTTTATCCTGAACAATGTTACGCAGAGGTCATTGCTCGAATTCAGTTTTAAGAACATTTTAAATGGAATTAAATATTTAGGAGGTTAAAATGTTAAATTTTCTTTTCGCAAAAGTGCCTGGAAAGACCACACCTGAGATGCTCGAACAAGTAATGCAAGACCCTAGCACACTAAAATGGTACATAGTACCAATGTTTCTGGTAGTTCTCTACATCTTCGTAACAGAACTAAAAAACAAAAACTACAACATTCTCTTCGGCGCTGCCGCATTCTGGCTGATGGATGTATTCAACGAGACATGGAACTCCATGGTCTACGCCACAACAGGGCAACCTGTCTGGGGAACAACCGCTGATGGGGGATCTGCACTGCAAATCCTAGTTGGATACAACATAGAAATTTCTTTTATGTTCTTTGTACTCGGTGTTGTTGCATGTAAATTACTAAAGACATCCACCGACGCGGAGGGTTCTTCCTTCTGGGATGGGAACAAGAACTGGCTAAGCGATCCGAACAACATGTACTACAAGGCAAATGTCTGCTCCTGCAAATTATCAGCCGAACAGCGCAGAATCAAACGCAAGGCAGTCATCACAAGAGTCGGAACCGCAGTAATCGGCGCAATAACAGCAGTAATAATAGAAATTCTTCTAAACGCCTGCGGGGTCCTCACCTGGGAAAAATCATGGTGGCAACCAGCAATGCCAATAATACTTTTTATAATTGGCTACTGCCCATTCTATTTCGCAGCATACATTGTCCACGACCTACCACGAAAATGGCAAATTGTAGCAATCTCAGTAATCTTTGCAGTTACGCTAACACTTCTGATAGTAGCGGGAAGCCTCGGAATGCTTGGTTCACAGATTGAAACAGGCTGGAAGTGGTTATAATCTTACACTCAAAGAATAAAAAAATGGTAGGCGCTTGCCTACCATTTTTTATGATTTACTCTAAACTCTCTTCCACAAAAGAAGATTCATCACTCTCATCTTCAACAATATCATCCTCTGCACTATCTTCATTAACAGAATCATCTGAAGCCCCATCTGTTGCGGCATCGCTATCATCAGCCTCAATCACTGGATCCTCAGCTTCGATATCTGAATCATCGACATTATCACTGTCATCAATCTTCTCGTCTTCGACTGTAGCTTCATCTTCAACCGTAGCGTCATCATCAGCTTCGTCTTCAGAATCATCTTTATCAATTACATCATCCTCAACAGCTTCTACATCAATTTCAGGTTCAGGATTCTGCAGTTTCTGCAACTCAAGCAAATCTTCCTCACTCGCTTCAGGCTCAATCTCATGCTCTCCCCTGAAAGGCTGAATAGCAAAAGAATATGAAAATGTTTTGCCCAACAACTTATATTTGTCGTGAGTCTGTGCTCCCCAAGAATCATCACCACCAACACCCATCTGCATATAATCTATGTTCAAGGTGTTATACTTTTCCATCTCTAGCTTATGTGGATGTGTAGCATTCTCAAGTGATGAGTGTCTAAATGGCCAAACACTAAAGTCAACAGTAGGATATCCAACAATCTTAACGCCAGAATTAACAGAGCTAGTCAATGTGAACCATCTTACATCACTTCTATTTCCATTTTCCTGAGGTCTTGAATAATGGTGGAACATATCCATCACATTCGCACTAAATAAACCAAAATAACCAGAAGTCTTTCTATCAACATAAGTCTCATGAGGACCTCGTCCAAACCACTCAACATTATCAAACCCTGACTTCAACTCAGCAGTCATTCCAAATCTTGGTGGTTCAGGAGAATCTTCTCCAACTTCAAGATCTGATTGAACCTCAATAGTTCCATCTCCCCAGATTGTGTAGGTAATAGAAAGTGCTCCAATATCATTGTCTAGGATAAATGAAGCCTTGATCTTTGCCATTCTATGGTCGATTATAAGCTCTTCAATATTAACAAGCTTCATCTTCCAGCCAGCATCTTTCCAACCCTTCAATCTCTGATTATTCTTATTACCTATATCATTATCTATCGGCGCTCTCCAGAAATTAGGAGAAAGAGGTTCTCTGAAAAACTCAAACATTCTTCCAGGTCTATAACTCTCTATCAATCCAGTTCTCTTACTAATCTCAGCCTCAAAAGCAGATGACTCAAAGAAATATTTAGATCGTGAATCTAACACAGTAGTCAACTCAGGCATCTCTCTCTTATTTCGTGGCTTAGCAATAGGAGTCTTAACATCTAATTTGTATTGATCCCAAGCTAATTCATGACCAGAAACTGCCCATTTTTCTTGTTTTCCAAGTGAAAAACTAAACTTAATAAAATATTCACTACCAACAGCAGGGTTTGAAGGGATAGTATAAGGAATCACATACTCTTTAGTCGATTGAGGCTTAATCTTATCCAAATCACTAATAAATCCAGTCTGAATAACCTTTCCATTCTCTTCTAGCTCCCACTTTCCATTAACAAAGCCTAAATTTTTGAAAAAATACTTGTTAGTAATAGAAAATTTCTTCTCTTCTGTATTAACTGGAAGAACTTTTATCTCCTGGTAGACCTTCTTAACCTCAAAAAGTGAAGGATTAGGAGTTCTATCTGGTCTGACAATTCCATTCATACAGAAATTACCATCATTTGGCTGATCTCCAAAATCACCACCATAAGCCCAGAATGTCTCATCGCCTCTCTCATCAATCTTCTTATTTAGACCTTGATCTACAAAATCCCAGATAAATCCACCTTGAAGATATTTATATTTTTCAATAACATCCCAGTAATCTTGAAAATTTCCAAGGCTATTACCCATAGCATGAGCATATTCACAAAGAATAAGAGGTCTAAGTCTCGCAACCTTTCCCCACTTCTCAATTTCTTCGATTTTTGAATACATCGGACTTACAATATTCACAGAAAGACTCTTTTCTGCTCTCTCATAGTGAACTGGTCGTGAAGAATCTCTCTTTTTCAACCACTTAGAAGCCTTAACAAAATTACTACCAAACCCAGCCTCATTACCTAAAGACCAGATAATAATTGATGGATGATTCTTATCTCGCTCAACCATACTCTGAACCCTATCAAGATGTGCTGGGAACCAATTTTTCTTCTTGGCAAGACTATACAATCCATAACCCATTCCATGAGACTCTATATTTGCCTCATCTAAGACATAGAGACCATACTCGTCACACAAGTTATACCACTCGATATTATTAGGATAGTGAGATGTCCTAACAGCATTTATATTATTCTGCTTCATTATCTCAATATCTTTAATCATCAACTCACGAGTAACAGCCCTACCCCTTGCAGGATCATGCTCATGGCGATTGACACCTTTAATCATTATTGGCTGACCATTAACTAACAACCTTCCAGCAAAAATCTTGACATCTCTGAATCCATAATTCGTAGCACGGACATCTATAATCTTTCCTGTAGAATCTTTCAAATATACTACCAACTTATAAAGATTAGGCTCTTCTGCACTCCACTTTAGAGGATTCTTAATCTTACTCTTAAATTTCATAGTTGCAAAGCTTGCATCAAGTAACGGCTCTTCAGATACGGCAACCTGCTCATCAAGGATTGTACCCTTTGCATCAAGAATCTGATATCCAACCGAATAACTTGCAAAATCTTCACCAGAATTGTTTCCAACCTTAGTCTCTAACTCAAATCTTGCATCCTTGTATCCTAGCACAAGCTTGCTTTTTGCAAAAAAATCTTCAATAAATACCTTATCACTCACAGAAATAAAGACATCTCTAAAAATTCCAGACAATCTCCACATATCCTGACACTCAAGAAAGCTTCCATCCGACCATCTGTAGACCTCAACTGCTACTAAATTCTGACCTGGTGAGACATACTTAGAGACATCAAACTCTGCAGGAGACATACTATCCTGGCTATAACCAATATAGTGTCCATTTACCCAGACTTTAAAAGCACTCTTTACTCCAGCAAAATGCAGAAGAACTCTCTTATCCGACCACCCTTCTGGCAGATCAAAGGTCTTTCTGTACGATCCTACAGGATTATCTCTAAAGATATATCCAGGTAGAATCTGCGAATGTTTCTCAGAATCTGTAAAAGGATACCTAGCATTAACATAGATTGGTTGACCATAGCCATGCATCTGCCAATTCGAAGGAACTTCGATCTCATTCCATTTTTGGTCATCAAATACAGGATTCGAAAAATCCTGTGGTCGTTTAGATTGATCTGGTACCCAGTTAAATTTCCAAAGACCATTTAATGAATAATAATTTTTAGAAACCTTTAAATCGGAACTAGACTCAGCGATTGAATCAAACTTTACTGAACTTGCCCTAGCTGGCAGTTTATTTTCTCTAAAAAAAGCAGGATCTTCCCATACTCTATATTCTCTGTCTTTGACCTTATCGCCAAGACATGAAAACAGAACAAATGGAAGAAAAAGTGTTACAGCCACTCTTAACTTTTTTTGTAAATTAGTTTTTGACATAGTTTACCCCTTATAAAATATACTGTCTTAGTTTAAATCCTATAAGGGGTGTTGTCAATCTATATTAAAAGACGATTAGAATTTTTAATTCTAAAAAAACTAAAGATTATACTTCTGTTTCAATTCATTAAGCAACTTCTGATTATCATTTATAAAAAAATCAAATTCCTCGACTATTTTGGAATTTCTCAACGAGGAGAGGAAATAAGAGCCACTATCAATCTTAAACTTCTTGTCTAAAACAATAGAACGAGATGGATGCAATTTTTTCATAAAATAGTTAGCCACATCATAGCTCATGTAAAGTCCATCAAACCTTCCTCCTAATAACATACTCAAGAGAGATGGAATTGAATCAGCCTCTTCGATCTTTATCTTCCCACTGCTTATTTCATCTTTATACGGCCACACAGTGAAGCCTCTCAAGGTTCCGAGACTTGTCAACTCGGTAATTTTTCCTTCATTCTCAGCTAGGACAATAACTCCCTCAGTAAATGGTAGACTAAACTTTGAATAACTCAAGTTATAACTTTGCTTCAACTCTTTGTCCCAATAAGGATTATCTGGAAATCTTATGTCAAAGGCAGAATCTTTGGAGTAGTATAAAAATTGTTGTCGCTTCAACGGATAGACCTGATACTCTAGGACATAACCTTTCTTATCTGCAAAAGCCTGGAGCAATTCAGGAAAGACACCAGTAAAACTTCTTCCATTTATTATCACAATTGGCT